>PWKN01000278.1 GCA_003559735.1 Bacteroidales bacterium | reverse complement strand
GGCTAGCTGAATTAATAATTGATAATATTGTTAAAAAACAGTCCCGGGAAAAACGGACGGATCGAAAGATACGGTTTTTCCCGGGACTTTTATGCATATTGGCCATGCATTGCATTGATGATAAGGCAATCAGTTAATTATACTTTTTGTGGCTGATTACCTTTGTATCTGCAATTTATCTGTATGTACACCCATATCCGTGCGGACGCTTACCAGGTAAAGTCCGGTGATCAGAGCAGAGGTGTCGAGGTTGACCTCATGTGTATCAACAACAAAGTGTTTAACAGTTCTCCCACTGATATCCACGATGGTCACTTCCCTGATCCGGTCTGTAGAAGAAAGAATTACCATGTCCTTTGCAGGATTGGGGAAAAGGCTCACGGCCTTTGTTTCGGTGGAAATATCAGGCACCTCAACCACAGCAGGTTCAAGCACCCCGTCAATTACATGCACCACACCGTTGTGGGCCTCCAGGTCGGCAACGATTACCTGGGCACCGTTGATGAACACGCCATCTTCATTGATGGTGACCACAATATCCTCCCCAAGCATGGTTGTAATGTTCTGTCCGTCAGACAGGTCGTTCGAATATGCCAGTCCGTCGACCACATGATAGAGGAGTATATCTTTCAGTAATCCCTCCGGGTCAGCCAGAAGATCCGCAAGCATCCCTTCCGGAAGTGCTTCAAATGCCTCATCGGTGGGGGCAAAAACCGTAAACGGCCCTTCGCCGGTGAGTGCATCTGCCAGTCCGGCTTCAGCAACCGCTGTAGCCAATGTAGCGTGTACCTCACTTTCCATGATGATGTCAACAATGGTGGTAACCGGAATATCTATTACCTTTTCCTCACCGACACTTAATGTAAAATGGGCAAATTCGACTGTGCCGGCATTTTCAGTATAGGTAGCATTATATATCCCAACCTGCAACGGGAAACCAACCATATCGGGCCGTTCTGCTGATAACACATCCCATTCATCAGGATTTCTGTGATCAAACAGATGCCACTCCTCTCCGTCGGCACTAAAGTAGGCAGTAAAAACAAGTCCTTCGCGGACAAGTTTCATCCAGGGGTAATCCCCTAGGCTATGTTCACCATTCCAGAGTTCCTGTATTCCTCCCGCTGGCGGAGGAACGTTGCGAAGTCCGTGCGTTGCACCCCATTCAGGACGATCAAATGCCTGTGTGCAAATAAACCTTGCATTTTCAGGGTCTTCTGCGGTGGGCACCCGCGCCATCAGTCCAGCCATCAAAAAGCCTACAGGTTCTGCATCAAAGGAGGGGTAAGTGCCTGATTCAATTTTTACGATGGCTTCAAAGTCTGCGTTTGGCGGAATGTTACGGTACAGGAAAACTCCATTGTCATTGTCTCCTGAGAAGTGTGAATTCATGGTGGTAAAGGTAAGAACACCCTCGCCGGCTGTCAGTTCAACAATTTCTGCCTCAGTATCTGTTGCAATTGCTCCTTCATTCACTTTGAGACCATCCCATATTGTTCCCAGGACACGCCATTCAATAATACCTGTCGACTCTTCATTGGATTTCATGTGCATCCTGATGGTGTTGGTGAAAACCGGATCAAACCGGGTGATATTCCACTGGTCTGCTACCAGTCCCAGATCGTCCGATATCATAACCCATCCTTTTTCTTCCCCGCTCCAGTATTCAAGGTAAGCGCTGTCAGGGATCAAAATGCCACCGCCGTCAGTAAACCAGTACACATCAGAGCGGTCAATGGTAAAATACCCGGGAAAATCATACTGTACCCATCTCCACTCATCGGCACTGTTCCAGTTACCGTAAACTCCATTCGGTCCGCCACGATCGCCAGAGTTTTCAGGTTCTTCATAACCACTGTTGATGGCACGCAGGTTTTCCCATGGCGAAACATAATCTGTATCGGGGCGGGAGATGAGGGCAATATTCGCAGCACCCATGATGCCGTCAGCAGCATAATCATGTTCTGCAAGGAAGTCATCGCCATAAACATATTCATAAGGGTTCATTCCCGGATAAACCAGGTCAATACCCAGATCTTCCGCAATGGTGGTTTCCTCATAGCCAAAGATCTTGCCCTCACTGGGTGCATCCGGAATGATCAAAAAATCATCAATAAAGCCAAAGAGGGTTCTTCCGATCGTTAACCGATTATGGCCAAATCCGAACGGACTATCGGCTGTGTTGATCAGTTGAGTTGCTGTTTCCGTTTCCTGTGCCACGCCATCTATCCATATCCTGATGTCATCGGTGGTGGCGTTTTCCACATCGGGTACCTGCACAATGACATGGTGCCAGTTATGAAGACTGATCACCTCATTGCTTGCGGTCTGTGCAAAGCCTCCCTGAACCTCCACACGCAACCTGCCATTGTTGTGCCTGACGGTAAAGCGTTCGCCGTCTTCGTTGACGCCCCATTGGGTAATGGTGCCAAAGAGCACATCATTGTCGTCGCCGGGCACTACCCCTTCGTCCTTGCCTGCCTTCATCCAGAACATGATGGTGCGGGGGTCATTCCCGGTAATACCGAGAACATCCTCAAAGATCATGGTTTTATCGGGTGCATCCTCCCAATGTCCGCCAGGCATAACCAGCACCAGTGCCCGCTCAGCATCATTAAACAGGGTAAATCCTTCACCCATGTGTGTAGGATAAAGGGGTTGCAACAGGTCTCCAAAACCTAGCATGTTAAAGTCCCAGAAAGCAGTACTGATCGGCGCTGCTACATCTTCTCCCAGTCTCAGGTAAAAGTTGGCAAAATCCACACTGGCAGAATTTCCAGAATAGGTTGCATGAAAAATCCCCACCTGAAGCGGGAAACCGGCCATATCAGGCCTTTCTACTGATAAAACGTCCCATACATCAGGGTTGTTGTGATTTAACAGGTGCCACCGGTGTCCATCAGCACTGTAATAGGCAGTGAAGACATTCCCTGCCCGGGCAAGCTTCATCCACGGATATGCGGCAACAGAATGTTGAGCATTCCAAAGCTCTTCAACCCCGCCTTCAGGTGGCGGTACACTACGAAGTCCCTGGACTGCACCCCATTCGGGACGGTCAAATGCGTTTGCAACTACAAACCTCGCATTATCGGGGTCTTCCTCAGGGGGTACGCGTGCAATCAGTCCAGCCGTTAAAAAACCAACAGGATCCACATAAAAAGAAGAGAACTGACCCGATTCAATTTTTACAATGAGCTGAAAATCGGAGTCGGCCGGAATGGTTTTGTAAAGAAAAGCACCGTTGTCATTCCCTCCAGAAAAGTTTGAATTCATCGTGTTGAATGTAAGAACCCCATCGCCAGACTGTAATTCAAGAATTTCAGCCTCAACTTCTGTTTCAATTACCCCTTCATTCACACTAATGCCATCCCATATAGTGCCCTCAACACCATCGGTAACGAAATCGTGTGTCTCACTGAAATCATCAGTGTAGATCGTCTCATCTGTCGCCTGTGCTGCAATCAGAAAGACAAAACAGCATAATAGCGTAATAATTTTTTTCATGATTTTGGTTTTTGTAAAACATCAAATAGGTTAATTAAGTGTAAAACGGACACTCATAATGAGTGTAAATTTAACACAAATAAATTTAATATCCAAATTTTTTTAAAGAAAGAAGTGCTAACCCATAAAAAATAACAGCAACAATGAGTATGATTGCTGTTATGGAGCTTCCACGAAACCGCAACAGAAAAGAAAAACGTCGATTTTCAGAAGTATGGGGGTGAGCCAATTAAAGGATCACAACTTTTTCACTGAACACATGCTGTCCGTAAATGACCCTGGCAATGTATATTCCCGGTTCCACACCAAAAAGGCTTATGTGCCCGCTTCTGCCGCTCCCCTTCTCTATGATCATTCCGTCCACCACCCTGCCGTCTGATCTTACCAGTGTCACATCTGCGTCATGCTCCAACTCCTGGGCAAACTGTATCCAAAGTTGTTCGCCGGCAGGATTGGGAAATATAACAAGATCATTATGGCTGTTAGGGGCAAAAGCAACAGCTATGGTGATATCGTTCATAATATTTTTTATCGGGTGCACCCATGAAAACATGCCTTCTGCTTCCGGAATATTTTTATTGTTGACCAGCAGTTCCCGGATGTGAT
This sequence comes from Bacteroidales bacterium, assembly GCA_003559735.1. GTDB lineage: Bacteria > Bacteroidota > Bacteroidia > Bacteroidales > UBA7960 > PUPG01. The sequence goes on along the minus strand of PWKN01000278.1, from coordinate 16,157 downwards.
GCCCATCATCTGCCGTTATGCCAACAGTGTAATCGGTTCCCTGCAGCACCATTGTGATCCCTTCAGGCTCTATTGTCCCTCCCGCTCCTGCTGTAGTGGTTATTGATACGTCTACAGCCTTTCTTGCAAGGGCAATTATCCCGGTTGTTGCAAAAGGAACATCAGAGCTTATCATTCCGTTCCGGGTAGTCCCTTCCAGGTTAACCCATCCTTCCTTGCCCAACACCACCATCACAAGAAGATCCTCATCAAAAGTCAGCCATTCGGGAAAATATGCCGTTGTAAGGTTCAGCGAACTGATCGTTGAAGTATCATTGGCCGACAACAGAAAATGGTACCTGTCTAGTATCTCCGCAACACCTGCAGGCAGGTCAGGTCCGGATGGTGGTTCCATCAACAGCTCTGTGACATAAAGAACTTCATCTTCTTTATCATGCAAAGCCTCCAGGGTGAACGGAACGTATGATCCCTCCCTGCCGAGGGGGAAAAATGCCGGTTTGGGTGTTAAACCACAAGTAATAATACCCAGGGGTCCATCTACATATCTCTGCGGACCATATCCGGATACCACAGCTCCCGGTCCCAGCACAGGAAGGTTTCCCCCGGCCACCTCCAATCTGCCGTTGTCAAAACGGAGCATATGATCAATCTGAACATCTCCCCTCAACATGAGATTTCCAGGATTATCGATAATCAGATCTCCAATTGTCAGTTTTTTATCTGATTCCAGTTTTTGGGCCCATGCACCTTCAAACCTAATCGCACGAACCGGATCTACCGCTCCGGGAAAGCCCTCCTCAATGATGAAGTCACCCCCAATAAACAGCTCATTGTCATAGAAGCGTATCCTCCCATCACATTGCTTCTTCACGACAAAGTCTCCTTTTACCCTGAAACGGTTATTGCCACCGTCTCTGAACCTGAACTCACCATTTTTATTTCTTGCCTTAATGATGATGTTGTTCAGCACAGCCACTGTATTTGACTGACTTTCGTTTGAATCGCGTATGTTAAAATTATTGTTGCTGCCGGCGCCTCTTACAACCCCTTCCTCCTCATCTGCCAGTATGAGTGTTCCTGTAAAATTGTATGATCCGGCTGCGCCATCTATGTTAACGCTGTTCCCCGCATATATCGATATCCCGTTATCATTGAATCGTGCGTTTCGTCCCATTGTCATCATAAGCTGGTTATCAGAAGAAAGTGTCGCTCCCCCCTCGTCGCCCGAAAATGTTATTACCCCTCCTGTTTTGTTGAACCCGATGTTGTATCCCCTTATCAGATTGCCATTTGCCCTGATCACCTGGTCGTGATATCCCGTAAAGTAAAGGTCATACCTTTTGCTTCCTCTGGCATCCGGCATGGCCACATTGCCTTTTAATATCAGATCGCCCCGCAGTTCAATAATCGTTCCATCACTGAACCAAGGGTTTATACCGTCCAGTACAAGATGAAAGTATGAGCCTGCAGGCACAAAATCAGCCTGACCAGAAAATATTACCTTCGAATTCTTGCTGACCCGGCCAATTTGCGGTACCTGGCTGTTTTGTAGTTCGACGGTTGCGTTATAGGCAACATCCAGAGTGGCATCAAAAGGTGCTTCAGCTTTCATAAAAAAAGGATTCCGGTTATCCCCGGCTGTCACTGTCGATCCTTTCCCCGTCACATGCCAGGGTGCACTGAGTTCAACCTCAGCCCTGTTGTGGATATGGAATTCTGCTCCATACATGCAAAAAGATTCCGGCCCCTCACCACTGCCATCAGGATTTGTTCCCCATGTTGATAGTTCATTAATTTCTCCTTCTGACTTGCTGTAGAATATCCGGTTTATTGCTTCCCCGTGGAGGCTGATGTTATTAAATGTCACCCTGTTGCCTTCAAACGCTCCTGTTTCTGCTCCCTCAAACCTGATACGCACCATGAAACCGGGATTGTCATTTGCCTCAACTACAGACAAGAAACAGATCTCAAAAAGCTGATAAACATCTTTCTTCAATTCTTTATGGCTGAGCTCCATTCCTGTTGTGACCCACACAGGTTCAGAATCAGACACTGAATAATCGATCACCAAACGATCAGCTGCCCCTTCATCCATTGCAGCGAAACGAAAACTGACATTCCTGTACCCCGCGGTAGGCAAACTGAACAGTAGTGAGCTCTCCCGGTCATTTTGGTTAAGTGGTTGTCTGACCTGGAGTCCACGCATATTTGCATCAGCAAAACTGGTATTGTCATTGGCTTCCGGTATGTAGTTGATGCTTGTCGGACTGTTACGCCGCTCCATTGATCCAACCCTCCAGTATTGATGTCCATTGTAGTAGGGATACCCCTCAAGTGCTGAAACAAACTTTATTCCTGCACCCTCTGTTGTACTGAATGTAGGGTCGACAGAAGTCATAGGTGTATTGTTGGGCAGGTCAGTCCCGAAAAACCAGTAGCTAACAGGTGATTGTTCTCCGTCTCTTTTAAAGTGTGCGGTCAGGTCCATATCGGCATCAGGGGCAACGGCAAGCACGCGCTCATCAGAGATTATTTCAGGAGTACCCGATACGGTCCAGTGGCTGAATGCATAACCGGTGGCCGGCATTGCCGCCAGACGCAATGGCAACTTCCTGAAATAGATGCCTGTCCACGGATAAGGTTCACCTTCAATACCCGGTATGGAAGGGAGAATATCCATATTTTCTATTTGTATATGTCCGCCTGCAGGGTTGTTTACCCTAACGGTCATATTCACTGTTCCGTTAATGCCAAAGTGGTCTGTTATGTGCGTTCTTACATAGTCAGGACGATGGTTGGCAGATGTGTACATCTTGTTGATTGTGTGCTCCCAGGCGCTCATCGATGAAGGGTTGCCCCACCTTCTTATATGTTCAGCCATACCGGCTTCAATACCGCTTTTAAGACTGTCAATCACTGCAAATACCCTGGAGGGAAGGAAGGCGGTGTTCAGATGATTGGCTATCCGGTTCAGGAATTTGTTTTTAAACCCTTCGTTATCGAGAAGATTGTACAAGATCAGGTTCGGCCATTCGGTATTGGTATATGGGTGTAACCTTGAGGTAAGAAAGGTGATCATATTAAAGGTATGGCTGGTATGATAGCCCAACGACCTGTCGATATCGTACAGAAGCCATCGCCAGCGTCCGTCGTGACCCTTCGGTGCTGCCGGATCATAATCGACACGAAGACGCCAGTAATCAATGTTGTTATATGGCCAGTCATTGTTGGCATAATATATCTGGGCAGAATAATAATCCATAAAGTTATTGACATCCATCAGTGTATGCACTTCCTGGTATTTTGCATCATCGCTCAGGTCGTTAGATGACAGGAAGTTGAGCATCTGCTGGTAATGATTGCGGTCTCCCTCCTTTACGATCATATTCCCATATTCAGCTGACAGGTAATCCACATTGCCGGGATCCACACCGTAAACCCGTGCAAGGTAGTGCTGGTCATACCGCTCCCTGAGGTTTTTAATGCCCCAGTATTCTCCATTCACAAAAACAACGGCAGGGTGGTATGCCTGGATGTCCACATCAAAATGGCTTACCAGGCTTTGTGCAACGGGATCCCTGAACATGGAAAAATCGGTTTCGTTGCCTCCCGCCCTTAGTATCAATCTGTTGTATTCAGTGTATGGCAAATCTGGAAAAACCTGGTGGTAAAACCTGTTATCGCCGTATTCGTTCCTGGCATACAGGCGAAAATTCTTCTGCGCCAGTCTCCTCGACCAGCCACCATGTATTCTTAGTCCGACGTCTTGTTGAAAATAAATATCTTCATAAAAAAATTCCACCGATGCAGGATGTTCCCATTCCGGCCCCCTTTGGTAATAGTTACCTGTACCATGATTTCCCGTTACATAATGATCACCCGGAACATATATACCCGATGAGTCAGAAAAAAGGTGTTCGTGATTGGCAATTACAGATACCACATCCAGCGGATACCTCTGTTCTCCTTCAGGGAAAATAAAGTAGCTTCCCGTCTTAACCCTGCTGTTCAGATAGCCTGGTTTAATGGCTACTGCCCTGATAACTGAAGCCTTGGCGACTTTTTCTGCCGGTTCACTCCAACCCCAGGCGCCTGTCATATGGTTTGTAGGGATCATTGAGTGCTGGTTTTCCTCATCCGACCTGTATCCCAGGATTATGGGTGAAGTATACCGCAGCGATGCAGTATCCGGCAGAGAACCATCAGTTGTGTAATATATGATGGATTCCGGATTTTGGTGTGACAGTTCAAGATGTACCGTATCACTGTAGAACCCGGGTTCAGAAGAAAACCGGACATCATCAAGTATGCCGGCATAATGGTCGCTGATATTTGAACTTCCCGGTGTAGGTTCGCTGAAAAAGAAAAACTGATCAGCCCCGTCAGGGTACCGGCCGTATGACTTATCTGTAGGTACCGGTGTTGGGGGGATCTCATCCAGCCTTTCACCGCCGGGAGCTGTCAGAAGCACCTCCTCACCATCTTTGCTGATCCGGAAATTTGTATGCAATGGATTCAACGGATCATCCCTCTCTTTACCAGATGCCCAGATAACAAGAAACTCCCCCGGACTGATGTTTTTCGACGGGAAGATCCACCTGAAGGGGTTTCCATAATCGTCTGATAACCCACAACCTTCCAGGTTGACCACTTCTTCTCCCTTGTTGTATAACTCAATCCAGTCTTCATAATCGCCATCCTCATCAACAACAGTTGTTGCATTTGATGCCATTATCTCATTGATAACCAGAACTCCCGGAGTTGGTGATACACCAGGCTCAAAATAACCGTATCGAACGCCTGGTACCGGTGTGCCATCTGCAAATAGCAGACCAACGCTTATACCGTCGCCCGGATCAACCTTGCCAGGCATTTCAATGGAAAAAGAAACCTGTCCGTTGTCATCTGACGATTCCAGATCCATTGAATGGAGTGTTTCGGTCAGAGCCTGACCGTTCACCAAATACGATTCTTCAGTATCCGGATGGTTGTTTACAATTACCGTTTTCAACCCAAACACATATCCCTCAACAGTGTTTCCCTGATCATCGAGCGCAGTAACGGTTATCCTGCTTTTCTGTCCGGGTTTCAGGGGCCGGTCAGTAGAAGCTGTTGTATTCAGCGGTTTCATTTCACGTTTACCCCAGACCCGCCATTCGAGAATGCCTGTCGATATGGTACTGACCATATGCACCCTGATTCCCTGGGTTATCACCGGATCAAAGTTCGTAATATTGTACTTATCCCTCTCCGTACCGTTTCCCACAGCATTTGGCAATAAACGCCATTCATTGCCGGAAGCATCCCAGTATTCCTGATAGGTGTCGTAGGGGATCACTATACCCGCTCCGTCTGCCCACCAATAGATATCCGACTGTCCGATCAGCCAGGGTTCGTCCCACCTGTACTCCACCCAGTGCCACTGTCTTTGCGTACCGTCCCAGTTACCGTATGCACCCCATGCATTATCTCCCGAATGCTGGGGGTCAATACCATTATTGATTGCATACAGGTCTTCCCATGGAGATACGTGGGAGGTGCGTATTTCACTTGCCTCAAGGGCAATATTCACCCACTCCTCACTGGCTTGTGTTTTTCCGGTAAAAACATTGAAGAAAAACAGAAACAACACCATGGTCCGGTACGAAACAGCAGGAAATATTTGCATGTCATCTGTGTTTTAATGGTTAACAAAATATTTCCAACACCCTTCGGCTTCATTGAGTCACTGACAGGACCTGGAAGCCCTTCGCATTACCTGTTTACTGTTCGCCATGTTCTGTCCTCAGGATGATCTCATTCTGAAGGTCTTCACCCAGATCATTAAAATAATCGCTGTATCCGGCAACCCTTACTATCAGGTCTCTGTATTTTTCCGGATGCTTTTGCGCATCTCTAAGGGTGTCGGCAGAAATAACATTGAACTGTATGTGATGGCCGTCGAGCCGGAAATATGATCTGATCAGAGAGGTCAGTTTGTCATAGCTCTCTTCATCATCAAAGAAAGAAGGGGTAAACTTTTGGTTTAACAAGGTACCCCCTGTTTTGATATGGTCGATCTTGGCTGCCGATTTCAAAACGGCTGTCGGACTGTTGGTATCGGTGCCCTGTACGGGACTGATGCCTTCTGAAAGGGGAATACCGGCTTTCCGTCCATCAGGCATGGCGCCGGTAACGCTTCCAAAGTATATATGGCAGGTGGTTGGGAGCATATTGATCCTGAACATACCACCCCTGAAACACGGCACACCATCGACCGACTCGAAAAACATATTAAACGTGTCCACTGCCTGCTGGTCTGCATAGTCATCATCGTTCCCATACTTTGGTGTCCGCAATACCAGTTCTTCACGAAATTCCTCAAAATTGGCAAAATTGTTTTGCATCGCCTGCAACATGCCGTTCATTGAAATGGTTTTGTTGTCGAATACGTGATAGTTTAGCGCCGTCAAACTGTCTGTTACGCTTCCCAGTCCCACACCCTGAATGTAACTCGTATTGTACCTGGCACCTCCCGCATTATAGTCGGTGCCATTTGCAATACAGTCTTCAATCAGCAAAGAAAGGAACGGAGCAGGTAGCTGGGTTGCATAGAGCTGTTCGATGATTTTATTTCCCTCCATTTTAATGTCAGCAAAATACCTGACCTGTGTGCGGTAAGCAGTCATTAGGTCATCGAAGTTTTTAAATGATTCGGGATTGCCGGTCTCAGGGCCCAGTTGTTGTTTTGTGCGGGTATCATAACCATTGTGCAGACACAGTTCAAGTATTTTTGTCAGGTTGAAATAGCCGGTAAGAAAATACGCTTCCACGCCAAATGCACCAGACTCCACACACCCGGATGCACCGCCATTGCGCGCATCTTCGATCGATTTACCCTGTCTGAGTAATTCCTGGATAATGGCGTCGGTATTAAATACCGAAGGCTGTCCGAATCCGGTTCTGATAATATCGAGGGTCCTGTGAATGAAGCGGTCAGGGTTCTTCTTGCTTACCTGGACCATGCTGCTTGGCTGAAGAAGGCGCATTTCCCGGATCACTTCAAGCAGTATGTATGTCATTTCATTTACCGCATCACTGCCATCTTCTTTCACACCCCCAAGGTTGATCAGTGCAAAGTCGGTATAGGTGTTGCTCTCCTGAGCCGTAACCCCCATTTTTGGCGGGGCAGGATGGTTGTTGAACTTGATCCAGAAGCAATGGAGAAGTTCACGCGCTTGTTCTTTGTTGATCCTGCCTGCTTCCAGATCGGCCTGGTAAAAAGGAAGCAGGTGCTGGTCGAGTCGGCCTGGATTGAATGAATCCCACGGATTCAATTCAGTGATCACGCCCAGGTGAATAAACCAATAATGCTGCAAAGCCTCATGAAACGTGGAAGGAGCATTTGCCGGAACCCTTCTGCAAATATTTGCCATCTGCAACAGCTCCTTTTTTCGCCCGGCACCGGTTTCTCCTGATGCCATTTTTTCAAGCGCATCAGCATGCCGTTCAGCAAAAAGGATCAGTGCTTTCGCGGCAATGTTCATTGCCCGCAACTCATTCACCTTCTCAGTGTTACCGGCATCCTTTGCTGACAACAGCCTTTCGAGTTTTTTATCGCATTCATCCATCAGATCCAGCATCCCTTTTCCCCACATCTTCTTTCCAAGCACGGTATGTCCGGGTGCACGTTGTTCCTGGAATTCGGTGAATACTCCTGCCTTATAGGCGTTCAACCATGCCGGACTCATCAGTGACATGAGTTTGTCACGGTTGGTTCTGCCTTTCCAGAAGGGGATAATGACGTCTGCATATGCCCTTTTGGTCTCTTCTGAAACCTTGAAAGAGACTTTCGGACGGTCATTCAGAGCCTCAAGGTCTTTCAAAGAATGCAAACTAACTTCCGGATAGGTAGGTGTCGCTTTGGGTGCAGGTCCACGCTCACCCACAATAAGTTCATTGTCGCCAATGTACAGATGTTTGTTTTCCAGTATGTATTGAAAAGCCAATGCCCGTTGCACAGGAATGGCTTCAACCGTTGGCAATGCTTCGCGATAGAATGATGTAACCAGCATCGCACGTTCGTGATGCAGAATGTTTTCTGCCTCAAGGCTTTGTTTTCTTAATGCGTTTACCCGTTCGGTCATATAATTTTTTTTAATTGTAAAACACAATAACAGAAACTGCTCTACCCCCCTTTTTTTACAGGGAACCCATTGTCAGCATATAGCTTCATGAAAGAAGTGATGTCATCACGGCGGATGTTTTGATCAACTAAGCGAAATGGCTTAATCCCAAGGCTTTCATATTTGTTTATCCCCAGGCGATGGTATGGCAGCAAGTCTACCCTTTGAATCCTTTCCTTTACCGGACGAATTACATCGAGTATAGCACGCATTTCTGCCAATTGATCATTAAAGCCAGGTATGACAGGTATGCGTATGATGAGCTTTGGACCATTCTCCTTGAGGGAATACAGGTTTTTTATGATCAAATCGTTGGAAACACCTGTGTACTCCTGGTGTTTGGTGTTGTTGGCAGATTTGATGTCATACAGTACCAGTTTAGCAAGACCTGTTATTTCGGAGAACTGATCTTCAGGAACATACCCTGATGTATCAATGGCTGTATGGATCCCATACTGTTGACACAAGGACAGCAATTCTTTGAGAAACATTCCCTGTTGCAACGGTTCTCCACCCGAAACCGTTAGTCCGCCACCGCTCTCTTCATAAAACACACGGTCTTTCATGACAATGTCGATGATCTCCTCCGCAGAATACCACCTTCCAACTGTCTCTTTTACCCGCTTGCTATGACCATTGAAGACCCTGTCACGCTCCATGACCTGGGGCTCGTCAAGCCAGCTTTCCGGGTTGTGGCACCAGGAACACTTCAACGGACACCCTTTAAAGAAAACCGTGGTACGGATCCCTGGTCCGTCATGCACTGAGTACCTCCTGATGTCAAAAATAAGACCTTTTTCCATTGAGTTAACCGATACAAAGAATTGATCCGGGTCAAGCCCGTTAATGGACAAACAGCCGAATGATACATGGTATACTGATCAATCTTGCCATTGAATTGGCATGTATACGCCTGCAACCATCCGGTCACACCCATATAACATTACAAATGTATGGGTATTTGTCCTTATTTTATGCTGAACAGCCATTTTGATTAAATAACCTGCTAATATAGTATCAAAAACAAGAACAGGATGATCATACATTTGTTTATGGAAAAAATATCCATCTGACAAATATTTAATTAGTGTCTGTCTCTAATATCCGCTTTCTGCGTTATGCTTGTTTTGAAACCAGGTTTTTACAAGAGTAAACTCCTTGGTTTTCAAAACTGCGCAAGCCTTGAACCCGAACATTATAGTTCAGACACCTGACTTTATGGACGGACTCTAATTAGAACCTTTATTAATAGTATTTTTTTGATCCGACATTACAAAAATACTTTTTTTTTTAAAAAAAAAGTGTTTATTTTACACTTTTAAATTATTTTTGGTACGTGTTATGACAAAAAAATCCATATGAAAAAACAATCACGAATCTTTATTTTACTGTTATTTGTCTCCTTACCCATCAGTGCCCTGTCAAGGCTCACACCTGACGACTATAACCGGGCCGACTCAACAAGATATTTTAATGAGATGGTCTACCACGGGGAGATATCACCGACATGGATCGAAGAAACCCACTCTTTCTGGTACAGGGTGAATACGAGGCAGGGACAGGAATACTTTATTGTAAATGCGCCGGATAAGGAAAAAAAGGATGCCTTTGACCAGGAAAGACTGTCGGTGCTGCTTTCTGAAAAGACCGGTGAAGACGTTGAAGCCTACGACATTCCCCTGCGCAACATAACATTCAATGAAGAAATAAGCCAGATGGAGTTTGTGGTCGACTCTGTCAGGTACCGGTTAGACCTGGCCGATTATTCTCTGGAAAAACTGGAAAGACTTCGTCCCGACCGCCGCGAAAGAAGGTACTGGGGAAAAACCGATGATGAGATGGGTGGAGATCCGGTAATTTCGCCAGACAGTCAATATGTTGCTTTTATCAGGGACCACAACGTATTCATCAGGGAACGAAATAACGGAAACACCACCCAGTTGTCATTTGACGGCTCTGAAGGTGAATACTATTCAACCTATTTACGCTGGTCGCCCAATTCAGAATACCTTGCCGTAAACAAGATCAGACCCCATACAAAACGGTATATCCATTTCGTGGAGTCTTCTCCCTCCGATCAACTGCAACCGAAACTGCACAAGGTGGAATACCTGAAACCTGGCGATGCTTTGCAGATAAGGAAACCCTCATTGTTCCGGTTATCAGGCAAAAAAAGCCAGATCCCACTCAACACACAGGCCTTTGAACATCAATACCGTGTAACAACACCCCAGTGGCGGGACGACAGCAGGGCATTCACTTTTGAGTTCAATCAAAGAGGACACCAGGTTTACCAGGTAGTAGAAGTACGTACCGATGGCAACATCAACATCCTTATCGATGAGCGCAGTGAAACCTTTATTGATTACAGCGGGAAGAGGTTTCGACACGACGTCGGTGATGGCCGGGAGATCATCTGGATGTCGGAAAGGGATGGATGGAACCACCTGTACCTGATAGACGGTAACACAGGGGCCGTGAAAAACCAGATCACACGCGGAGAATGGGTGGTAAGGGGGGTTGACCATGTTGATGAAGAGGAGCGCCGGATCATTTTCAGGGGAGCAGGCCGCTATGAGGGTAAAGATCCATACCTTGTACGTTTCTACTCGGTGAACTTCGACGGCAGCGACTTGAAAGAACTGACACCGGAACCTGCCAACCACCGGGCCGTATTTTCAGCTGACTACACCTATTTTGTCAATAACTATTCCCGCATTGACCTCCCAAATACCGCCGTGCTAAGAAACACCAGCCAGGGCGACGTGCTGATGACGCTTGAAGAGGCCGATATCAGCGAACTTCTTGAAAATGGTTATCAAATGCCTGAAGTGTTTTCAGCAAAAGGGAGAGACGGCCAAACCGATATCTGGGGCAACATTTACAGACCGACACACTTTGATCCTTCAAAAAAATATCCGGTAATTGAAGCCATCTATGCTGGTCCCCATTCTGCACATGTACCAAAATCCTTCAGACCTTTCTTTCATCATTTTTCCGGACTTTCCGAGCTTGGCTTTATCATTGTGCAAATTGACGGAATGGGGACCTCTCACCGTTCAAAGGAGTTTCACGATTATTGCTGGCAAAACCTCCGTGATGCGGGATTTCCCGACCGCATACTCTGGATGCAGGCAGCGGCAGAAAAATACCCCTGCATGGATATTGAACGGGTAGGGATCTTTGGCGGCTCAGCCGGGGGTCAAAACGCCATGGGGGCCTTGCTGTTTCATCCCGAATTCTACAAAGCAGCCGTTGCCTCAGTGGGGTGCCACGACAACCGGATGGATAAGATCTGGTGGAATGAACAATGGATGGGTTACCCCGTCGGCCCCCACTATGCAGAATCCTCCAATGTGGTGAACGCACATAAGCTGCAGGGAAACCTTCTGCTGACCGTAGGAGCGCTCGATAACAACGTTGATCCTGCTTCCACCCTCCAGGTTGTCGACGCACTGATCAAAGCGGGTAAGGAATTTGAATTTCTTATGTTCCCGGGTGTCGGACACGGAGCAGGGGGAGAATACGGCGAGAGAAGGAAAAGAGACTTTTTTGTACGACACCTGCTGCAAAAAGAAACACCCAACTGGAACCTGTCAGAATAAAACCAAACCACACAATAACCATCACCAAAAAAAAACCAGGATGAACCGTTTTGTATTTACAACCATTGTTTTCTGCGCGGGTTTGCTGACAATGTCGTGCGAGCAAGCAGCAGATAGGGTCAACGGTCCGGAAGCGATATCATTAAATGTACCACTTAATAATCACGCCAATGAAAACAACGAAACAAATCAACACAAGCTTTAGCATACTTGCTGCATGGACAATCATTTTCCTTTTTACCTTGCAGTCGCCCTACGCCAATGCCCAGCCCTGGGAAAGGATCGCCAGCCGGCCGTCCACATTGGGACTCGATGACGGGTTCCTGGAGTTTGACACCCCTGCCTTTGAATTTAAGCTGGTGAGCGCTTCTCAGACGGTTGCCGGACTGATGCCAAAGGCGGTGGAAGATGATTTCGATTTCACCCCTTCCGACAGACTGGAGATCAGGAGCAGGGATAACCTGTATCATCTTGGTGACCTGACAATGCGTATACGGATCGGTGAATCGAGGGAGTGGACAGCATTGTCGACAGCTGCCCGGCGGGCACCCGTTACGCCAATCGATGCAGAAGGTAATGTGCTGGCTGCAGCGAACCTGGCTAACACCCTCCCGGAAGATACCCCACTGAACATTGTAAGGTCATGGAAACTCGTTGAAGGCGACCTGGTACTCCACTTTGCCATCGAAAATACAAGTCATTTGCCTGTCGAGATCGGGTCATTAGGCATACCGCTAATATTCAACAATCTGTTGCATGGCAAATCGCTCGATGAAGCCCATGCCGAATGCGTTTTCTTTGACCCCTACATTGGTCAGGATGCCGGATACCTCCAGGTCTCGCGCCTGCACGGACATGGTCCTGTATTGCTGGTCCTCCCCCACGGAAAAACACCTTTTGAAGCGTATAACCCCCTGCTTGATGACCCGACTCCCCGTGGGGTCACTTTTGAAGGATTTCATGAATGGATGGCCCACAGCCGTGCACATGCGGAGACTGACTGGTCTGAGGCAGAACCATGGAACCGGCCCACATCTGTCAGACTCAACCCGGGCGAATCGCGCAACTATGGCCTGAAATTTGTCCTGTCTGAGTCTCTCCGCGACATTGAAAACACCCTGATCAGGTATCAACGTCCTGTTGCAATGGGTATTCCAGGCTATGTGCTGCCGCAGGATGCAGATGGAAAACTATTCCTGAACTATCCGCACGGGGTAAGGTCTATTGATGTAGAACCTGCCGGCGCACTGGAAATAAGCATTGGCAACCCTACCCCTAACGGTTGGGCTGCTTATCACGTGCAAGGCATTGACTGGGGGCGTGCCAGGCTCACTGTAACCTATCACGACGGACTAAAGCAAGCCATAAATTATAAGGTGATCAAACCCGAACCACAAGTAGTGCAGGACATGGGGCGCTTCCTTACCACCGAGCAATGGTACGAAAACCCCGATGACCTGTTCGGCCGAAGTCCTTCTGTAATCACTTTTGATTACGAGACCATGAGCCATGTTCTTCAGGATCAAAGGGCATGGATTGCCGGACTGAGCGATGAAGGGGGTGCAGGGTCGTGGGTGGCCGCCATGATGAAACAATTGATCATGCCTGAAATGGAGGAACTGGAGAAGCTTCGCAGATTTTTTCATGAAACCATGTGGGGGGGGATACAGTACTCAGAAGGAGAACGCCAGTATGGTGTGAGAAAAAGCCTGTTCTTATACGAACCCGATGAAATGCCCGAAGGCACATACAGTGAAGACATCAACTACGGCACCTGGTCGGCATGGAACCGCCAGGAAGCCGAATCTGTAGGCCGCTCGTACAACTATCCGCATGTGGCTGCCGCCCACTGGGTGTTTTACCGTCTTTCGCGCAACCACAAGGGATATATTGAAGAGAAAAGCTGGGACTGGTACCTGGAACATGCCTTCCATACTGCCATCGCAATGGTGGAACAAGCCCCTTATTATGCGCAGTTCGGACAAATGGAGGGAACCATTTTCCTGATGATCCTTCTCGACCTCCAAAGAGAAGGCATGACAGACCTGGCAAACGCACTGGAAGCTGCCATGAAAGGACGCGCCGACCTGTGGGAATCACTGTCTTATCCTTTTGGAAGCGAAATGCCGTGGGACTCTACCGGACAGGAGGAAGTATATGCCTGGTCGAAATACTTCGGATACGACGACAAGGCAGACGTAACGCTCAATGCCATCCTGGCCTATATGCCCACTGTCCCGCACTGGGGCTATAATGGAAGTGCCCGCCGCTACTGGGACTTTGTTTACGCTGGTAAGCTGATGCGCATTGAAAGACAGATCCACCACTATGGCTCAGGACTGAATGCAATACCAGTGCTTTCTGAATTCAGGGACAACCCTGATGATCTGTATCTTCTGCGCGTCGGACATGCAGGGACAATGGGAGCCATCGCAAACATCACAAAAGAAGGGTTCGCTCCTGCAGCATTCCATTCGTATCCGTCAACATTACGCATCGACGGAATTAACGGTGATTATGGACCGGGATTCTTTGGGTATACCGTAAACACAGCAACCTATGTTACCCGGCACGATGAATTTGGCTGGCTGACTTTCAGCGGCAGCTTGTCTCAAAATGATCAATGGAAAAGTGTTGCTCCAACCAATGCAGCTCGTACCAGGGTCTACCTGGCAGGCTTTGGATTATGGTTAACACTGGATGCCGGGAAATTCAGGCAGGTCGACTTTGATCCCTCAACAGGACAGGTTAAACTGGTTCTCGATCCAGGCACAAGCCATACCAGCAGTGCACTGTTGCGAATTGAACAACCTGCAACCGTTGATGGAATTGGCACCTATAGCCCTGCCGGGTCATTTGTTTCCGAACGGGGTGCTTATATCATTCCCCTGTCAGACACGGAAACCATCATCGAACTCGATCATAATTAGTCACGATGGACAGACGCTGATTAACTCATGGCCAGAAACAACGTTGATGCAGTTATTATAGCCTGAAGAATAGGGCTGTACAGATAACAACACACAATTAAAGCTCAACAAAAAAACACCTAAACCATGTACATAACACGAACATCCCCGTTCACCGTCCTCTTGCTGTTTGTGGGACTTCTGTCGCTGAATGCCTGCCAACCGGGGGGTGGCAGGCTGAATCAGTCAGATGACGACCAGCATATGTTCACATATCAAAACCCCAACCACCAGCTACCATTCAGGGATACGCATATCATCTGGGGAGACAGCACCTTCTATGCAGTTGGTACTTCACCTCCATACTGGGGTGGACCCAATCCTGGTGTGAAAATCTATTCTTCACCTGATCTTGTGAACTGGACATTTACCGCCCTGCTTATCGATGCATCCAAACTACCCGACAATGTCTGGTATAAAGACCGTTTCTGGGCACCAGAACTGCACAGGATAAATAACCGCTTTTTCCTGACCTTCAATTGTCAAAACAGCGGCGGGGGACACTATGCAACACCCGACATGCTGCACCACCACGCTTGCGGACTGGCCGTTGCCGATCATATCGAAGGGCCCTATACAGTGAAAACACATGACGAACCACTGACCCCCTTTCCTTCAAATGACCTGACATTGTTTACTGATGATGATGGCAGGGTGTATGCATTCTTCAATAATGGCTGGACAGACATACATCATATCTATGTGGCTGAACTCGACACAACCAGCTTTGTGCTAAAAGAGGATCCCGTAAAACTCATCAGCCAGGAACCAGGAACGTGGGACGGAGGAGGAATTGAAGGGGCCTATGTGATCAGGAAGGATGACACCTACTACATGTTTTACTCATCATGGACCAGGGGATATGCTGTTGGATACGCCACCGCAAACAGCGTGTACGGACCGTGGACCAAATATGAGAAAAATCCACTGTTCGGTGCATTCAGCGAAGACGGCACCAACTATCTGTTCAGGGAGGGGGCGATCATCACAGACACCCTATCTCCTTATGTCACCGTTGGCCATAATCAAGTGTTTACCGGTCCGGATGGCCGCTTGTGGACATCCTTTCATGGCTATGTTCAGGGAGCAGAGGAAGCATCAGCGATCATCGACCCCATCTGGTTCGAAGAAGGGGTGATCAAAACCGAAGCTCCTACCTATACCCCACAAAGAGTGGCCATCAAGCCTGCAATCCTGGAACGGTTTCCCGGACTTGCGCAATAACTGTATTAACCGGTTTAATTCATCAAAAACCCTAAAAACCAAATCCAATGAAAAACGCACCTCAGACAAACAAATGCCTGCTGTTTATCCCCCTCCTTTTACTGTTTGCCGCTTGCGCACCTGAGCAGGCAGAGATCAGGGATTACCCGATCCGTCCGGTACCTTTTACCAATGTTGAGATACAGGATGGGTTC
>PWKN01000259.1 GCA_003559735.1 Bacteroidales bacterium | reverse complement strand
GGTTTCTGCGTTATGCTTGTTTTGAAAACAGTCATTTACAAGAGTAAACTCCTTGGTTTTCAAAACTGCGCAAGCCTTGAACCCGAACATTATAGTTCAGACACCTGACTTTATGGACAGACTCTAAACACAATGACCCAAAAGGCACTGTGTTCTGCTGTTACCACTGCAGTGTCATGGTGATGGCTGAAAAGGCATACTGTTGATCGCTACCATATGCAGAAAATTGATGCACACTTACATGTAAACCTGGCTGGCGTTGATGCTGATCAGCTGATCGACTATATGGACAGGCACGATGTTGATAAATGCTGGTTGCTGACCTGGGAAGAGCTGGATGCACCCATCAGTAACCTGTATCAAAACCTGTCACCAGAAGAAGTCTTCAGGGTACACGATCAGTATCCCGACCGTATTGTCCCCTTTTATGCCCCCGACCCGAAAACAAAAAACCTTGAAGGAACAATAAAAAAGCACAGGGAAAAGGGACTCAGGGGTTGTGGAGAACTTAAAGTAACACACAAGTGGGAAGAAAGGATCATTGGCAACTATCTCCGGGTAATCGATAAATATGACCTGCCGCTGCTTTTCCATATGGAAGAACCACGCATGCATTATGTGCCCGATAAACCAGATGTGATACAGCAGGTGCTTGATAAACTGATGAATGGTGCACTCAATGGAATAACGAAGCATTATCTGACAAAGTTTTCAGAAAAAACATCCATACTGAAAGACCATATTGAGGATCACCTGACCTATTTCCCGGGATATCTCTATGATTTTGCCAACCTGGAAAAACGCCTGCGGCAGTTCCCTGGTGTGGATTTCATCGGACATGGGCCGCATTTCTGGAACAATATCTCTGACAATCCACCCGAAATTTTATTCCACGACAAAGGAGATATTGACCGCTTTGGGATCATTGACAGGCTGCTCACCTCGTACCCTAATTTTTATTGCGACATTTCAGGCAGAAGCGGGTTTAACGCACTGAGCCGTGATCGTGAAAAAACAAAGCTTTTCCTGGAAAAACACCATTGCAAGATCCTGTTTGGTACCGACAATACCGGCTTTGATTTTGAAGGACTGGTCAGGTCGTTTCAACTGCCTGATGACAAATTGAATAATATTTTTTTTGATAACGCCGACAGGCTGGTAACCGGTTGAATCAACCACCGGCATTCATTAAAAAAAAACGCATCTGTATGTGAACGGTGTTTAATCTTTCTGCGACATGGGTATCGTTCAACGCGACAGCTTCCGTGTTACCGTAATATCTTATGCGGGAGCCATAATCGGCTACCTGAACAAAATATTCTTGTTCACCAACTTCCTGGATACAGATCAGGTCGGTCTTGCCAACATCATGGTTACCATCTCACTGATATATGCACAGGTGGCAGCACTTGGCGCACGCAACATCATCACCCGGTTTTTCCCGTTCTTTGATGACAAGAATAACGGCCACCATGGGTTTTTGTTTGCAGTAATTGCCCTGGTAGTCAGTGGATTCACAATCGCCACCCTGCTTTTTTTGTTGTTGCGCCACCCTTTTACCATACTGTACCAGGATAGCAGTCCGCTGCTGATAGAATATGCAGCATACCTGCTCCCTATGGGACTGGCAACATTGTTCTTTAATATTTTTGAATCCTACCTGCGATGCGTATACAGGAATGTGGTACCAACCTTTGCCCATGAGGTGATCCTGCGCCTGCTGGTAACCCTGTCGATCAGTCTCTATGCTCTGAAAGCAATCAGCTTTCCGGGCTTTGTTGCGGTATATGTTGCTGCCTATTGCATACCTGCCTTCTTTCTTATCATTTACTCGGGATTGAAAGGGTTGCTGCAGATTAAACCGCAATGGACGCCACTTTTGAGACGTCTATCGAGAATAATGGTGGTATACGGACTATACCTGCTGTTAAATAACCTGGGCGGGTTCCTGCTCATCAGCGTCGATTCTTTAATGGTGGCGGGGATGATTGACCTGGGTGCCGCAGGGATCTATACCACCATGGTGTTCATGACCTCTGTAATACTGATCCCTTACCGGTCAATGGTAAAAGTAGCTGGACCATTGATCGCGCAGTTCTGGAAAACAAGGTCATACGGACAAATGCACGATACTTATAAAAAAGCAACAGCCGCAAACATGGTGGTAGGTGCTGGCCTGTTCATGCTCTTATGGGTAAATCTGGATGCCATCTTTCTTTTTATGCGACCAGAATATACTGCCGGACGGTATGTGTTTTTGCTGCTTGGGTTTGGTAAGTTGTTTGATATGAGCGCCGGATTGAATGCCACCATATTGATGACTTCGAGGAAATACCGCTATGACCTGCTTTTTACCATATCCATGGCGGGCTTCGCATTCTTTACAAACCTGCTGTGCATCCCTCTGTGGGGGATCGAAGGCGCTGCCTTTGCCAGCATGCTGAGCCTAGTGGTGTTTAACGTGCTGCGGATCTCTTTTATACATCACCATTACCATATTCAGCCGTTTATTGCCAAACAGGTTTGGGTGCCGTTGATCATGGCGACAATCATGTTGGTGTCATCACAAATCGGATTGATGCAGTGGGTTCTGGCTGATATCGTGCTGCGATCGGCTGCCGCTGCCACCTTGTTCATCATCCCCATATGGCTGTTAAACATATCGCCCGAGCTGAGCCGGTGGACAACAAAACAAACAGCAATGGTGTTTAAGAGATGGGGCAGACCGGAACGTAACCGCGGAAAATGATCATCCATGAAAGAAGCTTATACCTGGTTGAGGAAAAAAACATTATTGGCAGGCAGTTTCCTGAACACAAAATGCAGTGTGTACACTACCATTGCGTATTTCTACCTTAAAAGACAGATCAGCCGTCATCGCTGGTTCAGGAAGCGGTATCCCTTTCAACCGGCCAATGCTGCAAATTTTGAAAGAATCACCGGCAACATCCCTTCTGAGAAGGTGTTTGTGCACGTGGCCATGTCGGCTGTAAAGGCATTTACAGAAAAAAACAGCTATCAATACCTGAAAAAACTGCTGGAAGACAATTTTTCGGTCATTGCCTGCCAGGCATTTACACCAGGTGTCAGAAAGAAAAAACTTTTTGATCCCGTGCACGAAAAACCTGCCTATGGCATGTTTGCACAATTGTTTGTAAAGGATGCTGCATTCAGAAACCAAGATCCCTGTTACTCCGTCGCAGCCATGGGTAATGTCAGCTGGAGTCCGGAAACATTCTCGTTTGCCGGTAATGGGATCTTTCGGAAGATGGTCGAAGAGGACTTTTATTGCATGAACATTGGCATGGAATATGTGACCTGCAGCCTGATGCATTTTGTCGAATATGAACAAAAAGTGCCCTACCTCCATTTTTATAATGACAGGTATATTGTCAGGATGGGAAACAATGAGGTGCCGGTAAATTATCCAATACACTCTAACAAAAGGGGGTACAGCGTGAAAGGCTACATTTGGTGGAACAGGCACAGGCTGATGAACGACCTGAAGAAAACCACCCTGGTCAATGAATACAACATAGGTGGCGTGACTGTTTATTGTTTCAGCATGCAGCAGCTTTACCATTTTGTTACCGGTAAAGTCAAAAACGATCCCTGCTATCTGATCAAATGGTAATTGTTTTGCAATGGATACAAGGAACTTCCGGTTTTTCCCCGTAAAAACAGCCAATGATGATATCATTGAACAGTTGTTGAGGTGGTCTGTACATTGCTTTGACACGGCTGTGTTGCTGAACTCAAACAGCCACAAGGGTGATCAGTACGGTGTACTGCCCTGGGTCATGGCAGCCGGTGCACACGAAGAACTGGTGGGTCGCAACTCCGGTGTTTTTGATGACTTAAAGGAGTTTTCAGATGCCTGCCAGGACTGGTTGTTTGGTTTTTTTTCCTATGAGCTGAAGAACCAGGTTGAGAAACTGCAATCAAAAAATCCGGATCATATAGGATTGCCGTTGTGCCATTTCTTTCGCCCTGTAGTGCTTGTGATGCCTGTGCGCAATGGGTTACAGATTGGCACACTGCCGGGACATGGTATCTTTTCAGACCCGGCATCGGTTTTTGATATGATAACAGGGACTGATTATTTAAACGGCCTGCCTGCGGGGAGTCCCCCTGCCATCCGGCAAAGGGTAAGCAAATCGCACTATCTGAACCGGGTAGAGGCCATAAAGAACCATATCCAAAGAGGTGATATCTATGAAATGAATTACTGTATTGAATTTTTTTCGGATCATGCACTGATCGACCCGGTCAGTGTGTATCAGCACCTGAACAGGACATCGGCGGCACCTTTCTCTGGTTTTTATTCGTTCAGCAACACCACCCTTATGTGTGCCAGTCCGGAGCGCTTTTTGAGGAAACAAGGGAATAAAATAATATCGCAACCCATTAAGGGTACCTGCCGGAGGGGAGATGATCCGGTTGAAGATGACCGTCTGAAAGAGTTCCTGAGACACGATCCGAAAGAACGTAGTGAGAATGTGATGATCGTTGACCTGGTGCGGAATGACCTGTCGCGTACGGCCCGGAAAGACAGTGTAAGGGTTGAAGAGCTATATGGGGTCTACTCTTTCAGGCAGGTGCACCAGATGGTATCTACTGTAACCGCCCGTTTGGATCCGGGGTGCCATTATATTGACGCCATTCGGAATGCTTTTCCGATGGGATCCATGACGGGCGCACCCAAGATCCGGGCCATGCAGCTGATCGACAAATATGAAGACTCCTGCCGTGGACTGTATTCCGGTGCCATCGGATACATCAATCCGGAAAAAGACTTTGATTTTAATGTGGTTATCAGAAGTATTTTGTATAACAAAAAAAAGAAGTATCTTTCATACATGGCTGGCAGCGCCATAACCATTGGCTCAGAACCGGAACGGGAATACAGTGAGTGCCTGCTCAAGGCAAAGGCACTGGGAGAGGCTGTCGGAAGGTGATCCCAAAAGTTGCAGGAGCGCATAGGGTTGTTTTGTGTTGCTGAAGATCATAAAATCCCAACATATGAATCCACATCATTAAAAAACAAGAACATGAACAAAATATTTATTCAACGCGACGGCATGGGAGCAATCCATATGCAGTTGGCCGGGACTGATAAACGATCAAAAAGCGAGATTGCGGTCCAGGCGGGGAAGCGCCCAAAAAGCGAGAATACGAAGCAGGCTGGGAAGCGCCCAAAAGGCGAGATTGCGGCTGGTGATATTTTAAAAATGCTTGTCATCATACCAGCTGTGTTGGTGCTCATTCTTGCACCGTCAGATGTTCGGGCTGAAGACAGGGATGTGCGTAACATGACCCACAGGGAACGTTTGTTTGTAGGGGGTTTTCTTGGTTTGCAACTTGGCACGTTCACTGCAGTAAGTGTCAATCTCCATGCGGGCTATCTGATCACAAACCGCCTGTCGGCTGGAATAAGCGGCAATTACCAGTATACCAACGACAGATGGTTTGGCGAGTCTTACGCATCCCATGTTTATGGAGGCGGTGCTTTTGTCCGCTTCCGGTTATATTCACAACTGTTCGTTCATACCGAATATGAAAGGATCAGGCTGCAGTCGCGGCTGCCCCCGTTAAACCCTGATTACGACCCTGCAGACCGCAGAACCATAACGGAAGACAACTATTTTGTCGGGGCAGGCTATGGGTTGCCCCTGTCAGATCGTGTTCGCCTGAACCTGTTGTTCTTATATAATTTAAACGAAAACAGCCAGGTCTATTTTGACAATCCGTTTTTCAGGGTAGGTCTCGACATTTATCTTTGATATGGCTTTTTTTAAACCAGTTCTGCTGAACAAATAAACTTGTATGCTGGTTAGATTCATGCGGACAATAATATTGCCTGTATAGTACAAGCGTTTTCTCTTTATTTTATGTATCTGTAAATAAAAATCACCGAAAATGAAAACCGATCTTGACATTGCCAGGGAAGCCACCATGCGTCCCATTACAGAGATTGCAGCAAAGATGGGGATCGATGAATCCGATCTCTATCAAATTGGCAAATATATGGCCAAAATTCCCCTGCACCTTATCAATGAAAAAGAGGTACAGAAAAAGAAGCTGGTACTCGTTACGGCCATGACACCCACACCTGCGGGAGAGGGTAAAACCACCACGTCTATTGGACTGTCGGAAGGTCTTAATCGTTTGGGGGTCAAGACCACCGTTGTGATACGCGAGCCTTCACTGGGACCTGTTTTTGGCATCAAGGGAGGGGCCGCTGGTGGAGGATATGCACAGGTGGTTCCAATGGAGGATATCAACCTGCATTTTACAGGCGACCTTGCCGCTGTTGAGAAAACGCATAACCTGTTGTCGGCCTTGATCGACAACCATCTGCAAAGCAAAAAGAATTCACTCAACCTTGATCCGAGAAAGATCATATGGAAGCGCGTGATCGACATGAATGAAAGGGCTTTGCGGAATATCGTACTCGGACTGGGAGGTCCGAAGCAGGGGATTCCGCGTGAGACAGGTTTCGATATTACTGCCGCTTCTGAAGTGATGGCGGCACTTTGCCTGGCAAAAGACCTGGATGATCTGAAAGAAAAATTTGGAAATATCCTTTTCGGGTTTACTTTCGATGACCAGCCCGTATATGCAAAGGAGTTGAAAGCGCAGGGTGCCATGGCTGCCCTGATGAAATATGCCATCATGCCTAACCTGGTGCAAACCCTCGAAGGCAACCCGGCCATTGTACATGGCGGACCGTTTGCAAATATAGCCCAGGGGACCAATACATTGATCGGAACAAAGATGGGTCTTACACTTTCCGACTATGTGGTAACAGAGGCCGGTTTTGCCTCTGAACTGGGTGCGGAAAAATTTCTGAACATTAAATCCCAGTATGGCAACCTGTCTCCCAACGCCTCTGTGATCGTCGCCACCATCAGGGCACTGAAATACCATGGTGGGGTAAAACAGGCTGCATTGAAGGAGCCAAACCCCGAAGCGGTTTCTGGCGGAATGGAAAACCTTGAAAAACATATTGAAAACATCAGGCATTTCAATCTTAAACCAGTGGTGGCCATCAATAAATTCTATACCGACACGGAAGAAGAGATCAACCTTGTGAAGCAACGATGCAGTGAGCTGGGTGTACGTGCAGCGGTATACGAAGGATGGGAAAAAGGGGGAGAAGGGGCCATTGAACTGGCCGAAATGGTCCGTGATGCGGCAGAAAGCTGCACCACCTGTTTTGAGCCATTGTA
Organism: Bacteroidales bacterium; assembly: GCA_003559735.1. GTDB lineage: Bacteria > Bacteroidota > Bacteroidia > Bacteroidales > UBA7960 > PUPG01. The sequence goes on along the minus strand of PWKN01000259.1, from coordinate 48,980 downwards.
TGACTTTCAGTGGAGTATTGAGAAGAAACTGCATACCATTGCAACAAAACTTTATGGAGCCGATCATGTAGAGTATACAGTAAAGGCTAAAAGCCAGATAGGACAGTTTGAAAGCATCGGACTGGACAAACTCCCGGTTTGTGTGGCAAAAACACAGAAATCGCTCTCTGATGATCAATACAAGCTGGGAAGACCAAAAGACTTTGCTGTTAAGATCAGGGAGTTTGAAGTTGCCGCCGGGGCTGGCTTCATTATCCCGATCGCCGGCACCATCATGCGGATGCCGGGTCTGCCGTCGGTGCCATCAGCAGAAAAAATTGACATCGACAACGAAGGGAATATATCCGGACTGTTCTGATTTTTATTCAAAATACCCGGACTTCCCAACGAGGGTAGTGACTGAAAATGCGTGCAGGGAGCCATTCCTTCCTGTTGTGGCATCCTTTGTACGAATCTGCAATATGTTGTAAATCAGCAATAAATGCAGATGAAAATAAAAATATCCAACATATTGCACGAATACTTATACCAAAATGTAACCTTTTGTGGTTTTTTTAGTATAATTCAGTAAAATCAAATGTATTACCCAAAAAGAAGATTGTCGTGAAAACACTGAAATGTATTTCCGTATTTATATTGGCCATTATTTTGCAGGCAGGTCACCTTCCGGTTGAAGCCGCAGAATCGTACAACAAGTTTTCGTTCGGGTTTCATGGCGGAACCCTGACAGGTTTTACTGATGTAAAGAAACATGGTCTTTTGCCATCCTCTGACGAAGTGACATTTGGAGGAGGTTTGATGCTCAACTACCATATGTCGCCTGTGCTGACACTGCAGGGGAGCTTTTTTTATGGCGACCTGATGGGTATTTATCCGCCTGACAACCTGGAGTTCCAGTCTGAGCTGATGGAAGGGACATTTCGGGCACGGACCAGCATCAACACTTTGCTTGTGCCACATAGCCGTTTAAACCAGTATGTAAACCTGTATGCTTTTGTGGGTGCAGGCGTTGTTGCTTATCGGTCTCGGTTATGGGATGGGGGTGTTTTGCAACAACCCATGTATGGTTACGAATTTGATCCAAACTGGGTCCTTGATAAAACATCGCCCGAAATTGAGCTGGCTGTCCCGTTTGGAATGGGCGTGAATGTGAAACTGTCTGACCGGATTGACCTTGGCATCGAAACGGGGTTCCGCTATACCAGTTCAGACAGGCTTGATGCAAGGGTGGTTCCGGGCAGCCGTGCGGATATGTATAACTATACCAGTGTCGGACTGACTTTCCGGCTCGGACGCAATACCAACTCTAAAGACTGGGCTTCGCCGGCAAGGACAATGTACCCTGGTGACATTGACAGGCTCGACAGGTTGAGCGAAAGGGTGGAAAGGGCTGAGCGTGATGTGACCACGGTGAAAGAAAAACAGGAAGAACTGGAGCTGCGCGAACCAGAAGTTGTTGATGTAGATGTTGATGCGGATCTTGATGCCATCCGGAGAGAAATTGATGCCCTTGCCGAGCAGCAAACTGATCTTGGCCGGCGTACCACGCAGATCTTCGGGGCACTGGAAGACATTACCGAGCAGATCATACGCCTGGAAACAGAAAGGCCTGAAATACCTGTAAGACCTGAAGATCCTGAAGTGCCAAGGCCTGATGTATTCTATTCCGTTCAGGTGATGGCAAGCAAAGAGAATGTTTCTGTTGCCGCTGCACAGGAGTATCTCGGCGTCAACACCGACATGGAGAGACTTTATATTGATGGGTGGTACAAGTTCGTATCAGGACGTTTCCACAATCTGGAAGATGCCATCCTGCATATGCAAAGAATATGGAACCGTGGAGTAAGGGATGCCTTTGTGGTAAAATATGAAAATGGTTCGTTGCGCCCCAGGTAAAGAATAACCAAAGCAACATGGTTTTTTTCTGCCGTTGTAATGACCTCCATTGCAACGGCAGTTTTTTAATGGATATTCAGCCCATGGCGCATGTAAATCAGATGTTCCATGGTCTTTACCGTTTCTGCCATGTATTCCTGTACCGCTTTTACACTTCCCGGGAGCGTATATATCAGGCTTTCACTGATCATCCCTGCTACACCTCTGCTTAACAATGCATTGGGATTTGCCTGACCATATTTGATCCTTATCATTTCCATTATACCCGGAATCTCTTTGTCTAATAACGGTCTGACTGTTTCAACTGTAATGTCCCTGGGTCCAATACCTGTACCACCTGTTGTGATGATCACATCCACCGAATCATTGACCAGTTTGCCGATGAGTATGCGCAAAGCAGATGAATCGTCAGGAATGACCGTGTGACGTACCTCTGTCTGTCTTGGTTTGTTCCTGAAAAAGTCATGCAGCAGTTCGATGATACGCGGACCACTGCGGTCGCTGTACACACCACTGCTGGCCCTGTCGCTCAGTGTTACCACATGGAAACGAAATATCCTGGGCTTGTATGTTAAAATATCGCCGGGTCTGAGGGTGCCCTGCCTGATAACACGGGCAAAAATGCCCTCTTTTGGCATTACACATTGTCCTGTTTCATGAAAGATCGCACATCCGCTGCCATGGCACGATTTCCCGATCTGGGTAACCTCCAGTTCTGTCTCTTCACCTGAAAACCGGTCCAACGGCGATGTTTTTGCAAGCGCTATGCCTTCTGTCGTCAGGTTTTCAGCGAATGCTCCATAAGTGACATGCCGGCTGGTTGCTTTGATAAACCGGTCAATGCTTTCTTTGCCAAGCAAACTCACCTGCCGGTGCCAGTCGCCCGAGTGGGCATCGCCCACCACACCCTGGTGATCGAGGGTGATCTCTTTAACCGGCACTTTTACTGTGCCTTTTTCCTTTGATATGTTTACTGATCGTATGCTGAGCTTCATCGCGATTATATGGACAGACTCTATTTAAGTATTGGATGATCAAAGCTATTCTTTGGTTTTTTCAAGTAAACGGATTTTCCCGATCTCCATCTGCTGACCGGCCGACTTACACATATCATATATAGTAAGCAATGCCACACTCACTGCGGTGAGCGCTTCCATTTCCACACCGGTAGGTCCCTGGCACCTGACAGTGGCAGTTACCTCAACGCCTGGCCGTGCATCGTGTGGCAGCAATTTCGTTGCGACAACCACCCTGGTGATGTTCAACGGATGACATAATGGAATAAGGGTGGGTGTGCTTTTTGCCGCCTGCACGCCTGCTACCTCTGCAACGGTTAAAACATCCCCCTTTTTTATCTGGTTTTCCCTGATCAGTTCAATGGTCTCCGGCTGAAGATAGATCATTCCACTGGCAACCGCTTGCCTCAACCGGGGTGGCTTGTCGCCGACATCTACCATTCTGGCCCTGCCTGACTTGTCAATGTGGGAAAATTTTGTCATGTTTTTACATTGTATCAATCTGTATGATCATTGTTATGCTCTTTCAGGAATAATGGATTAATTGCCTCCCTGCAGAGCGTATGTTCTTTCAGCCACCAATGTTATGGAACAGGTTGTCCATGTTTACAGTCCCCTTTTCTGGCTTTGAGTCCAGCGCCATCTCCATGGCTTTCTGGATACCCAGCTTACGGGTGTCAAATGACAGGTTGCTGAAAAGGCATGGTTTGATCCTGCCATCACTTGTCAGCCGCAAACGGTTGCATTGTTTGCAGTCTCCTCCGGTGCCGCCTGTGACTTTTCCGAAGTGTCCTTCCCGAAGATCCATCTTCTGAATAAAACGAACCTGTAGTCCGTTATCGCGACAGTAACCGGCTACTTCCGTGGCATCGGATCCACCTGACTGGTTGTCTACCACACAGTTTATCTTTATGGGATGCAGACCTGCGCGGCGGGCGGCTTCTATGCCATTAAATACCTGTTGAATGTCGCCTCCCCGGGTTAGTTTTTTAAATGTTTGTGGACTGATGGTGTCGAGGCTGACATTCACACGCTGCAACCCGGCCCTGAAAAGAGGCACTGCGAAATTTTCCAGCAATAGTGCATTGGTGGTCATTGACAGGTCTGACAATCCGGGTACTGCAGCGATCATTGATGTCAGCTCCACTATGTCTTTGCGCAACAGGGGCTCACCTCCTGTGAGCCGGATCTTGTCAATGCCCAGTGTCACCGCTACCATAGCCACCTGTTGAATTTCCTCAAACCTTAAAATGTCGTTGTGATGCAACAGCCGGATGCCTTTCGCGGGCATGCAGTACCTGCATCGCAAATTGCATCGGTCAGTGACCGAAATGCGCAAGTAATTGATCTTCCTGTTAAAGCGGTCTAACATATGTCTTGGCCCCTCTTTTTATCTTGAACACTCCTATGGGGATCCGCATCAAACCGTTTGCCTCACATATAGCGTGGATGTGGGCAGAACCACGGTACCGTACAGGTGTTATTTCACCCGATATGCTTATGTGCACAGGAACATACTCCTGTCTGTCGGCTTTCTTCCGGTTGAAATCAACAGCCATGGGCATTTTTATTTCAAGTGGCTGCAAGTGACTCCCCATCATTGCAAACAACAAAGGCTTCACAAATGTTTCAAAATTGATAAATGACGATACCGGGTTACCGGGAAGCCCAAAAACATGCACCTTTTCTTTCCGCCCGTATACTGTGGGTCTTCCGGGCTTGACCGCTACCTTCTGAAACATGATGTTCACACCGTTGTGTTGCAAAACCTCCGGAACAAAATCAAAGTCTCCCGCCGATACGCCGCCCGACAAAATGACGACATCATTTTCTGCAAGCCCCTTTTTTATCACATGGTCTGTTGCTCCTTTGTCGTCAGCCACAATGCCCATGTAATTGGGGGTGCAGCCGCAGGCGGTCACCTGGGCAGCAAGTTGATGGCCGTTACTGTTTCTGATCTTCCCGGGTTCCGGCCGGAAGGATGGTTCCACAAGCTCATCGCCGGTAGATATAATGCCAGCGCGAACCCGTTTGGCTACCAGCACACGCGTATGTCCGGCAGCCGAAAGTATGGCAATATGTTGTGGAAAGATCCGTACCCCCTTGCTGAGCACCCTGTCGCCCGCCCTGAGTTCCTCCGCCCTGTATGCAATATTTGAGGCGGTTTTTTCACCTGTAAAACGAATAAAACCGGGAACAGTTGCTTTGGTAAACTCTGACATGATGACCGTATCAGCACCTTCGGGTACCATGGCCCCGGTCATGATCTTAACACATTGTCCTGGTCCAACCTTCAGGCGGGGGACGTCCCCTGCAGCGATCATCCCAAGTACCTCAAGCTCTGTGCCCAGGTCACTTTTGCGGCAGGCATAACCGTCCATCGCTGCCTTATCAAACGGAGGCATGTCTGAATCTATGGTTATATCTTCAGCCAGCACCCTCGATAACGACTCCTCATAAGGGATGAGCTCGGTGCCTGTCCTTTTTACATCATCCAGGATAATTTCCAATGCCTTGTCAAAAGCCAGCATATTGCGTATGTTCAATGCATGATCACTAAAAATCAATCACCTGGTAATCGTGATGAAGGGTATTTATCATCAACAACTTATTCGTTAATGTCCCCTCCTTATTCAAAAGAACCTTCAGTGTCTCGGCTACTTGCAGCGAAGCGGCAAGCGCCGGTGTAAATGACGGATTGCCCTGCTGTGTTTCTGCCCCTTTGTCAACACCTTCAGGAAAGATCTTCTTCAATAGCTGTGCACCAGGCATAATGGTGCCGATATGGGCACGCCAGCCAGCAATGGCACCAAACACCATCGGTGTATTCAGCTGTGCGGCAGCTTTTTCAACAACAAAACGTGCAGAGATATTGTCGAGCGCATCACATATCACGTCATGCCCTGATAACAAAGATGCAGCGTTTGTCTCAGTCAAAAACCGGGTCACAGGTTCAGCAACAACACCAGGGTTGATGGCGTTCACCCGCTTTGCTGCTGCCACCGCCTTTGACTGTCCGATGTTTTGCGGAAGAGACAAAAGCTGCCGGTTCAGGTTCGATTCCTCAAAAACGTCGCCGTCGATGAGTGTAAGATGGCCTATCCCCAAACGGGCAAGCATTTCAATTATATAACCCCCAAGTCCGCCACAACCTGCCACAGCCACCCTGAATGACCGCAGACGAATGTTCTCCTCGCGGGAGAGCATACTTTCATTACGTATGTAGCGGACAGGTATATCCATCATCAAATAGCGATTCTTTTGTCGCGAAGGTACAAAAATACCATGGAAGATCGTGCATGTAAGAAAACAGGAGAAGCAACAATGTCTCTACAGGGACTTGTCTTTCAAAAGTTTCAGCGGACGGAAAACCGCAACCAGGGGATGCGGGTTTTCTGCCATCGTAAAAACAAAAGTAATAACTTTGCGGGATCGATGCAGGTTACAATCAGCATCTGAAAACATAAAAACTGACAAGCATAACAACGGACAATTATTCCGGTTGGTTGGCCCTAAACATAAACCAAGCCCAGTATGCTGCAAAACTGGAAAATTAGCCTTGTATTTCTTTTTCTCAGTGGGTTGGTATTATTGTTCATTGTTGCCCCGCTGGCTGGTATGTTTTTGCAGACTTCTGCCGGACAATATGCTGACAGTGTGGCAGATGCTGAGGTGCGTAACAGTATTCGCCTCACATTGCTGTGTTCCCTGGCAGGGGTGTTGATTTTTTCTGTTGGTGCAGTACCTCTGGCCTATTTGCTGGCACGGAAAAGGTTCCCGGGGAGGGAGTTTGTTAATGGGTTGGTTGATCTGCCTGTGGTTATTCCACATTCTGCTGCCGGGATAGCCATTCTTGGGGTTGTGAGCCGAAGCTCATGGCTGGGACAGGCAGGAGAAGCCGCTGGCATCCATTTTGTCGGAGGAGTAGCGGGTATTGTTATTGCCATGGCTTATGTGAGCATTCCCTTTTTGATCAATGCAGCCAGGGATGGATTTACATCGGTTCCGGAAAGGCTTGAAAATGCTGCATTGACCCTCGGTGCATCTCCCTGGCGGGTGTTCTTTACCATATCCCTGCCCCTGGCCAAACGGCAGATACTTACCGGTCTGACGATGATGTGGGCCCGCGGACTCAGTGAGTTTGGTGCGGTGGTAATCATTGCCTATCACCCCATGGTTACACCGGTTCTGATATGGGAGCGGTTTGCATCATTTGGATTGTCGAACGCCAGACCCGTTGCCGCAGTGTATGTAACAGTGTGCCTTGTGGTATTTGTGGGCATGCGATTGCTCGGGAGAAAACCACAGGAAAAAAGCTGAATCTGGTTTAACCGGGTCTGGTTGCCAGAAATAAGGTAAGGTTAGGGTTCCATCAACATACTGTTTATGTTACAATTGGAAAACATATGCGTACAATTTCCATCATTTGTGGTTGAGAATGTCAACCTGGAAGTGAATGAATACGACTATGTCGCTCTCCTTGGCATGTCGGGGGCAGGTAAGACGATCATGCTCGAATTGCTTGCCGGACTGGTAAAACCTGACAGTGGAAGAATTCGCTTTCGGGGGACAGATATTACCAATAAAAAGATTCAGACACGAGGCATAGGACTGGTATACCAGGATCTTGCATTGTTTCCGCACATGACTGTACGGAAGAATATAGCGTATCCCTTGCGCCATAAAGGGTTAACGGCAAAGGAAACGGTAGCCCTCGTGAGGCATTTTGCCAACCAGTCTGATGTCAGTCATTTGCTAAACAGATATCCGGGAACACTATCGGGTGGTGAAGCCCAACGGGTTGCCCTTGCCCGGACACTGGCTGCCGATCCTGATATTCTGCTGCTGGATGAGCCATTGTCGAATCTGGACATAAAACGGAAATCGGAACTGCGAACCGTCCTCAGGAACATTCACAAAAGCGGCAAAACACTGATCCATGTTACACACGATTATATGGAAATAGCTACCCTTGCCAATAAGGTTGCCGTTATGGAGAACGGTCGCCTTGTGCAATATGACACACCTGATAAGGTTTTTAAGCATCCGAAAACAGAGTTTGTCGCTCGTTTCAGTGGCATTAAAAACCTGATTCCCTGCAAAATAAAACAAAAAACTGATGATCCGGGATTGCAGGCCGCTGAGGTCAGCGATCGCATCACAATTTATTATGTTGGCAGACAACCGGAATGCCTTGATGGATATGTGATGATCCCCCAGGAAGATATTATCCTGTCAGAAACCCCTGGCCAGACATCAGCGGTTAATAACCTGAAAGGGGTTGTAACAGAAGCCTATCTCTCTGGGGCTGGAATGGAACTTGTGGTGGCCACCGGAATTGATCTGGTGGTTTCAGTGAGCAGCCATTCATTTAATAAGATGAAGCTAAATCCCGGCAAGGAAGTCTGGCTGAGTTTCAAAGCATCAGCTGTTCGGTTCGTTGCCGTATGATCATTCCTGGATTTTTATGCGTCTGTGTGAAATTTCGCATGATAAAAATTCATGTATATTTGTTCCGGCAGTCCGGAGAAGGCTGGTGTTCCGATGGAAAACACCTGAACAATAGTCCGGAAATGGTGTTTTTTCTTTTAGGGTTTTCCTGACACTGGGGCTGACCGGATCATTGAGGTTGACCTGATCATTGGGGCTGACCGGATCATCAGTTTTAATCGTTGTTGAACCAATTTGTTAAATAAAAAAACCAAATGAGATGACTCAAAAAAGAAACACATTGTTACTGGCACTGATCTTTATCTTTGTTTTTGGAATGGTTTCATGCCAGGACGTTAGTTCCAGGCAGGAGGCGGATGTTCCTTACGCAAAAAACATAATCTATTTTGTGGGCGATGGTATGGGATATAACCAGGTTTTGGCCGCAAACTATTTCGAATATGGTGAGGCCGGGGTGCAGCCCTATGAGCAGGATGACTGGCTGCATTTGGGATTGGCTACTTATATGGCGGCAAGAATGCACGGTGATGATACCATTTATATGAATGCATATGCGCCTGGCAAAGCATGGGTCGATGCAGATTATCTTTTCAGAGATGCTACCGACAGTGGTGCAGCCGCCACTGCTTTGTCGACCGGCAGAAAAGTGATGAATGGATCGATTGGCATTGATCTGTGCGGAGATACGCTCACACACATCAGTCAGGCAGCAAAAAACCTTGGAAAATCCATTGGTGTGGTAAGCAGTGTCCCTTTCAGCCATGCCACACCGGCAGGATTTGCTGCCCACAACCATACACGGGGCAACCTTGCAGAGATAGCAAGGTATATGTTGTTCAGCACACAACTTGACGTGATCATGGCGCCGGGACATCCATATTATAACAATGATGGCATTATGGAGGAATTGTCATACAATTGGGTGGGTGGCAAGGAATCGTGGGATCAGCTGACAGTCAATGAGGGACGTACCGTGTTTGCTGTCGGACAGCAACAATACTATGCCCAGGATGTGGATGGGGATGGTGAACGTGATCCGTGGACATTCATTGAGGAGCGAGCTGATTTTGCGGCCCTGGCAACAGGCCCTGCTCCAAAACGTGTTTTCGGGGTTCCCCGGGTGCATAGTACTTTGAACCAGGGACGATCTGGCAGTGATGAACAGGAAAAACCCTTTTCATTGCCCCTGAATGAAAATGTGCCGACGCTCGAAGAAATGACAAGGGCTTCGCTCAATGTCCTGGGTCAGAATAAGGATGGATTTTTTGTAATGGTAGAGGGGGGGGCAATAGACTGGGCCGGACATGGTAACAACCTGGTGCGACTGATTGAAGAGCAGATCGACTTTAACAATTCGGTCAGGGCCGCCATAGAATGGGTGGAAGAGAACAGCAGCTGGGAAGAGACCCTGATCATTGTAACCAGCGACCATGAGACTGGCTTTCTTACCGGTCCGGATCACCCTGAAACAGTGAACGACCCGGTGGTCAACAGGGGACAGGGTCAGTTGCCTGAAGTGCAATGGCAATCAGGAGGACATACCAATATGCTTGTACCGTTTTATGCAAAGGGGCCAGGCAGGGAGTTGTTCACTTTGTTTGCCGGTGAAAAGGACCCCGTAATCGGACCCTACCTGCAAAACACAGATGTTGCCAACGCAATATTCCTGATGTGGGGAAAACCCGATATTGATGTGTATCGCCTTGGTGAATAGTTGATATTTACAGAGTCCTGGTTTTTCTTATAAACCAGGACTCTGCAATATCCCCGGCCATTTTTATTCCATATATATATCGTAGGGCATGCGCATAAGGATGCCGGTCATATCGCGTGCATCGTTTATCTGCCTGTAATAGCGATATGAATGTCCGAGTTTACGCTGCAGGATCCGCTCCTGTACACCGCCAAATCCTTCCATGATCTGCTCTATCAGCTCTTTTCTGATGGGGTATTCCACAATCCTGTAATCCTCCAGCTCTGCCAGTTCGATCGCCTTGTCAACTGCCAACTGTAAGCCCCCGAAGTCATCAATCAATCCGTTCTGCCTGGCTTCCGAACCACTCCATACCCTTCCGCGACCCAGCTCGTCAACAACAGATACAGGTATGTTGCGGCCTTCAGCTACATGCGCTGTAAACGTATCGTACACCTCTCCAATGCTTTCTTTAATCAAACGGCGTTCTGCAGGGGTCATGGGCCTGCTGACCGATGGAAAATCAGCCATATCATTGGTTTTTACGTTATCGAAGGTAATGCCCAGCTTTTCATTAAAAAATTCCTGCATATTGGGCATCATGCCGATGACGCCTATGGATCCTGTTATCGTATTGGGACTTGCAACAATGTAGTCAGCAGCGCAGGCTATATAGTATCCACCTGATGCAGCCACATCGCCCATCGACGCAACAACCGGTTTTTCCTGTGCAGCCAGGATGACCTCACGCAATATAATATCTGATGCGAGCGCACTTCCCCCCGGCGAATTGATCCTGAATACAATTGCTTTCACATCATCGTCCTTTCTTGCCTGCCTGAGGGCGCCTGCAATGCGTTCAGAACCAATGGTGCGCTCACTGCCGGGGCCTGAAATGATGTTCCCGCTGCCGTATACGACGGCAACCTTGTTTTTGCTTCTTGGTTGTATCATGCTCTTTGGTAAGGGCGCACGTCCGTATGCACCGAGTGTGACAAAAGAGATGTCGTCATCCTCATCCAACCCCAGGCGCTCTTTGAGTATATCGTACACTTCATCCCGGTGGGCGGTGCCGTCTATCATCTTCCACTCCATGGCCAGATCCGTGTTCCGGGCATTCAGGTTATTTGCCACCTCGTTGAGATGGTTTATCGTGACCCCCCTCGATGTGGCAATGTCAGCCAAAACATTATTCCATATTGAACTGATATAGGAACGGATCTGCTCACGGTTTTCATCGCTCAGGTCTTCGCGCATTAAGGGTTCGCCGGCGCTTTTGTATTCTCCATGTGTCACGACCTGGGGATCAATACCCAACCGGTCGAGCATGTTTTTAAGGAAAGCGAGCTCTGAATTAATCCCCCTGAAATCGATCGTCCCCTCAGGATGCAGGTAGAGCTCGTCAGCAACACTCCCCAAATAGTAAGCATTTTGAATAAGCGTCTCCCCATAGGTGATCACAAACTTACCCGACTCTTTAAAATCCTTTATCCCCTTACGGATCTCATCAATGGTGCTCCATCCGGCCGGAATAATACTAAGATCAAGAAATATCCCTGCTATGTTGTCATCTTCTGCCGCTTTCTCCAGGCTTTTTAAAAGGTCATTCAGGCCAATGGCCCTCGACGGACTGAAAGTCATGAAATCGAAGGTTTCAAACGGACTGCCTCCGCCGCGATCCACGATCTCTGTGGTAAGCTTAAGATGCAACACCGAATTTTCTTTGACCACCACAGTCTCTTTTGATGCAATGGTTGCAATCGATGCAATAATACCCACCATCAGGAAAAATACGATGATCAGGGTAATGAAAAAACCCAGCATTGATGCAAACATGAATTTGAAAAATTGTTTCATGGTTATAAGGTTAAGGTGAGTAATAAAAAACGGATTAAAGTTAAAAAAAAAACGTGGTATGACCTTAAGAAAATGATTATTTTTTGTCAACCCGTTTTTTTTGTTCATTTTTGTTGAGAATTATATTAACCGGACAGATGCATACAGCTTATTTACTGTTTGGCGGGAATATCGGGGATGTTCCTTCAACTTTTTCTGCCGCCATGAGCATGCTTGAAGAGTCAGGCATATGCATTGTTTCGGTGAGTTCTCTTTACAATACGGAGCCCTGGGGAATGAGTGAATCCACCAGTTGCTTTTATAACATGGCCGTAGCAGCAAAAACACACCTGGCACCCAAAGCGCTGATGGATCTTCTGCTCAGGGTCGAGCAAGTGCTGGGGCGAAAAAGGGAACAGGGGGTTGCCGGGTCAAGGACAATAGATATCGACATACTCTTTTACAACCAGGAAACATATTCGTTGTCCGGATTGATAATCCCTCACCCAAGAACTCATTTGCGAAAATTTGCCTTGCTGCCTTTGTCCGAAATTGCCCCGGAGCTCATCCATCCGCAATTTGGGAAGTCCATACAACAATTGCTGAAAGAAACAAAAGATACGCTGGGGGTTAACAAGACAGATCGGAGAATTCAACCATTTATGTCTTAATACAATGCTGGTATGCGGTACAATTACATTGCGGTTGAGGGAAACATAGGAGTCGGTAAGACATCCCTCGCAACCCGGATCTCAAAAAGATATAACGGGAAACTTATTCTCGAGGAGTTTGAAGATAATCCGTTCCTGGCAAAATTCTATCATGACCAGGAAAAGTATGCCTTCCCGTTGGAATTGTCTTTTTTGGCGGACAGGTACCAGCAACTTAAACGTGAGCTGCTTCACCAGGACTTGTTTTATGATTTTACCGTATCGGATTATTTCCTGAATAAATCCTTGATATTTGCAAGGAAGACCCTAAAGAATGATGAATATCAATTGTTTATGACTTTATTCAACATCATGAACGCCAAACTGCCCAGACCAGACCTGCTGGTTCACTTGTATGTACACACCGGCAGACTGCAGGCCAATATTCGCAACAGGGGCCGGGAGTATGAAAAAAGCATTTCTGACGGTTACCTGGAAAAGATCCAGGATAGCTACCTTAATTATTTAAAACAGCAGCAACATTTGCGGATTTTATTGCTGGATATGAATGCGATTGACTTCATCGCCTATCCTGATCACCTGGAGATGGTGTTTGATTGCATTGAGAAGGATTATCCAAGGGGCCTGACCAGCATAACGCTGGGTGCATAAAGCGGCTGACAGTGCAGTATTGCTGAATAAAAAAAGGCGCATGCAACATGCGCCTTTTTTAGCTATTTCAGTTATTTACCGATTACATAACGATGTCCTGGAATTCACTTTGTCCGAAGAACTGAATAAACTCCCTGTCTTCACGTGCTATCTCTTTTATTGCCGGATTGATTTCGACGGCACGGCGCAGATTGCTGTAAAGTGCTGTTGGGTCATTATTCCTGGCGGCAATGACTGCTTTGAGATATGCTACCTGGCCACATTCGGGCGAGCAGTTCAGCGTGTTAACGGCTGCAGACTCGTTACCGGCCATCAGCTGTGCAAGGGCGATATTATACATGCATGTGTACCCGGCGAAATTGCCAAGGGCACCCTGGTAGTCACCTCCTCTTATTTGCATAACGCCTGTGTTGTAGCTCACGTCAACACCTTGTGCGCGGGCTGACTGGAACAATGACACGGCATTTTCATCGTCCTGTTCCCATGCGGCCACTACACCGAGGTTGTTCTGAACATGGCCGTTTCCTGGTGCAAGCTGATTCGCCCTTTCCAGGTATTCAGCTGCTTTCTCCGCTTCACCCAGTTCGAGCAATATGGCTGCAGCATTATTATACCCTTTGTAACTGCCTGGGAAAAGATCCTGGGCTGAACGATAAATGGTAAGCTGTACCTGCTTGTCATCAGTAAGGGTTGCAGCAAACAGCAGTTCTTTCTCATCAAGCTCACCGGGATCGCTGACAGCCAGCGTGGCAATCTCTTCATGTGTCAGCTTGGGCTCATAGGCATGTACGGTAATTTCTGCACGACGCAGCGGTTCAAGAATCTTTTCAACTTCTGCATAAATAATGGTCATGTCCTTGATCCTTCTTTCCCGTTCTGCCGGAGCAACCTGTGTGTTGATCACATTAGCAATAGCTTGTTTGTCAGGCAGGTCAGAGGCTTCGAGTTTTACCATAAACCCGTCAAAATCCTCACCCTTGGCATTTACCCTCAGTTCGGGCATTTCAACATCCTTGTCCCTGAACAGGTTGTTAACATACCTTTCACCTGTGCTGGCACGGTTTTCTGACAACTCCATGTTAAAGGCCACTTCCCCCTCGGGTGATGCCCATGCATTGACATCTACTGCCTTGAGCTCCCATCCCCTCTGGATGAATTCAGTGACGTTTTCAATGGCTTTGCGGGCCTCTTCATCCTGGTTGAGCGCAAGGCGCCAGTTCAGGTTGTGACGCATGTAAGCAAAATAAATGTTTGCTGTTTTTGAGATGATCACCTCTTCCTCATATTCGTGGGGAGCGAGGGAAGGTTTGTGGTCATTTTTGGTTCTCTGTGAAGTGATAATAACACCATCGGCGACTTTCCTCTCAGGGAGCACCGTGGCATTATCTTCCCGGCCTTCACGGTAGATCTTTGCCCTCATGTAAAGCTCAGAGGCAAGCATTTCGGGCTGATAAACCACCACATTGTCCAGCGGAAAGGTGGTCCGCCGGTCACGCTGGATCATTGTACCCGTTGTGGTAGTGTTGCTGCCCCGCAATGTAACGGTCTCAAGTTCTTTTTCACCATCAGCATGCTTCAATACAGGAGTGATCTCCATGACCGCATTGCGATGAAAGTATCCCTGGTCGACAGCGCCTTCTGTGTTTGCTTCAACCTGGCCGCCATGATTTTCTAATGGGTTGGTTTCGGGAGTGTAGCGAATCCCCTCATCGTAATTGCGTACCATCCTGTTTAATCCACAGCTGGCAAATAATCCTGCTGCAATGATCATTACAGCTACGAGTCTAAAGTTAATGTGTTTCATAATACTAGCTTTGTATTGGTTAATTTTACAAGGTTGTTAAAAAATGGTTTTCACTTCTGTTCAGTGCACGCCAAGGGCGCAAATATACTGGCAAATATATAAAAAAGTAACAAAAAACAGTCAAAATATGAGCTTTTATGCAGGTTTTTTTTAAAAGCCATTGGTATTCAAGTATATATAGATTAAATAAATAACTTAAAAATATTTAAAAGCATGGCTAACCGGGCAGGAATATAACACAAAAGTCAACAAATGGTTTTGTGGTTTTTCCAAAATGTTTTACATTTGCACTCCTTTTTTGATATAATCATTGCGGCCCGTTCGTCTAGGGGTTAGGACGCCAGGTTTTCATCCTGGTAACAGGGGTTCGATTCCCCTACGGGCTACCAGAACAGTAAATATTTTTAAATACTCAATACGGAATTATGGCAAATCATCCTTCAGCGAAGAAAAGAATCCGTTCCGATAACGCCAAGCGGCTTCGGAATCGTTACTATGCAAAAACCACCCGCACCGCAATAAAGGGGTTGCGCAAACTGACCAGTAAACCGGAGGCAGAAGAAAAATTGCCAAAAGTCATATCGCTGATAGACCGCCTGGCAAAAAAATCTGTTATCCATAAAAACAAGGCATCCAATCTGAAAGCAAAGCTTACCAGCTACGTTAACAACCTGCAATAGAATGGTACGTTAAAAATGGCTTTTGTTTCTTTTGCTGTTTTTATAAAAATACCTATTTTCGCAGAGTAAAAAAATGGCCCGTTCGTCTAGGGGTTAGGACGCCAGGTTTTCATCCTGGTAACAGGGGTTCGATTCCCCTACGGGCTACAAAAAAGACCTTTCGCAAGAAAGGTCTTTTTTTATGGTGTATAAATTTGTATTTTGGTCAAAAATATCAACAGGCTGATCGTGCAAGCAAACGATCAGGCCGTCTGCTTTGTTGCGAAAGCCTTCTAATAGAAGAATATGTCGGCAGTTTTCGACGCCTTGCATCTGACCTGAGCGATATGCATGAATAATACAGGTTACCAGGGCGACCAAAAAAACACAAATGAAACACGGTAAAACCGCATCTTGTCAGGCATTGCCGTTGCGCGGCATAAAAAGCTGGGCTGAAGACGACAGGCCACGGGAAAAACTGCTGAGAAAGTCAAGAAAAGCACTTTCCGATGCAGAACTCCTTTCCATTATTATCGGGTCAGGGACATCAGACATGTCGGCACTGGAGGTTGCACGGAATATTATGCACAGCGTGTCAAACAACCTGGCCGAACTATCAAGAATGGATGTTCCTGATTTGGTGAAGTTCAAAGCCATCGGTGTGGCAAAAGCAATCAACATCATCGCAGTAATGGAATTGGGACGCCGTCAGAGTTTGTCGGATAGTCTGAAAAAACAAAGCGTACGCTGCAGCCGCGATGCCTTTGAAATAATGCATCCAATTGTTGCCGACCTGAACCATGAAGAATGCTGGGTCATTATGCTGAAAAGCGGCAAAAGAATGCATAAAGCCGTATGCATCAGTCATGGCAGCGTTGAAAAAACGGTGGCCGAACCAAAAATCATCTTCCGGAGGGCACTCGACAACGGTGCCACTTCTATTATTTTGTGCCACAACCATTTAAGCGGTAATGTGAACCCAAGTAAGCAGGATAAATACCTTACAAAAAAATGCAGGGAGGCAGGTGCGTGTCTTGATCTGCCTTTGCTGGATCATATCATCATTGCTGACAACAACTATTTTAGTTTTGCAGATGAAAACATGATCTGAGCATCATCCCTCTAACGCGGTTATTTGGTTGGTAATCCCTTCGGGAGGAACTTCCAGCTTGCGTCAGCAACTGGAAGCTTCCGGGTTGGAAGCTTCCGGGTTGGAAGCTTCCGGTTGCTTCTTCTCCGGAAGCTGGAAGTCCCCTCGGGAGCTTCCAGTTCCGTCCCTTCGGGAGCTTCCAGTTCCTGGGGGAGGAACTTCCAGCTTGCGCCAGCAACTGGAAGCTTCCGGGTTGGTAATCCCTTCGGGAAAAACAAAATTTACCGTACCTTTACCCCCTGGAAAAATGACTTTTTTATGAATAAGGCAGGATCAATGGTTGCCGGACCATAAAAGAATGAACAGTTGAATTCATTGGTACGATGATACTTGTTTACAGTCCGAAAACATCAAACCGGATAGCATATGCTGCGGGGTTGCTCCTGGGTACCCTGATGGGAGCCGAATGGAGGCTTACCAATGATGCGAAGACCTATGCAAACTATGAGGGTCCGAAGATCAATTACAGCAAACAATCGAAAATGAGGGAGGGTTTGCACATTCCTGCACACGGGTTTTTGCTGGAACGGGGGGTGCATTTCTTTTTGCCTGAAATGATCTTCAAATACCGTTTGCCACTTTTGTTCCCAATGACAGGCAAATATTACAACCTCCCTTTTGATCCATTCTCTGCAGCTTTTTACCTGGTTAGCCGTTATGAGGAGTACCTGCCACACACCAGGGATCGTTTCGGCCGGTTTGAAGCCGAACAGTCCTATGCATTCAGAAACAATTTTCTGGGTGTTCCTGTAGTGAACCATTATGCCATGTTGATAAGGAAAAAACTGCAAAAAATGTATCCCGCCTATCCATTTGCATCGCCTTCTTTCCAGTTTGTTCCAACCTATGATGTCGATGTAGCTTTTGCGTATAAAGGGAGATCAATATTAAGAAGTTTTCTGGGAATACTGCGATCAACCGGTAAACTCGACTTTCATTCACTGAAACAGCGCATAAGGGTTTTGACCGGGACTGAAAAAGATCCCTACGATACCTATGAAGACCAATTGCAACTTTATAAAAACAGCGGCATCAGGGCTTTTTTCTTTTTCCTTTGTGGCAACTACGGTCCATACGACAGGAATGTAGCGTTTTTTTCCGGAAACTTCATCTCATTGGTAAAGAAAATGGGTGATTACGGTCATGTGGGGATCCATCCAAGCTATGCGTCAAATGATGACGAAACATTAGTGCAAACGGAACTGAAAAGGTTGTCAAACATAGTGAATCATGATATCCAGTACAGCCGGCAGCATTACCTTAAACTGACCATGCCCGGAACATACCAGAACCTCCTGAAAAATAATGTCACCCATGATTTCACAATGGGATATGCCACACAACCCGGTTTCAGGGCAGGGATATGTTCACCGTATCCTTTCTATGACATTGAAACTGAAAAGGAAACCCCTCTTACAATCGTTCCTTTTACGGTAATGGACGGAACATTGCACGACTATCTGAAACTCTCACCTGGTGAAGCGCTCACAGTGGTAAAGCGATTGATGAAAGAGGTGGAAAAAGTTAACGGAAGCTTTGTTACGCTCTGGCACAACGACTCGCTGTGCGATTGCGGCGACTGGAAGGGGTGGAAGGATCTGTATGAAAAAATATACTGGATGGCCGCCGGCAAGGCATTGGATAAAAAATGAAGCATCGGGAATTAATTGCAGGTGCCAGAAGCAAAACAATTCCCCATCCTGCGGTGATGCAGATGAATGTTTTGCGACGGTTGGACACCTGCAAAATAATTTGTGAAAACCATGATCCGGTACCTGAAACATGATGAGATAGATTTTGGTAAATGGGATGCGTGCATCGGCAATGCCGTTAACGGAATATTTTACGGATATTCATGGTATCTTGACATATGTGCAGACAGATGGGATGCTCTTGTAGAAAATGACTACCAGGCAGTGATGCCCCTTCCGTACCGGAGAAAAGCCGGGGTTAAATATATTTATCAACCTTTTTTTATCCAGCAGCTGGGTGTTTTCAGTACCCATCACCTTACAAAAACACAGTGTACCCGTTTTCTTGAAGCCATACCGCGTCAGTTTCGTTTCGGTGAGTTTAATATGAATACCTTCAATTCGTTACCGGATGACCATCCTTTTATTAATGGTGCCGGTGTGACCTGCGAATTGGATCTGATCGCCCCCTACGAAAAATTAAAGGGCAAGTACTCAAATAATATGCGGCGCAATATAAAAAAAGCCCGCGACAATGGGGTGTATGTTACACAGTGTGGAAGACCGGAAGAAGTGATCGACGCATTCAGGAATAATCGTGGCAGGCGTAAAATTCCATTTTCCGAACGTGACTACAAGGTGTTAAAACGCCTGATATATGCCGGCATCCATAAGGGGATGGCAACGATCAGATGTGCATATACCCGTAACAATGAATTCTGTGCAGGCATCGTTTTTTTTACCAGCCACAAAAAATCGGTATGGCTGTTTTCTGGTGCCATGGAAGCCGCCAGGAAAACCAGTGCCATGAGCCTGGTGGTCAATGATTATATCAGCGAGCATGCAGGCAGGGAGCATATACTCGACTTTGAAGGATCGTCCGACCCAAACCTTGCGCGATTTTATCGTGGGTTTGGTTCAGAAGAATGTGTATTTTTACGCATTAAATTCAACCATTTTCCGTTATTTATGAAGCCATTTGTTCAAACGTACCTGTTTTTCAGGAAATATGTGTGATTTTTTAAAGTAAATAATTAAGGAGCAGAGAGATGAATAAAATCCTTGGAGGCACCGGATCGTTAATGAGCCAGTATATCGCTGAGATGCGTGATGAAAAAATCCAGTCTGACAGCTTACGGTTTCGCCGTAACATGGAAAGAGTTGGTGAAATATTTGCTTATGAGATCAGTAAAGTTCTCCGGTGGGAAAAAAAAGACATTATCACCAGTCTTGGAGTGGCAACAGGTGATGTGTTGGCTGAGCAACCTGTAATCGCCACCATACTCAGGGCTGGGCTCCCACTTCACATGGGTTTGCTGAATGCATTTGACAAGGCACAGAATGGCTTTGTTTCAGCATACAGGAAACACCGGAAAGACGGACGGTTCGATATTAAAGTGGAATATGTTTCTTGTCCGTCGTTACAAGACAAAGTTCTCATTATCAGCGATCCAATGCTGGCCACAGGGGCATCAATGGTGTTGAGCGTTAAAGCGCTTCTGTCAAGGGGCATACCATTGCATATCCATATTGTGTCGATCCTGGCAAGCAACCAGGGAGTGGACTATGTAAGGAAGAACATGCCAACAGAAGATTATACCCTTTGGCTGGGTGCCGTTGATGATGAGCTGACAGCAAAAGCTTATATTGTTCCCGGACTCGGGGATGCGGGAGACCTTGCTTTTGGAAGTAAATTATAGTTCATATTGATCATTATATAACCATGCGAACCATTACGACCATATTGCTTGAAAACATCAGGCAAGCCTTGGAGTCGATCAAGAGTCATCTGCTCCGGGCTTCGCTTACCGTGCTGATTATCGCATTCGGGATTATGGCGCTGGTGGGTATCCTGACAGCCATTGATGCGATCAGGTTGTCCATCACAGACAATTTTGCTCGTCTTGGTGCCAACAGTTTCTCCATCCGTAACCGCGAAATGTTTGTACAGCCGGGAAGCGGACCATCGAGGGTTTTTGAACGTATTTCTTACGATGAGGCTGTTGCATTCAAACAGCAATTCGACTTTCCAGCCTATGTCTCCCTGCAGGTCTTCGGAACCGGTTCGGCCACAGCACGGTACCGGCTGCAGGAAACCAACCCGAATGTCCGGGTTATTGGCAGTGACGAGAATTACCTGACCACATCGGGTGCCGAACTCGCTGCCGGCAGGAATTTTTCCCAGACAGAGCTTCAATATGGGGCTGATGTGGTACTCCTCGGACACGATGTTGCCAACCGGTTGTTTCCCGGTGAAACCGATCCGCTTGGATCCATTGTAAGCATTGCCGGCTCAAGATACCTGGTGATCGGAGTCCTCGAACGGCAGGGCACCGGTTTTGGGTTTTCTGAAGACCTGAACTGTGTCGTTCCGTATATGACTGCAAGGCAGAATTTTTCCAGGCCCAATATGAACTACACCATCAATGTGAGTACCTTTGAGATGGAGACACTGGATGATGCCATCTCAGAAGCTACCGGACTGTTCAGGATAATCAGGGGGGTCAGAATAGGTGATCCGACCACCTTCGACATTGCAAAGAGTGACAATATTGCGCAGGCACTGATCGAGAACATCCGGTTCGTAACCCTTGCCGCTACGGTTATCGGACTGATTACCCTGGCGGGAGCTGCCATCGGACTGATGAACATTATGCTGGTGTCGGTCACGGAACGCACCCAGGAAATAGGGATCAGGAAAGCACTTGGTGCTACAAGGGCTGTCATCAAACAACAATTTCTTTCTGAAGCAGTGGTTATTTGTCAGCTGGGCGGAATAACGGGTATCGTATTTGGCATTCTCGCCGGAAACGGCATCTCCATGCTGGTTGGGAGTCCATTCATAATACCCTGGCTGTGGGTTATCTCTGGCATAGCACTATGCTTTGGTGTAGGTGTCATTGCAGGGTATTACCCGGCAGCAAAAGCATCAAGGCTCGATCCGATAGAGTCACTCAGATATGAGTAAGTCCTGATGCATAAGAAAGATCACATAGAATCCGGCAACAAATTTTATATCATAAACTGACTGATATCGATGGCGAATGACTGCGGTACAGTGTCCATTGCCCATGAAGTGAACAGCAGCTAAACATAAAAATCCATAGCACGTATGATAAAACTGACCAAAATAGTGGCGACCATTTCTGATCTTAAATATGATGAAGGATTCATCCGCAACATGTTCCGGGCAGGAATGGATGTGGTTAGAATAAATACCGCCCATCAAAAGCCCGAACAAACAAGTAAGATCATTGAAGAGGTCAGAAAAGTATCAAATAAGATCCCTTTCATGGTCGATACCAAGGGTCCCGAGATCCGCACCAATGAGTCGGATTCCAATGTAGTTGTGGAGCAGGGACAATTGATACGAATGGCCGGACATACAAGCAAACCTTCTGATGACCACTGCATATATGTGAATTATGAGGGATTCGCAGGTGAAATGCGTGAAGGGAAAACAATCATGATCGACGATGGAGACATTGCCCTGACAATTGTCGAAAAGCATCCTGCCTACCTGGTATGCCGTGTGGAGAACGGGGGTGCAATCAAAGCACATAAAAGTGTAAACACGCCTGGCACCAATATTTCTCTTCCTGCACTCAATGACAAAGATAAGGAGTACATTGATTTTGCCATCAGGAACAATATTGATTTCATAGCCCATTCATTTGTCAGAAACAAGGAAGATGTGCTGGCCATCCAGGAAATTCTTGACCGGCACAACAGTCCGGTCAGGATCATCGCCAAGATAGAAAACCAGCAGGGAATTGATCATATTGATGAAATTCTTGATCATGTATATGGTATTATGATCGCCAGGGTAGACCTGGCCATCGAGGTCCCTGCCGAGCAGATACCAGGCTTGCAGGCCAATATGATAAGGCAATGCATCCGCCGGAAGAAGGCTGTGATCGTGGCGACACAAATGCTGCACAGCATGATTAAAAATCCGAGGCCCACAAGGGCGGAAGTGAGTGATATTGCCACAGCCGTCTTTTCAGGTACCGATGCAGTGATGCTGAGCGGTGAAACTGCGTTTGGAAAATATCCGCTCGAGTCGGTACAAATGATGACCAAAACCATCATTGAAGCAGAAAAAAGCATCAGCTTTTCCATTGACAGCAGTGTGATGCCCCATGACAACCAGATCTCTGAATTCCTGTCAAAAACAGCGGTCAGATCCATACAACAGCTGAAGACCAAAGCCATCATTACCGATACCGATACCGGGAAAACTGCCCGCTATCTTGCTGCCTTTCGTGGAAGAACACCCATATATGCTCAGTGTTATGATGCCAGGGTTATGCGTGAGCTCGCATTAAGCTATGGGGTACTGGCCGACTATATGGATGTGGAACTGTCAAAGAAAGATTTTATAAAAAACACGTTGTTAAGCCTTATGCAACGGAAAGAGATCGAAGAGCAGGACCTGGTCGCGGTGCTTGCAGGTAACTTTGGAAAACAAGCCGGACCGTCATTTGTGGAGATCAGTACCGTGAACAATATGCTGTCGGAGCAAACAGGCACATAAAATGCTGATCCCCTCCGTTTGTTTGGGTCAGGGAAACAGCATCTGTCATCTCCAGTTCAACGTTACAAACAGGTGGCGGATATCCTCTTCGATGAAATCAATCACTGGAGCCAGCGAATCATTGTTTGGCCTTACGTTAAAGTACAGGGCACCGCGCAAAAAATGGCTGACACTGTCTGTGGCGTAAAACTGCAGCGGTGAAGCAGCCTCTTTTCCCCTGATGTGAAACAGCATGCCATATACCCGGTTTTCGGGAATAACAATGGGCTCATCCCTGATCGCAGTGGCTTTGGGGATGTGCCTGTGAACAAATGTGCGTGCATCTTCAAAATAGCCGTACAGCTGATCCTCATTGTCCACCGCCTTATAACTTAAATGCAGGCGTCCGCTAAAATCCCCGAAAACAATGTCTGCCCAGTATGCCTCTGCTGTCTCCCTGGTATCAGGTTCAAATGACGTATAAACCGGATACTTAAAGCGATAAGGATAATCCTGGTCAAATAACTGATATTCCTTTTCGGGAAGTGCTATGCGAAAATAGGCTACGGGTACGGGTGTTCCGGATCGCTCGCAGGCAACGGACAAATACAATAGAGCAAACAGAAGCAGAAATCTTTGGGTCATTCTTTTCGTTTTACTTTGATCCTTTTGATTCGGCGTTTGTCAACACCCTCTATTTCAAACTCAAATTGACCGTAATTTATTTTTTCACCCCGGTATGGGATCTCCTGTTTTATTTCAAGTATCAATCCCGCCAGTGTGTCTGACTCACCTTTTACTTCATAAAATACATCGTCGTCAACACCCGTTATTTTACAGAAGTCCTTTAACAGTGTTTTTCCTTCAAATACATAGTTGTTTGCATCAAGCTTGCTGTAAATGGCTTCTTCCATATCAAATTCGTCGTTGATCTCTCCAACGATCTCTTCCAGGATATCCTCCAGGGTTACCAGTCCGGACGACCCCCCATATTCGTCAACAACGATGGCCATATGGATCTTTTTTTCCTGAAATTCTTTAAGCAGATCGTTGATCCGCTTGCTTTCCGGGACAAAGAATGCGCTTCTCAGCAGTTTTTGCCACTGAAAGTCATCCCCTTCTTCCAGGTGTGGCAATAGATCCTTAATGTACAGAATGCCCTCCACATTGTCAAAGTTTTCAATGTAAACCGGTATCCTGCTGTATCCTGCATCCTGTATGATGCTGACCAGGGTTTTAAAATCGGTGTTGTATTCAACCGCAACCGCGTCGATACGCGACTTCATGATTTCGCGGACATATGTGTTGCCAAATTGTACAATGCCCCGCAACAACTTTTTGTCCTCTTCAGTGGCTGAATTGTCTGTGGTGATCTCCAGCGCATGCGACAATTCATTCATGCTCAGGTTCGGACGTTTTTTTTCCATCCGTTTGTCAATGATGGTAGTGGTTTTAACCAACAGTGTACTGACGGGCTGAAAAAACTTTCTTAAAACCAGCAACGGTGTTGCCATCAAGAGGGAAAACCGTTCAGGATGCCTTGATGCATACACTTTTGGCAGCACCTCAGCAAACAACAGGATCAAAAAAGTGACAAAGATCACCTGCAGGATGAATGCAAGTATGGGAGGCAGGGCAACATCAAAAACAGATCGGAATACTGTTGTTGAGAGGATTATGATGGCTATGTTGGTTACGTTGTTTGCTATGAGTATGGTAGCCAGCAGTTGATTCGGACGTTCAATCAACGACAGGAGTTTTCTGTCGGCCGCAGTCTGCCGTTTCCTGAATGTTTCAATGTGGCTGTGTGTCAGTGAGAAGAACGCGATTTCAGAGCCCGAAACCATGGCGCTGAAAAACAACAACAAAAGCATGGCAGCGGTTCCTGCTATGGCTTCGAAGGGAAAATGATGGAGTAGTGCAATCAAATGTGCTGCAAGGCACGAATAAGGTTCAGATGAATCTTCCAAGGTTGCCTGTGGTTCTTAAGTTTTTACAAAAGTAATACAAATTTAATGAATGCGTAGTGTTGCATATCGGATTATCTTACACAATGTTATTGATAAAGGATAATCCGATCATTATCTTATCCGGTGCTTTCCTTCTTGCCGTTCTGGTCTTGGGCATGCCATTCGGCGTAAGCCGTTGATGTCTCGTGCAAACGAAGCGAAAAAAGATCAACATCATCGGGCAAGGCATTTTCAAGCCTGGTGGCAAAATCGTGCACCATGTTTTCACAGGTAGGCTGATAGGGGAGGGGCAGCACTTTACCAAACATGGCATTGTCGCCAGCCATTTGAACGTGTGGTGTGGCATCATTCACGAGCAGTGCATGGTCGAAAACTCCGATAATATGGCGGTGTACAATGTCTTTCAACACTGAAAAATCAATGATCATGCCATGTTTGGGGTTTGCGGGATCATCGCTTGGCCGGCCGGCAACCGTTACGTAAAGGGTATAGCTGTGGCCATGGATATTCCGGCACGGTCCGTCGTAACCCCACAGTGCATGGGCTGCCTCAAACTGGAACATTTTTGTGATACGGATGTATGGTGTGCTCTTCATCATCGCACTGTTTTCATTGGGAAACGACTATTGTCACCCCAAACGGCCGGCCATCGATTGATGTTCTTCTTTTACAAAATGAATGGCATGCTTGTTGAACTCGGCCGGCTGATCAACATTACATACGTGTCCGGAGTTATTTATGGTTACCAGCGCGGCCATCTTGTTGTCCTGTACCAGGGTTTGCACCGGACGAAGGAACAGGTGGTCCTCGTCGCCCATGAGATACAGTGTGGGTATTTCAGGATTTTGTTCAATGTGGAACTGAAGAAGCGGATTTACATCTTTCAGCAGCTTAAACCAACGGTTGATCTCCCGGCGGTAAATCTTTTGCGCCTCTTTAATGAACAGGTACCTGCTTTCCCTGTGCCTCCTGTTAGGCATCAGTATGCGTGCAAACAACCGGTATAGCCACATGAACGGGATAACAGGTTTGAATACCTTTGCAACCATTACCAGGAAACGGGAACGGATATTCAAACGGGTGATCGCTCCGGCAAGCGTCATCGATTGAACCCTTTCCGGATCAATCTCGGCAATTACGCGGATCAGGATGGTGCCTAAAGAGACCCCGATAAAATGGCTTTTTTTGATGTTTAGCAGGTCCAGGACCTTCAGGACATCCATGCTGATGTCTTCAAAAGTATACTCCCTGCCCATATATGCCGCGAACAAGTCGCGCGACCGGCCATGGCCTCTGAGGTCAACAACCAATACATTAAAATGCCTTGAGAACTCCCTTATCTGCTTGAACCAGACGATGGAACTTCCACCAACACCATGTATGAGCGTTACCCAGGGAGCATCATCGCGGTTGAAATAGGTTTTATAGTATAGCGTGGCTGTTTCGGGATGGATGTTTTCTTCGTTTGTTAACTGAAAACTGCCCGACATCCTCTTATCGGCATTATCTGCCTGTTTTATGGTTTGGGTATTGTTTTTCACTTCCTGGTATTGATCTTCAATGTCTGGTTAAAAATTTGGTTACCTGTTAAGCGGCCGGGTAAGGTCAAAATCAACCCGCATACGCTTTTCGCCATCACGTTCGAGCCGGTAGGTAAAGGTGGTGAACTCTTCATCGATACGGATCGTCCACACATTACCACCACCCCCGTCAATGACTCCGGCGGTGTATTCGTCGGCTGGAAAATGCTGCACAAAAGCCGTGCCGCTTTCATCAGCATACCCTCCATAGAGGCTCTCCTCTTCAGGTGTGCCGTCAGGGTATCGATGATCGTGGCGTAAGCGCAGCATGCCCTGGTCTGATAGGAACATCCAGGTGCGGGATGTGTCTTCCCCTACATGAAAAGGGATATGAATGCGGTCTTCTTCACACAAACTGACATGCATGACCATGTCGTACGCTTCCCACCCTGATGCGTGGTGGCTTCTGTAGATCTGTTCCCCCTCAAAAGATTGTCCGCATAAACGACTCAGGTTGTTAAAAAAAGCCTGGTGTGTTTCGGAAATGAAGGCCCCGGCAGCCACCGGTTCGGGTGCATCTTCAACTGGCTGCTGGCGTGGTCCGCAAGCAGAAAGAAAAAACAGAAAGATGGCAGCAGTTATGACTGTTTGTGTCTTCATGGGTTCAGAATTTGAGTTTGTCGTTGTGGTCAATATGCAAAGATAACTTTTTTAAGGCAAACGGGTTTTTTGTCAGGAAAAGATCATTGGCAGGCAAAGAGTTACATTTCGGCCATGAGTTCTTCGGTAAGCTCCATGTTGTGAAATACATTCTGCACATCTTCATCTTCTTCAAGGGTGTCGACAAGTTTCAATACCTTTTGGGCTTGTTCTCTTTCGAGCTTAACCGTGGTTTTCGGGATCCGCTGCAATTCGGCATTCTCCGCTTCAATATCCATTTCCTCCAGTTTTTTCACCATGTTGCCAAAATCTTCCATGGCAGTATAGATGGTGTAAAACCCATCTTCGTTCTCTGCTTCCTCTGCACCAGCATCAATGACTTCCATCATAAAATCATCTTCTTCCATTTCCTTTTCCCGTAAAGCTTTTTCAGGGATGGTAAACACCCCTTTTCTGTCGAACAGAAAAGCCAGGGCACCTTTTGTTTCCAGTTTGCCTTCATATTTGTTCAGGTATGACCGCACACTGGCAACGGTTCGTTGAATATTGTCGGTCAGGCATTCGATATATATCGCTACGCCATAGTTTGCATATCCTTCGTAAGTCACTTCCTGGAAGTCGGCTGCGTTTTTATCACCAGCCTTTGAAATGGCCCGCTGGATGTTGTCTTTTGGCATGTTTACCCCTTTGGCGTTGGCGATGGCCAGTCGCAGACGCGGATTGCCGTCTGGGTCATTGCCGCCTTCCTTTACCGCAACACTGATTTCTTTAATGATGCGCGAAAATATTTTTGAACGCCTGGCGTCTGCAGCGCCCTTCTTGCGTTTTATGGTTGACCATTTGCTGTGTCCCGACATTGGCTTCTGGTTATTTTGCTTTTTACAGGTATATATCCTTCAGGTCATCTGCTTTGTTTCGAAAACCCCGAAACAGGATACGCTGTACCGGCGGTTTTCGACACCCTGTATCTGACCTGAAGCATAAGAATGAACCATACAGGTTGTTTGCTCTTGCAAAAATAATTGTTTTTTTTTATGGTGTATTCCGTAATCAGCATTAAGAAGGGGATTTACAAAAAACCCGGTTCCCGGTGGCATGAATTATGCTGTTCCGGGAAACGGGGGGTGTGATCCGTATGGGAATGTATGCCTGGTGGTCAAAAATTCAGCACCCTTATGCCAACACTGAATGGTGTAAGCTCAGGACCTTTGTCATCGCGAAACATATCGTTGAGGGCATAAGTGGCAAACAGGTTGATCCTTCCCCAACCCAGTCTGGCGATGGCTTCGTAGCGAAACGGCGACAGGTGGAAGTCTTTATAGTCTTTGTCTTTCTGACGGCTTCCATCGAACCTGTAAACCTGTTTTGTGTGGCTTCGCAAACGCAGACCGGCATTCACGCCCACCGACATATGGAAAGGTGACATGCCATTGCGTTGTCTTGTCTGGAATTCAAGCATCAACGGCACATTCAGGTGCGATACGGTAAGTTTGTTTTTTCTGAAAGAATGGATGGTATCCGTATAGTAGTCAAGATGGTCTGGTTCATGAACCAACCTGATATTGTCAGAAAAACGATAATTGTTCCAGCTTACACCAATGCCTGTAATCAGGCCCAAACCAGAATTTGCTCCCCTGGCGATGGGCAGATTTTGCTGCCAGAGGTTCAGGTTCACCTGGATGGAGTTGTTGTATTCGAGATCCATATATTGGTCGCTGACAGGCAGGGTAAGACTTCTTTCGGGGGTCATGTATCCGTTCACACCAATATAAAAACCGGTCCATTCGTCGCGCCAGAGGGCTTTTGTCCGCCTGGTTATGATCTGTGGTTTACGACCATCTATTACAACCACTTCCCTTTGACCTACAGTGATCACCAGGGTGTCGTTTTCTTTTTCAGGCACCCGCTCCTCTCGCGGAGGTGTTGTTCTTACTCCTCTTACGCTGGCGGTGCCTGAGGTGCTGACAGTTGAAGCAGGCGGATTGCCCCTGACGATAATGTCTGATGTGCCGCTGGCATTGGCAGTAAGGGATTCGTATACGGTTATGCGTATGCTGGAGGTGCCCGAACTGGTTGCCTCGGTTACATTGGTTTCCAGGTCGTAAGCCCTGACACCCGATACCCCGCTGGCGATCAGCTCATGAAAAACTGCCTCTCCGCTAAGCCTCATATTGCTGGCCCCGCTCACCCTGCTTGTGAGCTGGTCGCAAATAACCGACAGGTTCATTGAAGAAGCCCCGGAAACCTTTACATTCAGGGCGGTGGCGGTGAGTGTGTTTGTGCTTTCAAATGATGTAGCCCCTCCGGCATTCAACATCGTAAAAGCGGGTGCCCCGACATGTACCTCCAGTCCGCGAAGATTCCGTGCACGGCGCGAATAATCAATGGATAAAACACCATCTGATACGGTGGTTTCAATATAAGGCATGTGCTCTTCAGGGGCTTTGACCGTCAGCGAAAATGTATCGGACTGTGTCAGAAACACACGGAATATGCCACTTGCTTCTACCCCGTCAAAAGGTTCCACAGGTCGGTGTTCAATCATGTCCCGGGCCGATACCGAAACGGGAATCATTAACAGTATTGCTGATAAAATGGCAAAAATGGATTGTTTTGTTTTCATGGGAGTAAATATTGAATGGTTATTAATAGATGTGTAAACTCTTTCTAATCTGCTTTGCGAATGGTTCCAAGCCCGCTTTTCCCGGTAATGAGTTCCTGTGGGTCACCGTAGTACCTGATCGATCCGAGTCCGCTCAGGATGGCATCAAGCCGGCCGCTGGCAAACACATGCGCAGAGCCTGCCCCGCTTAGGCTGACATTGGTTGTTTGTGTGACAAGTTTTTCTGCACGCAGGCTGCTTGCTCCTGAAAGATCGGCACGATGGGTAAGGGCTTCTCCTTCATATACAATGCTGGCTGCGCCTGCAATGTTGGTAATCAGTTCATCCACAGCAAGTTTCAGGATGATGGAGGCTGCTCCGCTTACATCAATGACCAGTTTTTCGGTAACAATACCAACATCTGAAGTAAGTTTGCAGGCACCACCGATCACAACCTTTTCCAGCTCCGGGAAAGTAATGTGCATTTTCAGGTGGGTTGGACGTATTACACCCTCTTCTGAACTGCTGATGTATAAGGTATTGTCGCGCACCCTTATGTCGGTTATTTCCTGGATGTTCGAATCTGTTTCCAGAACCACCACAGCATCATCGCCTTGTGAAAGTTTCACATCATACATGCCTGCAATGTTAATGACCTTGAAGTGGTCAAGCTGATGGGAGGCACTGAAAATGTTGCCATCGCCCTTTATGACCCCGGCACCGCTGTAGGTGCAACCCTGAATTGCCATGCCCGTTGTCAGGACAATAAGGAGGGCAACAGGCCAGGTGATCTTTTTTCTTTTTTTCATGCTTTTTGTGTTTCCTTTATTTAATAATCAAATAAACCCCTCTGCTCTTTCTTTTGGTGGTATGACGCAATGACCAACTGAAAAGTTACAGGGATGGTTAGCCTGGAAGATAAGAATGAATGGTAAAGGATTGCCGCTGATGCGGGTTATGCGGGTAACCCGTTGTTCGCTGTCTGGAAGAAGGGGTCCGGTTAACCTGTAAAGGGCAGGTTAAAACATCAGCAGGATCAGCAAGGCGGTTAGGGGGACAGTGAAGTTGTCGAGTCCTTTTATACTGAATGCTTCCACCAGAGCCGCTCCTGCAGCAACAGACAGGGCAGCCACAATGGTCGGGGTACTGTAATTCCCTACAAACCAGTATAATGTGTATGTGCAAATAACCAGTGAGGTAACAAAGAACACGGTGCTTCCAAGGTAGGTCTTGTTCAGACGAAGCTTGTAAATGATGATTTTTCGCAGCTTAGATCCGAAAAACACACCCGTGATCCCGGCCAGGGAATCACTTACTCCCAGCAGCAGGATTGGAATGATGAACAACTTTGTGTCATCGAGCCACACAGAGACAATAAATGCCCCTGCGATGGCGACGGGCAAAAGGATGCCACCATATGATTTTCTGGCAATGTCGTTGATTGACTTGAGCAAGTGACGGTGCTGTGCGAAGAGCAACACGAAAAAGAATATGACGCCCATCACCAGCACATATTCCCACGAGTCATATATCAACGGGAATGTTAAAGACAAAAGGGATGCAGAACTGTGTGCAAATTTCCTGGTGTATTCCGTTTTTACCTTTAATATAGAGTGCAAAATCTCACCGGTTGCAAGAATAACCGTAAATGCAATAGTGTAAAGAATGGTAAAAAATAACTCCTGACTCATATTATTAGGCTGTTAAATAAAGATACGGCAGCACCTCCGGGAATCAGACTGTCAAACCTGTCAAGGAATCCGCCATGCCCCGGTAGCAGGCTGCCAAAATCTTTCACCTTATATTGTCTCTTAAACCATGACGCCAGAAGATCCCCCAACAATGCAAATATAATGATAATTACAGAAAAAAACAAGGCAGGTAACCACCCGGCACTGATCAAATCCCTTATGAATACCGAAGTTATCAATGCGATGAGTGCCCCGCCGGCTGAACCGGTGATGGTTTTGCGCGGACTAACGGATGGGATCAGCTTTTTTCCCCCCAGCAACTGGCCGCTAATCTGGCTGAAAGCATCAAAAACGGTCACCACAACAAACACAAAATACAAGACACCATGGTCCATCATGCTGAAAATCAAGAACGGGACTACAAGCAATGTGTAACCAATGAATGATAACGGGAGAAAATACCTGTGTGGCCGTTCCGGGTTGTTCCACCCTGTTTTCAATAGTTCATAATAGCCAACTGTAACGATGAGTAGTGCAAGGTAAAAGAAATAATGCGGACCGAAATAAATGCTGCCAAACAATGCGTGTACGATCAATACATAGGTCCCGTATTTTGCCCATATTTGTTTTCGCTCATTGCTGCTTTTGCGCCTGCCGATCAGACCAAATGCAACAGCACCTGCTGCGAAATAGCTGACAATAATAATATAGATCGTTTCTTCCATGCAGCAGTACATTTTTTTCTATCCGTTTTCCCGGTGTTTCTGTTCTTTCAACACCCAGTATAACCCTTTTGCATTGGTGCGCATTTCGGGAATGATCAGCTGGATGATAATGTGTTCGAGAAAAGCAAGAATGCCCCAAACGATCATCAGGTAATAAAACGGGGTAAAAAAACCAAAGGCAAAGAGGATAAAAAAGAAAGTACCCTGAATGTAACCGCCAATTTTCCATGAATACAGGTGCAGACTGGGGAACCGGCCAAATTTTATAAGCGACAAAGTGAGTGCGGCAACCAGCAAACCAATAAAAATGGACAAACTAAGCATATGCGGGGCAAAATCGGCCCGTTTAAACAACCAGATGCCGACAAAAACAAGGAAGTAAGTTCCCATATCGGCAATAGAGTCAATCCTGGCACCAAACTCAGTCTGTTGTCCGAGCATCCTTGCGATCATTCCGTCCAGAACATCAGTCACCAGATTGATCACGATCAATACGGCAAACGCTTGTTTATACCCTGAAACTGCCAGGAACAGTATTACCGGAAAGGCAAGCAACCTGTAAAAGGATAAGAGGTTGGGAATGTTTATTTTTTCTTTTATGTGCACTGTGGAGTTTGAAATAACCAAAAAAGCCGGGTCTGTCACATTTTAACCCGTCAGGAATAAACCTGGATAAAACTTTGCAAATAAACAAAAACACCGGCGAATATCCAAATTTATGCAAAATTCTTCATATGGAAGGATCTCCCGTTTTTCCCGCAAAACATTTTTATTAAAATACTGTTTACAGAGTATACCTGCAGCAAAACGGTATGCTGCTCGTGATTTGTGATCTTTTTTTATGCATCGGTTAAACCAAAGAAAACAGCAGGTGTCAAATAATATTGCTTATTATCTTATTGACTGTATCCCATGAATAAAAACATCCGGTTTTTTGTCAACCTGGCCATACTGGTATTATTGGTCGGGATCATTGCTTACCCAAAAGTAAGGCCATTGTTCCCGGGGGGATCATCCGGGGGACAAACAGATTTTATACCGCAACAGCGGCGTCCGTTAAGCGTTAGTGGCTACATTATCACTCCGAGGCCTGTCAGGGATGAAGTGAGAAGTACCGGGACATTACTTCCTGATGAGGAGGTTGACCTGGCTTTTGAGACGAGCGGCAAGGTGGTGGGTATCTACTTTCAGGAGGGCGCACATGTTCGGCAGGGAGATTTGCTTGCCAAAATGAACGACCGCCATTTGCAGGCCCAGTTGCAGAAGTTGCAGGCACAACGACGGTTGTCGGTAGAGCGTGAATTTCGGCAACGAAGTCTGCTTGAAAGGGATGCCATAAGCCAGGAAGCATATGATCAAGCAGTTACTGAGCTTGAAACCCTTGAGGCCGATATTTCCCTGTTGCTTGCACGGATCGCCGAAACCGAGGTTCGTGCCCCGTTCGATGGCATTGTTGGTTTGCGGTATTTAAGCGAAGGCAGTTTTGCCAGTCCGAGTACGCGCATTGCCCGCCTGATCAAGGTCGATCCGCTTAAGCTCGAATTTTCTGTTTCTGAGCGTTATGCGGGCGATATCACCCCCGGGTTTCCCATTACCTTTCGCATAGACGGATTCCTTCACCCTCTGGAAGCCGAGGTGTATGCTGTAAATCCCATGGTTGATGAAAGGACGCGCACCATCCGCGTGCGTGCACTATACCAAAATGTCAATGAAGAGATCACACCGGGAAGGTTCGCTACTGTGAACATGCAGCTTTCTGAAACGCTTGATGCCATTGCCATCCCGTCTGAGGCCCTTATTCCCGAAATGGAAGGCGACAGGGTCTTCATTTACCGGTCGGGACAAGCTGAAGCGGTTTATGTTACCACCGGTATCCGGACAGAAGACAGGGTACAGATCCTTGACGGGTTGTCGTTTGGCGATACCCTGCTTACCACCGGGGTATTGCAGCTACGGCATGGTTTGCCGGTGGTGCTTGATAACCTGAATGACTTAGCAATAGCCGATCCCATAACTTATCATCAAAATAACCAATGAGCCTTTCTTCATTAAGTATTCAAAGACCTGTACTGGCATCGGTATTCACGATTGTCATCCTGTTGTTTGGAATGATCGGGATGACATTCCTTGGTGTCCGGGAGTTTCCAAGCGTCGACCCGCCAATTATCTCAGTGAGGACCTCTTACCCCGGAGCCAACTCCGATGTTATTGAAACGCAAATTACGGAGCCTCTGGAGCAGGCAATCAATGCGGTGCCAGGCATACGTACACTGACAAGCACGAGCAGGCAGGGGAGCAGCCATATCACCGTGGAGTTTGAACTCAGTGTTGATATGGAAACAGCTGCCAATGATGTGCGCGATAAGGTGTCACAGGCCCGTCGAATGCTTCCCCGTGATGTTGATCCTCCCATCGTATCCAAAGCCGATGCAGATGCCAGCCCCATCATGTTCGTAACTGTTGAGAGTGAAACCAGGAACCTGCTGGAACTGTCGGAGATTGCTGAGCTGACCCTTCGTGAACAACTGCAGACTATTGATGGTGTCAGTGGCATCCATATATGGTGACAAAAACGGTATGCCATGCGGTTGTGGCTTGATCCGGCAAAGATGGCTGGTTACGGACTTACACCGTTGGATGTCAGGAATGCTCTGCAAAGGGAAAATGTGGAATTCCCTTCGGGAAGAATTGAAGGCAACACGGTTCAGCTGACCATACGTACACTCGGATTGATGTCGACCCCTGAGGAATTCAACAATATGATCATTGCAGAGGACAATGGCCGCATCGTCCGGTTCAGGGATATAGGCCGCGCTGAATTGGGTCCTGAAGACCTGCGCGGCATCGTACGCCGCGACGGTGTTCCGCTGGTCGGTAACGCCATCGTCCCACAGCCGGGGTCAAACCATATCGATATCGTGGATGAGGTATACCGCCGGCTCGAAATGATCGAAAGAGACCTGCCTGATGACGTGACGATCAATATCGGATTCGACAACACAGAGTTTATCCGCTCGTCAATCAATGAGGTGCGCAACACCATCTTTATCGCTTTTACTCTGGTAGTGATCATCATCTTCCTGTTTTTGCGCGACTGGCGTACAACCATCATCCCGGTACTGGTGATCCCGGTATCCCTGATCGGGTCGTTTTTTATCATGTACGTTGCCGGATTTACGATCAATGTCCTTACCCTCCTGGCAGTCGTCCTGGCAATCGGACTGGTGGTTGATGATGCCATTGTTATGGTCGAAAATATATATGTAAAGATTGAACAGGGTATGCGTCCCGTTGAAGCCGGATTGGCAGGGTCGCGTGAAATATTCTTTGCCATCATTGCCACAACCATTACCCTGGTGGCGGTGTTTTTCCCCATTGTTTTTCTTGAGGGGATGACCGGACGGTTGTTCAGGGAATTCAGCATTGTGATAGCAGGTGCGGTACTGATATCATCCTTTGTCGCCCTTAGCTTTACCCCGATGATCTCTACCAAGATCCTGAAACAGCGCAAGGAAAGAGGGAAGTTCTACCGGCAAACAGAAGGATTTTTTCATTCACTGAACCAGACCTATACCCAATCTCTTGACCGCTTCCTGGATCGTCGCTGGCTCACATTCGTGGTTTTGATTGCCGCTGTTGGATTGGTTGTATTGTTGTACAGCCATATTCCCGGCGAGATGGCCCCGCTTGAAGACCGGTCAATGCTGACAATCAATGCCCGTGCACCTGAAGGGACCACTTATGAGTTTATGCGAGATTATATTGATGACATCGCTGACCTGGCTGCCGACATGGTACCGGAACGGGAAGCGATCACCTCAATGGTGTTTGGCGGATGGTCCAATGTGCGTGTTATGCTCAAAAAGCCAAATGAACGAGAGGCATCACAACAGGAAATTGCCGACAGGTTATCGATTGTCCTCCGGGACAAAACCCGGGCCATTGCATTTGTTAACCAGCAGTCAACATTTGGGGGGAGACGGTCAGGAAGGCCTGTCCAATATGTACTCCAGGCACAAAGCATTGACCGGCTGAGGGATGCATTGCCAGAATTCATGGAACGAGCCAGTGACAACCCAGTATTGCAAATGGCCGATGTGAACCTGCGTTTTAACCTGCCTGAAATGCAAATTCATATTGATCGTGATAAGGCCAACGCCCTGGGTGTCTCCACGCAAAATATCGGACAAACCTTACAGCTGGCCCTAAGCGGACAAATGTTTGGTTACTTTTTTATGCATGGCAAACAATACCAGGTACTGGGAGAATTGAGCAGGGAGAACAGAAATGCCCCCATTGACCTAAAATCGCTGTATGTGAGAAGCAACAACGGCGATATGGTGCAGCTCGACAATCTGGTGACATTAAGGGAACATACCGCCCCGCCCCAATTGTATCGTTATAACCGCTTCGTTTCAGCTACTGTGTCGGCAAACCTGGCTCCGGGAAGAACGATCAGCGAAGGGATTGCCGAAATGGATAAAATTGCTGACGAAGTTCTTGATGAAACGTTCAGAACGGCACTGGCAGGCGATTCAAAGGATTACCAGGAAAGCTCGTCGAGCCTTGTGTTCGCCTTCATGCTTGCGATCATCCTGATATTCCTTGTCCTGTCTGCCCAATTCGAGAGCTTTAAGGATCCGCTCATTGTGATGATGACCGTTCCCCTGGCCATTACAGGGGCACTGCTGTTTATGTGGTACCTGGGCATCACGATGAATATTTTCAGTCAGATTGGGATCATTATGCTCATCGGACTGGTATCAAAAAATGGCATCCTGATGGTCGAATTTGCCAATCAGCGTAAACGGGCAGGCATGCCAAAAATGGAAGCGATAAAATATGCCGCAGCGGCACGCTTTCGTCCGATCCTGATGACCAGCCTTTCGACGATACTCGGCGTCATGCCACTTACCCTGGGCTTCGGTGAAGGGGCACAGGGAAGGATGGCGATGGGTGTGGCGGTGATCGGCGGACTGATCCTGTCGACGTTTTTGACTCTGTTCATCGTACCTGCTGTCTATTCATACATATCAAGCAACTCAAAAAATAATGAACAAACAGATGCATAGGCTGCTCCTTTCTTTTATAATGATTTTGTTTGGTGCGGGAATTTACGCACAGCCACAGCAATTAAGTCTGCAGGATGTGATCGCCATCGGACTGGAAAACAATTATTCTGTCAGGGTGGCAAGGAACCAGCAACAGATCTCCGCGAACAACCATACCTTGGGAAACGCAGGATTCCTGCCTTCGGTCGACCTGCGTTCGCAACATTCGGGAACTTACACCAACACTGACCGTACAGGGTTCGACGGACAAAAAACGGCGTTGCGCAATGTGCACAACACGGTCACAAATGCCAACCTGGGGGTGGGGTGGATGATATTTGACGGATTCAGGGTGCAGACAACCTACGATAAACTGGCCGCCCTGAAAGAAATGGGAAACCTCAATGCCAGGATTGCGATAGAGAACCTGGTGGCTAACCTTACGGCTGAATACTATAACCTGGTACAACAAAAACGATTGCTCAGCAACCTGCAGTTTGCCGTCGAACTCTCAAGGGAAAGGGTCAGGATCGATGAAGAACGTTTTCTGCTGGGGTCTGGTTCCAGGCTGCAGCTGCTGCAGGCAGAGGTTTTCCTGAATGCCGACAGCTCACGTATGACCCGCCAGGAAGAGGTGGTCAGGGCCTCCAGGATCAGGCTGAACGAGATGATGGCGATGGAGGATCTGCGTTTTCCTTTAAAAACAACAGATACCATCATTCCGTTGAATGACATTCTCATTTATGAAACGCTCGAAGCGTCGATGAAAAACAACAATGCATCCCTGGAGATGGCTTCCAAAGAGCACACCATATCACAATATGATGAAAAGATTGCCCGATCACAAGCCTATCCATACGTTCAGCTTAGCTCTGCCTACTCCCTGTCGCACAATACATTCCAATCAGGCACCTTCAGTGACCAGCAGACCTACGGCATGAATTATGGCATTACGCTGGGTATCCCCTTGTTTGACGGACTGAACCAGCGTCGAAGGGTGAACAATGCAAGGATTGCCTCAGACATCAGCAGGCTTCGCTTTGAGGACATTGAAAATGCCCTCATGGCCGACCTGATCACCACATACAACGTTTACCTGAACAACTTGCGATTGCTCGAAATGGAAACCCAAAACCTGTCGGTTGCCTATGAAACACTCGATATTGCGTTTGAACGGTATCGATTGGGCGATCTCTCAGGGTTTGAATTGAGGGAGGTGCAAAAAACCCTTCTTGAGGCAGAAGAGCGGCTGGTAACCATTCAGTACCAGACCAAGCGGGCAGAGATATCACTGCTGCACATTTCGGGCAGGATTTCCGATTACCTGTAAGTCCACGTTGCCCCATCCTTTGTATCTTTGATACTGATGCTGAGGTTTTCCAATGCATCACGCAGCTTGTCGGCGGTTGTCCAGTCTTTGTTTCGGCGTGCTTGTTGCCGCAGGTCCATTATGATGCCCATCAGACCGTCTATCACTGTCTTTTTTCTGTCGTCAACGTGTTCGTCCTGATCAGATAAACCGAATATATCCGTGACATACTCCTGGAAACATTGTCTGAGCAACGTAATGTCGGTGCTTGTCAGACTGGCTTTCCCGTCTTTTACGGCGTTGATGATCTTAACGGCATCAAAAAGATGGGCAATGGCAACCGGACTGTTGAAGTCGTCGTTCATGGCCTTCTTTAAATCACCGGGCAGTGTGGTGATGTCTGCCGAAGAGGATCCCGATGGCTCAAGCGCATCCAGTGTATTCACTGCCTGGAGCAGACGTTTCAATCCCTTTTCAGCTGCTTCGAGGGCTTCATTGCTGAAGTCGAGCGTGCTTCTGTAGTGGGCCTGAAGGATAAAAAAGCGGATCGTTGCCGGACTGTAGGGTCTGGTGAGTTCTTTGTGCCGGCCATCAAAAAATTCGCGGAGTGTAATGAAATTACCCAGTGACTTTCCCATCTTCTGGCCGTTGATGGTGATCATATTGTTGTGCATCCACCAACGCACTGCTTCTTTGCCAAAAGCTGCATTGGACTGGGCTATTTCGCATTCGTGATGCGGGAACAGAAGGTCCATGCCGCCACCATGAATGTCGAACGTCTTGCCAAGGTATTTTGCGCTCATGGCAGAGCATTCGATGTGCCAGCCTGGAAAGCCTTCACCCCAGGGCGAGGGCCATCGCATAATATGGGTGGGTGAGGCTTTCTTCCATAAGGCAAAATCGGCCGGATGGCGTTTCTCCTCCTGGCCGTCCAGCTCCCTGTTTCCGGCCATCATATCTTCAACAGACCTTCCGCTGAGCTTTCCGTAATTGAATTCTTTATTGTATTTGCTGACATCAAAATAAACTGAGCCGTTTACAACATAAGCAAAACCTGCATCAATGATCGTCCTGGTCATTTCGATCTGCTCAATGACATGGCCGGATGCCCTTGGCTCTATCGACGGACTCAATACATTCAGTTTGTGCATGTCCTCATGATAGCGGGTCGAATAGTACTGAACCACCTCCATTGGTTCCAGTTGCTCAATGCGGGCCTTCCTGGCAATTTTGTCCTCCCCGTGGTCTGCATCACTTTCGAGATGTCCCACATCGGTTATGTTCCGCACATAGCGCACCTTATATCCCAGGTGCCGCAAATAGCGGAACACCATATCGAAAGTCACCGCCGGCCGGGCATGTCCGAGATGTGCATCACCATACACGGTGGGACCGCAGACATACAGACCTGCAAAAGGAGGGTTCAATGGGATAAATACATCCTTGCGCCGGGTAAGGGTGTTGTAGATCGTTAATTCATGCTGTACCATAGAACAATTGTGTCTGAAAAAACGCAAAGTTAACAACTTTGGCCTTATGCTGCACCCGGATACGGCAACCGGAGGGTATACAGCACCACGAAGCATTGATCCGGTGGGGTTGGTCGGCCGCACAAAACCAGGCTGATCAGAGTCTGCCTGTAACGCAGAAACCCAACAATGCAGGCAGACACCAATTTATGATTCTAATATGGAGCAGGTTTTCCTGTAGCCCATCTCAAAAACTTCAGGCGCACTCGACAAGTCCAGTATGCCGTATTCCTGCACCCCTTCGGGTTCAATATATATGTCGCACAGATCTTTGCGGCTCTCTGCATGATTACGCATCGAAAGATGGAACGAGCGAATGGCAATGGTTTTCAGACTGCTGATGTTGTATTCCTTGCCAAGCGGATTGACATTGATGCCAATAATGGTTTCACATATGTCCTTGAGTGGCTCAACAGGGAAATTGTTTACTATGCCCCCGTCCAGGTATTGGTGTCCGCCGATCTCCACGGGCGGAAATACAACCGGGATGGATGATGATGCTTTGATGGCCTGTATCAGATCACCCTTGTCAAAAAGTGTGTATTCGACGGTGTTGATGTTAACGGCGTGAACGAGTAACGGAATGTTCAGGTCTTCAAATGTCCTCGCTCTCAGGGTTTTCTTCAGTGTCCGCTCGAAACCTGTCATCTTCAGCAACCCTTTTTTTGGGATCATCAGCTTTAAAAAGCCCAGCAGGTTTTTGCTGATCAACGCTTTCAGCGCATATTCCGCATCTTGTCCGTCGGCATATAAAGCCCCGACAATACTCCCTGCGCTTACACCCGATATGATGTCAGGCTTGATCCCGTGTTCTTCAAGGGCCTTGATTGCCCCAAGGTGCGCAAATCCGCGTGTGCCACCACCACTCAATACCAATCCGTATTTGAATTTTTTCTTCATAATAGCAAATCGTTGTTCAAAATTGACAAAATAATTTGATTTTTCCTAACTTTTCAGTATATTTGTTGGGTAAAAAAGGGATTGAGCCTGACTTTGATCCTTTTGGACACACAGGTGCAGGAAGATCTCATGGCAGGGTTCCATGTGATCATGGTCAGGAAAACAACTTATGATATCATGACAACAAGAAATATATTTATCGGATTGGTCCTTGTTTTGTTTTTGATGTTCCTTTCCCCGGCTTCTGCACAGGAGGCATCTGACTATTCTTTGATGGACAGGGAAACTGTTTTTGCTGCCACCGCTCCGTTCTTTTCGGTTGATGTTGGCAGCAGTTTCACTACAGCAGGCCCGGCTGGCAGCTTTTTTGCCCACCGTGTGGCACCGCGTTTGGGCCTGGCGCCCCGTAATGATCTTCAATTGTATGTTGGCACTGTGTTCACGTCAACAAGAATGAACAACATGCAGGGGTTGTTTCCATACGGATCGCAACTGACCGGGGGCGAACAGATGATATCCGGCAGCGATGGGAGCCTCTTCTCTGCCACAATTTATGCTTACGGAGCGTACAAGGTTAACCCGCGTCTGAGCATCACGGGCGGAACATGGGTTGAGCGTACCGGATTTGATATGCAGCATATGTACCCGGAACCGATGGCGTTGCAACAAAACCCGAGGGGGATGATGCTGGGCTTTGACTACAAAGTCTCTGAAAATTTCCGCTTTGGTGCGGAAGTAAGTGTGTCATCGGGCATTAGTCCCTATGCACCCATGCATTTCCAGCAACACCCATTTGGTGGATTTCATCATCCGTCGCCTTTCAGGCGTACAGGGCCATGGTAAATATTATGATAAGGATGTCCTGAAACAAACAATGTTTTGTTTTTCTTCAGGCATACCTGTTTGCGGTTAATGTTGTTTTTGTTTGTGGGGAGATTAAAACAGGAAGTGTGCACCCAAAACACCTCCTGTTTTTTTTGTGCCGTGAATGATTCATCCAACAGGTTTACCGCATTTGCAGGCGAAGGTTTGTTAAACCGGCACTCCGGGCAACAGATACTACGTTGTTGTATTCAGATCGTGTAATCCTTCTTGCAATTTCCGGATAATCATGTGCCTTGAACATGGGCGTGTATTGCGACATGATGTTGACATAAGTGTCTTTGGGCAGATTATTTGCGATCCAGCGCATCACCCTGTCGCTTCTGATGACATTCCCGGGCATCACAAGGTGCCTGATCATCAATCCACGGTACATCAGTCCGCTGTCTTCATCAGGATGCGCCACCCCGACTTGTCTGTTCATTTCGAGCATTGCTTTTTGTGCCACCTCCGGATAACAGCGTGCACCAGGCGAATATTTATCCGCCGCATCTGCATCAGCGTATTTAAAATCTGCCAGGTAAACATCAACTATTCCGTCAAGGAACTCCAGTACCTCAGTTTTTTCCCACCCACTGGTATTGTATACAAGGGGAATCCGGAGACCGTCAGGAACCGCCCTGTCGAGTGCAAGTAAAATATGCGGAATATAATGTGATGGTGTTACAATGTTGATGTTATGGCAGCCACGGCGCTGAAGCAACAGCATCATATCGGCCAGCTGACGGATGTTGTATTGCCTTCCGTGGCCAAGTTGGCTTACTTCATAGTTGATGCAAAAAACACACAGCATGGAACAATTGGTAAAGAAGATGGTGCCCGAACCGAACCGGCCCACAAGCTCTGATTCTTCTCCGAAATGCGCGCTGGCACTTGAGATCTCCAGGTCTGCATGTGCACTGCAGTCACCGCGCAAACCACTCAGCCGGTCTGTTTCACAGTCGCGCGGACAAAGATCGCAGTGCCGCATACGCTCGTAAAGGATCTCTCCCCGTGCTTTTAACTCACCACTGTGGTGCATTTGGACATAACCCGGCGTGTGTGATGATCTTGTCTTATTCATCGCATTAAGGTTTTCTGGATGTTCCATGTTGGCAAAAACTCCTTTAATGAGTGGCTGTCCGGCTAGTGTCATGGCCGGGAGGACAGCTGCAGTTCGAAGGAAATGACGCCGGTTGTGCTTGTACATATCGATTATTTTGTTTGAATGAACAGTCAGTTACAGTTTATAAAAATACCACACCCTTCATTAACCTGTGTCGGCGGCTTTCGGCTCCCTGCATCTGAATTGGATTGAACGAATAAACAATACAGGTCAGAAGAATGAACAATGAAGGATAAAGATATAAAACAAAATAAAAATAAAAAAATTTTTTCAAAACCATCAAACAATTTGTACACATAAAACCTTCATATTAGTAGGACCATGAATAGTTCAGACACCTGACTTTATGGAAAGACTAAATTGTGTCTGTCTCTACCATCCGGTTTCTGAAACATCATCATTTAATAACAAATTAGCAATAAGGAGAAACAATATGGCAAATTTATCAACCAACTACATGGGGCTGTCGTTAAAAAACCCGCTTGTTGTGGGCGCCTGCAACCTTAGTCTGGATACTGACGTGGCCCGTAAAATGGAAGATGCCGGAGCATCGGCCATAGTATTTAAATCTTTGTTTGAGGAACAGATCAATCTGGAAAGCATGCAGCTTGAAGAGGAACTCAATGAGTACGTTGAGCGGCACGCTGAAATGATCAGTCTTTTTCCGGAGATCAGGCATGCCGGACCCGGGGAGCATCTGGACAAGCTGGCCAGGCTGAAAGATGTACTTGACATACCGGTAATCGGTAGCTTAAACTGTATCAATCCGGAAACATGGATCGAATATGCTGTGGAGATGGAAAAAACGGGCATTGATGCACTTGAGCTAAACTTCTATGCGACGCCTGTAAGCTTTGACCTGACATCTGGTGATGTTGAAAAAGATCAGTTGCAGATCCTCAAAAAGATAAAAGAAAAAGTATCCCTGCCGGTAAGCGTAAAATTGAGTCCGTTTTACTCCAATCCTTTACAACTGATCCGCCAGATGGATGAGGTGGGGGTTGACGGGTTTGTTTTATTCAACAGACTGTTTCAGCCCGACATTGATCTTTCGGAAGAGGGACACCGTTTTCCCTTCCATTTGAGTCAGCCGTCAGATTACCGTTTGCCACTGCGTTATGCAGGTTTGTTACATAAAGAGGTCAAAGGGAGTATCTGCAGCAATACCGGTATTTTCAATGGCAGTGACATGGCCAGGATGATCCTTGCCGGAGCCGACTGTGTGCAGGTTGTCAGCGCGGTATACAAACACAAGGTGCCTCATCTGACAAAGATGCTTCAGGAGTTGTCTGACT
Source organism: Bacteroidales bacterium (assembly GCA_003559735.1). GTDB lineage: Bacteria > Bacteroidota > Bacteroidia > Bacteroidales > UBA7960 > PUPG01. Next base: position 4,707 of record PWKN01000259.1, on the reverse strand, counting down.
GGATGGATGAGAAGAAATACAAAAGCCTGGATGATTTCCGCGGCAAATTGTCAAAAGCATCGGTAAAAGATCCTTATGCCTATAAGCGTGCACAGTATGTTGACCTGCTGATGAGACCTGTTGAACTATTGAAAAAATATCCCCAGGTATAACTCGGCGGCTGGCAAGAGGCTGGCCTCAGTGCCAACTGGTCATTTCATTCATCATCATCATAACAGTTAACCCGATCGGCGCTCAAAAGTGCTGACTATTCGCAGCTGACCCTGATCAGAGATCCTCATTGTTGTCGTGCTGGGTCATGATTTTCAGGGTGTCGTGCGCGATGACCAGTTCTTCATTGGTGGGCACTACCATTACCTTCACTTTTGATTCCTGCCTGGATATCATTTCCAGTTTTCCACGCAGGCCTGTATTTTTTTCTGCATCAAATGAGACCCCCAGGAACTCGAGGTTTTTCATGATCTCTTCCCTGGTCTCGGGACCGTTTTCACCAACACCACCGGTAAATATGATAAGGTCAACGCCACCCATGGCAGCTGCATAGGCACCAATGTACTTTATGATCCTGTAGTTGTACATATCCAACGCCAGCTGTGCCCGCTTATGGCCTTCATGCCAGGCGGCATTTTCAACATCACGCATATCATAAGAGATGCCGCTCACGCCCAGCATCCCGCTTTTCTTATTGATCAGGTTGTTTGTTTCTTCGACCGACAGCCCTTTTTTGTTCATGATGTAAAGCAGTGCGCCAAGGTCGAGATCGCCGGTCCGTGTACCCATGATAAGACCTTCAACAGGTGTCAGCCCCATCGAAGTATCTACCGATTTTCCATTTTTAATCGCTGCAATGGAAGCCCCATTGCCCAGGTGGCAGGTGATTGCCTTAACATGGTCTTTTCGCACAAAAAGGGCATCGCACGCCTTTTCAAAAACATATTTATGGCTTGTACCATGAAATCCGTAACGCCTGATCTTATAATCCTCATACAACTCATATGGGAGTCCGTACATATAGGCGTGCGGCGGGATTGTCTGATGGAATGAAGTGTCGAATACAGCCACCTGCGGAACAGTTGGAACGAGCTTTTCCATCGAAACGATCCCTTTCAGGTTGGCCGGATTGTGCAACGGCGCCAGATCGATCACCTCTTCAATGTTTTTCTTCACCTCATCGGTAATCAGTGCACTGGCACTGAAGTTTTCACCTCCATGCGCCACCCTGTGACCGACAGCTATGATCTCGTTTACACTTTCAACAACGCCATGGTTGGGGTCGAGCAACGCCTTTAATATCATGTTTATGCCCACTTCGTGGTTTTTCACGTCCTGGATCGACATGTATGGCTCTTTCCCTTTTGGCTGGTGCTTGAATTCACTGTCCTTCAATCCAACCCTGTCAACCAGTCCTTTTGCAAGGAGTTCGGCATTGTTTGCCATATCAACCAACTGGTATTTTATGGATGAGCTGCCGCAATTAAGAACTAAAATTTTCATAAGTCTTTATTTATGTGGATTTCGATGTTTTTTGTTGTGCTTCCTGTTATTATATTAACAAAGACGTTCTCCCGGTACGTTCACCGGACGGATTACATTGTTCCGCCTGCCTGGTTCACTGTGATGGCTGCAAGGTTTACAATGTCGCTGACCGAACAACCCCTTGACAGATCGTTGATGGGTGCCGCCATACCTTGCAGCACCGGACCGACAGCTTCTGCACCTGCGAGTCGTTGAACAAGTTTATAGGAAATGTTGCCGGTCTCCAGACTTGGGAACACCAAGACATTGGCATTGCCTGCAATGCTGCTGCCGGGTGCTTTGCTTTTTCCTATGGCGTCAACAATGGCTGCATCAGCCTGCAGCTCACCGTCTATCTGTAACCCAGGGTCAATATCCTTTGCAATGTTTGTTGCCTCAACTACTTTGTCGACCATTGGGTGCCGTGCGCTTCCTTTGGTCGAAAAACTAAGCATGGCCACACGGGGTTCTGCTCCAACGATTGCCTTGGTGGTTCTGGCTGTCATGACAGCGATCTCTGCCAGTTCTTTTGCATTTGGATCGGGATGAACCGCACAATCTGCAAATACAATGATGCCGTTTTCACCCCAGTGCTGCTCTTTCATGATCATTATGAATGCACCCGACACAACACTGATGCCCGGTAATGTCTTTATGATCTGAAATGCCGGCCGCAAAACGTCTCCCGTGGCATTCATCGCCCCGGCAACCTCTCCGTCGGCCACGCCATTTTTGATCAGTAATGTGGCCAGGTACAATGGGTTTTCAACCAGCTTCAGTGCTTCATCCCTGCTTAATCCCTTGTGCCGGCGTATCTGGTACAGCATGTCTGCATACACCTCTTTTTCACCGAATTGTTTTGGGTCTGTAATAGTGGCACCTTCAACCGTTTTTAACCCGTTCTTTTTTGCTGTCTGCAATATTACCTCGCGGTCTCCCAACAGTATGATCTGTGCTATGCCTTCATCAATAATGATATTGGCGGCCTTTAATGTGCGCTCCTCCGTCCCCTCAGGTAATACAATCGTTTTTTTTAAAGATTTTGCTTTTTGTTTAATTGACTCAAGTAACTGCATATATGGTTTGGTTGATGTTATAAATTTGTGGATTTGATTGAATTTCAACGGGCAACAAAAATAGGAATCTTTTGCCTCTCCTCAAAGAGAAATATGTTATTTTTTTGTTATCGTTCAGGTTAATTGCATCTCTACCTGTTAAACAAATAACATCTCATTTTATTGTTTGCCACTTGTCCACTTGACTTTGCAAATTGACAATCAGGTAGTATTTTTGCAAAAAAAATACATGGTCTCCCTTTTTTCCCATATGATTTTAACCTGGCTGATTCTTGTCATCCCGGCAGGGTACGCCCAATCGTATGGTCAGGCCATTGAAGATCAACAGGTTTATGATCGATATATGCCGGCAGACACTCTGTGTGCATCACGATCATATGTAACAAACTCTCAATCTTTGTATCAGACCCCACATATGCTGAGAAAGGTGCACGATCATCCGCTCCCGGTCAATGCAGAAAAGGGGGTCAGCTACTGGTTGTTTGCGCTCTTTGTTTTATGCATCAGCATCCCGGGCATTGTAAAACTTACATCGCATGGGGTTATTAAACGATTATCCGGGGCAGTCGTTTCAATACGACACTTTTCCCTGCTCGAAAAAGAGGGATTCCCTTTTCACAGAAAAACCGGTTATCTGATCATTCTTCTTTTTTTCCTCGTTGTTTCCCTGCTGATCTACCTGAGCCTGGAATACTTTGGGTCTCTGGACAACCTGCAACCCTGGCAACAAAGTCACCCCCTGGTGACATACGGACTGATCTTCCTGATTCTTTTTCTTTATTACCCGGTAAAAAGAATGATAATGGCTCTCCTTTCCTGGGTTTTTGACACACACGAAGCCACAGAGGTCTATTTCAGGAACTTGTTTGTTATGAATCAGTTTGCCGGACTCGCAATGATGCCATTGGTGTTTTTGTTTGTCTTTCATCCTGATGTGCACCTGCTGTATGGTGCATGGATATTGCTGGCCTGCATCAATGTGCTGAAAATTTTGAGGGGCGCTGCACTCGGTTGGAAAGCATCTGGCTTTTCTCGTTATTACTTATTTTTGTACCTTTGTGCCATCGAATTGGCACCCTTGCTGATAGCAGGGAAAACGGCGTCTTTGTATCTGATGTGATCTCAGATAACAGTTAGGGCCTGTCCATAAAGTCAGGTGTCTGAACTATAATATTTGGGTTCAAAACAAGCATAACGCAGAAATCGGATAGTAGAGACAGACACTAGTTAATCACCAAAGTGAAAGGAGACAGATCTTGAAAGTCAGACACATCCTTATATCGCAACCGCCGCCGGAAACTGATAAATCACCGTATGCCGATCTGATTAATGAACATAACCTGGATATTTGTTTCAGGAAATTCATTAAAATAGAGAGTATCGGTGCCAGGGAGTTTCGCAGGCACCGTATTAAAATTCCGGATTATTCGGCGATTATCTTTACATCAAAAAATGCCATAGACCATTTTTTTAATTTATGTGAAGAGTTGCGTGTGCAGATTTCTGAACAAATGAAGTATTTTTGCACGTCGGAGGCCATCGCACTGTACCTGCAAAAATATGTGCAGTTCAGAAAGAGGAAGATCTTTTTTGGAAAAAACCATTTTTCCGATCTGCTGGATGTTTTAAAAAAGAACAAAACGGAAAAATTCCTTTTCCCATGTGCTGAAAATCACAAAAAGGAAATACCCCAGCTTCTTAAACAAAACAGGATATCATTTTCTGTTGCTCCGATATACAGATCGGTACCTGAGGATATTTCTGACGTTGATATCAGCAAATATCAAATGCTTGTGTTTTTCAGTCCGTTTGGCATCCAGGCACTGCGGCTGAATTTTCCGAATTACCAGCAGGGTGATACGGTCATTGCCGCATTTGGTAAAGCAACGCAAAAGGCAGCGGAAAAAGACGGACTGAAAGTACAGATACTCGCACCCACAAAAACCGCTCCCTCAATGGTAATGGCCATGCAGGAGTATTTGGAAACCCTGAAAAATAAATAGTTACCAGCAGGTTGTTTGATGTGCCCACCGATCTTACCTGGCAGTATGGATACCTTTAGGAAAAGTGAACGGCTGGCCAATTTCCGTCTTCGGGCATTGCTTTTTGATAAAGG
>PWKN01000026.1 GCA_003559735.1 Bacteroidales bacterium | reverse complement strand
GGTGGGACTTGCTGAATGCCTTAAAGTGTTCGTATAGGGTTCCTGAAGGATGAAATAGTTGTACGACATTTTGCATGTTTCTGCATCATTTGGATAACTGAAAAGAATGGGCATTCATTTTATGCAAAAATATTGTATATTTTATAAAGGGGGCAATATCTTTCGAAAACAATTATTTTTGTACCCTGGCAAAGCGGCTGTTGGATCGGACATTGAATTATTAATCAAGGAATAGTCAGCGCGTATGGCAAAAGAGAAATCCGGAATACCTAAAGGAACAAGGGACTTTAACCCCGTGGAAATATCACGCAGGGAACATATTTTTGATACCATCAGGGAGGTGTACCGTTTGCATGGGTTCCGACCCATTGAAACACCGGCAATGGAAAACCTGTCGACCCTCCTGGGTAAATATGGGGAAGAAGGAGACCGCCTGATTTTCCGGATATTGAATTCGGGCGACTTTGCTTCAAAAGTCGATGATGCCGACTGGAATGACAAAAACAGTGCCAGGTTGTCTGCCCAGCTGAGTGAAAAAGCACTTCGCTATGATCTGACTGTCCCTTTTGCACGCTACGTGGTACAGCACCAGCACCATATCACCTTCCCGTTCAAAAGGTACCAGATTCAACCTGTATGGCGTGCTGACCGGCCGCAAAAGGGCCGGTACCGTGAATTTTATCAGTGCGATGCTGATGTCATTGGCAGTGATTCGCTCGACAATGAGGCGGAACTGATCCAGATAATTGACAAAGTGTTTTCCCGGCTGAATATTGATGTAAAGATACTGATCAACAACAGGAAGATCCTGGCAGGCCTTGCAGAACATATTGGATTTGCCGACCGGATGACCGATATCACGACAGCCATCGACAAGATGGACAAAATCGGACTGGAGAACGTGAACAAAGAAATGCTTGAAAAGGGACTTACCCCTGAGGCGGTGGACAAACTGCAGCCTGTGTTGCAGCATTCCGGTTCATATAAGGAAAAAACAGAACTGCTGTCCGGATTGTTGAAAGGTTCAGCCACGGGCATGCGTGGAGTGGAAGAGATCAGGGAGGTGTTTGACATAGTGAATGTGAGCCCCTTGCATTGTGACCTGGAGCTCGACTTGTGTCTGGCAAGGGGACTGAATTATTATACCGGGGCAATCATTGAGGTTAAATCGACGAATGTTGAAATGGGAAGCATTTGTGGTGGCGGACGTTATGATGACCTTACCGGCATTTTTGGATTGAAAGGAGTGTCTGGCGTTGGCATCAGTTTCGGAGCCGACAGGATCTATGATGTTTTGCAACAACTGTCGCGGTTCCCCAAAAGCACAGCAAGCTTTACACAGGTGCTGGCCATCAATTTCGGGAAAAAAGAACGGGATTATTGTCTGCCGGCCCTCGAAGACCTTCGTTCTATCGGGATACATTGTGAGATGTACCCTGAACCTGCCAAAATAAAGAAACAAATGCAGTATGCAGACAAGAACAATATCCCGTATGTTATGATGGCAGGTGAAAAAGAAATGGGCGACAATCGGTATTCATTGAAAGACATGCGCAGTGGCGACCAGGAGCAGCTGACGCTGGAACAGATCATCGACGTAATTGTTAGCTGACGGGATGGGATGCACGCAGCGTTGGTTAAAAGTGGGGTTGTATTTTTTCGTTACAGGATAATTGGCTTTATATTAACAATTTATGCAGGCGGCAGGTTATGGCTACATACACTATTTCTCCAGATGATATTGATTTTGGCATCATCCGCCGGACTGCCGCTCCGGGATTGCGTCTGACACTTTCGGATGCATCCAGGGACAGGGTGGTGCGTTGCCGTGAATACCTTGATCAACGGATTGATTCGCATGATTCGCCGATATATGGGGTTACCACGGGTTTTGGTTCATTGTGCAACCATAGTATTTCACGGACTGATCTGAGCATTTTACAACGAAACCTGGTGATGTCGCATGCCTGTGGAATGGGGGATGAGGTCCCCCGTGAAATTGTCCGCCTGATGCTTTTTTTAAAGATACGCGCCCTGGCTTACGGGCATTCGGGCATCAGGCTCGAAAGCCTTGAGCGTCTGATTGGGTTTTATAACCATGAGATATATCCTGTGGTGTATACCCAGGGCTCTTTAGGGGCTTCTGGTGACCTTGCACCGCTGGCACATATGGCATTGCCTTTGCTGGGACTGGGTGAGGTGTATGCCGGTGAAAAGAGACAGGCAGCTTCCGGGGTTCTTGACATGTATGGATGGTCTCCACTTGATCTTGCTGCCAAGGAGGGTCTGGCATTGCTCAACGGAACACAGTTTATGGGGGCTTATGGTGCCCACATCCTTGTCCGCTGCTTCAACCTGTCATTATGGGCCGATCTTGCCGGCGCATTGTCGCTCGAAGCATTTATGGGGTGCATACAACCATTTTTCGAGCAGGTACATCGCATCAGGCATCACAACGGACAGCTGGAAACGGCGGCCAACATAAGAAAAATACTGAATGGAAGCAAGCTGATTGTCGAAAAGAAAAACTATGTCCAGGACCCCTATTCCTTCAGGTGCATCCCACAGGTTCATGGCGCATGCAAGGATACAATAGATTATGTGTCTGGCATTTTTCATAACGAGATCAATGCCGTAACAGATAATCCCACACTGTTTCCCGATGATGATCTGATCATCTCTGCGGGCAACTTTCACGGACAGCCTTTGGCATTCGGACTTGACTTTCTTGCAATTGCACTGTCGGAGCTGGCCAACATTTCTGAACGCAGGGTTTATCGTTTGATTTCCGGAACACGTAACCTCCCATCTTTTCTCGTGGCAAATCCCGGATTGAACTCAGGGTTTATGATCCCCCAATATACAGCTGCATCGATCGTCAGCCAGAACAAAATGCTGTGTACCCCTGCATCGGTTGATTCGATTGAATCGTCGCAGGGACAGGAAGACCATGTGAGCATGGGGGCCAATGCTGCGATCAAAGCTTTGTCAGTGCTTGAGAACCTTGAAAAAGTGCTGGCCATCGAACTGATGACTGCGTCGCAGGCAATGGGGTTCAGGGAGACAGGAAAAACCTCGCCCGTTTTGCTGCGTTTGCTGAACTCCTTCAGGGAACATGTCGCTTTTATCAGTGACGACAAGGTGATGTATGAAGAGATGAGACGGGCACAACAGTTTGTTCGCGACAACGACCCCTCTTCTTTTCTGTGATTGCCATTCTGGCTGGCAGGCTTATTACCTGACAAACAGGTGTTATCCATCCTGGTACAAAACAAAAAACGGGAATTTTGCTGAACGGCCACCGGCTGTTATTGGCAAAATTCCCGTTTTATCATATAAGGCGCACACCGTATGTTCTGTTTCAGCGTGCAGTCAGTTGGGCTTTAGTTGGTGCTGTATCCACTGTCGGATTTTTCCTTCACAACGGCCTGGGCTGCTGCCAGCCGGGCGATGGGCACGCGGAACGGTGAACAACTCACATAGTCCATGCCCACCTTGTGGCAAAATTCAACTGAGCTGGGCTCGCCACCATGTTCACCACAGATGCCAATTTTAAGGTCGGCACGACCTTTGCGGCCACGTTCAATACCCAGTTTCACAAGTTGTCCCACACCTTCCTGGTCGAGCACCTGGAATGGGTCGTGCTTCAACAATCCCTTATCTATGTAAACCTGCAGGAAGTTCCCTGCGTCGTCGCGCGAATAGCCGAACGTCATCTGCGTTAGGTCATTGGTCCCGAATGAGAAGAACTCGGCCGTTTTTGCGATATCGTCGGCTACCAGCGTAGCGCGGGGTATTTCTATCATTGTGCCCACAAGGTACTCCACCCTGTCGTTGTATTCTTCAAAGACCTGTTCTGCGGTATTTCGCACGATCTCTTCCTGGAGCTGGTATTCCGGGGCAGTACCTGTGAGGGGGATCATGATCTCGGGAATGGCCCTGATCCCTTTTTTCTTCAGGTTAAGGGCCGCTTCGATGATCGCCCTTGTCTGCATTTCTGAGATTTCCGGATAGGTGTTGCCCAGTCGACATCCACGGTGGCCGAGCATCGGGTTGAACTCGTGCAGGGCATCTACGTTGGCTTTTACTTCCTCTGGTGTGACACCCATTTCTTTGGCCATATCTTTCTGATTGGCCTCTTCGTGTGGCAGGAATTCATGAAGGGGCGGGTCGAGCAGTCGCACCGTCACCGGCAGGTCGTGCATCGCTTCAAATATGCCTTCAAAGTCCTCCCGCTGCATAGGCAACAGTTTGTCAAGGGCCTTTCTCCGTCCTCCCTCGTCTTTGGCAAGGATCATCTCGCGCATGGCCTTGATGCGAACACCTTCAAAGAACATATGCTCGGTGCGGCACAGGCCAATCCCTTTGGCACCAAACTCACGGGCAATTTTCGAATCTTTTGGTGAGTCGGCATTGGTGCGGACATGCATACGGGTGAATTTTTCAGCCAGCTCCATCAGGTCGGCGAAGTCACCACTCATCTCCGGGTCCATGGTCTTGATCTTGCCTTCGAATACCTCACCTGTTGTGCCATTCAGACTGATAAAGTCTCCTTCTTTGTATTCTTTTCCATCAATGGTCATTGTGCGCTTCTTATAATTGATCTTGACAGCGCCGGCACCGGAAACACAGCATTTACCCATTCCACGGGCAACTACAGCAGCATGAGAGGTCATACCACCACGTGCGGTAAGGATCCCTTCAGCTGCATCCATACCGCTCAGGTCTTCGGGTGATGTTTCGATACGGACAAGAATTACTTTTTTCCCCTTGGCTGCCCATTCGGTAGCGTCATCTGCGAAGAAAACAATCTGTCCGGTCGCCGCACCCGGCGAAGCCGATAACCCTTTGGCAAGCAGGGTGGCTTTTTGCAGTTCCTTGTCATCAAATACAGGATGCAGGAGCTCATCAAGTTTGTCGGGCTCTACCCGCAACAGCGCCTCTTCTTCTTTGATGAGTCCTTCATTCAACATATCCATGGCAATTTTTACCATAGCCGGACCGGTACGTTTTCCGTTACGGGTCTGAAGCATCCACAGTTTGCCTTCCTGGATGGTAAATTCCAGATCCTGCATGTCGAGATAATGCAGTTCCAGTTTGTTCTGTTGTTCGTCAAGTTCTTTGTATAGTTCGGGGAAGATCTCTTCAAGTGAAGGGAAGACCTTCTGCCGTTCTTCTTCTGACACACCCTGGAGCTTAGCCCAGCGCTGCGAACCTTCTTTGGTGATCTGCCGTGGTGTACGGGTGCCCGCTACCACATCTTCTCCCTGTGCGTTAACAAGATATTCACCGTTAAAAATGTTTTCTCCGGTTGCGGCATCGCGGGTAAAAGCAACACCTGTGGCGCAGGTATCGCCCATATTGCCAAACACCATCGCCTGAACGTTCACTGCGGTTCCCCATTCGGCCGGAATGTTGTATTTTTTGCGATAATAGGTGGCACGTGGATTGTTCCATGATTCAAAAACAGAGGTTACTGATCCCCAAAGCTGTTCCCATGGATCTTCAGGAAAATCCTTTCCGGTTTTATCTTTAACTGCTTTCTTAAATCTCTTAACCAACTCTTTTAAATCATCAACAGATAAATCCTGATCTGTTTTTGCATTTTTTTCATCCTTTAGATGATCCATTATCTCATCAAAGGGGTTTTCGTCTTCCTTACTGTCTGCTTCCATTCCCATAACAACATCTCCATACATGT
>PWKN01000163.1 GCA_003559735.1 Bacteroidales bacterium | reverse complement strand
GGAGCTTCCAGTTCCTCGACAAGGAACTTCCAGCTTGCGCAGCAACTGGAAGCTTCCGGTTTTGGAAGGTCTTCCCCTTCGGAAGCTGGAAGTCCCTGCGGGAGCTTCCAGTTCCTCGTATGCGGAGCTTCCAGTTCCTCAGGTTCGTATTATAAACCTCCCGCCGCATTTTGTTTGAACGAATCCCAGCCCTGCGCGGTAAGCTTAACAAGTTGTCCGGAGGTGGTGAAGAGGTTATATCCCTGGTTGGCTTCGGTTATATGACCTATTGGATGGATCGATGGAATGTCTTTTACCTTGTCATAATCCTTTTGGCTAACCGTAAACAGGAGCTCATAGTCCTCACCCCCATTAAGGGCGCAGGTGGTGGGATCGATCCGGAACTCATGGGCTGTTTGTGCCATTCGCTGATCTACAGGGATTTTCTCCTCATAGATGGTGGCACCCACACGGGAACTCTTACAGATATGAAGCACCTCCGATGCCAGTCCGTCGGAAACATCGATCATCGCGGTGGGCCGTACGCCTGCCTTTTCCAGCAGGTCGATCACATCTTCCCTGGGCTCGGGCTTCAGCTGACGTTCAAGTATGTAGGCGTAGCTGCTGATGTCGGGTTGCATTCCGGGATTGGCCTTGAATGTTTCTTTTTCGCGCTGAAGAACCAGCTGTCCGCAATACGCAGCACCAAGGTCACCGCTGACATAGAGCAGATCCATCGGTTGTGCGCCGCTGCGGTATACGATCGTATCTTTTTCTGCCTGTCCCAAAACAGTAATGCTGATGAAGAGTCCACCGCGGCTCGTTGTGGTATCGCCGCCAGCCATATCAACCTTATACTTCTTACACGCCAGCAGCATGCCTGAATACAGCTCTTCCAGAGCCTCCAGGGTATACTTTCGCGAAACGGCAATCCCAACAAAAACTTGCCGGGGTCGGGCATTCATTGCGTATATGTCAGAGAGGTTCACTGCAATGGCTTTGTAACCAAGATGTTTCAATGGGGTATATACCATATCGAAATGTACACCTTCTACCAGCAGATCCTTGCTGACGATGGTAGCCTGCTGTCCGCCATCGATCACCGCGGCATCATCACCCACACCCATGAGGGTTCCCGGGTGATATTGGGTGATGTCTTTTGTGAGATGGTCGATCAGTCCGAACTCACCCAGACTTGAAATGTCGACGGGAGTCTTTTTTTTCTTTTTTGTCATTGGTTATCTTTCGTATGCAACAGAATTGAGCGCAAAGTAATACAAATTGTTTAGATTCGCAATTGCCCTGCAATAGAAATATTTTTCCATCCTGTTAACAGGAAAAATCCTTACATTTGTTACGGACTCTCTTTTTGATTTGTATGGACATTCATCAAATCGAACATAAAATTGCCACCTACAAGGCCCAGGGGTTGCGTCTTTTTGCAACTTCGAGCTTCCAGACACATAGTGTGGTGCTGCTGCACGTGTTGAGCCGCATCGATAAAGAGATACCGGTTTATTTTATTAATACCGGATTCCATTTTCCTGCAACCATACAGTATAAGGAGATGGTGCAGCGGTTGTTGGGGATCAATGTGATCAATCTGTTGCCCCATGTTCCCAAGAACATGCAGCGGAATGCCTCAGGCGACCTGTTGTTTACCTCTGATCCTGACTACTGTTGTTACCTGAATAAGGTGCAGCCTGTTGAGGCGTTGTTTGATCATTATGATGTATGGATCAATGGAATCAGGGCAGAGCAGAACAGCAACCGTAAAAATTTCAGGGAGGAGGAGACTTCAGGTAGGCATGCGATGCGGTATCATCCGTTGCTGCGGTGGACAAACAAAAAGATGGAGCAGTATATCAAACTGTTTGACCTGCCTGTGCACCCTCTGGAGAAGATGGGTTATAAAAGCATTGGGTGTGAACCGTGTACCCGTCCCGCAAATGGCAACAAGGTAAGGGAAGGGCGGTGGACCGGGATGAAAAAAACGGAGTGCGGGTTGCATCAGGACAGTGGCTTCGGTGGAGGTGCTTCGAAGGGGTCGAAGGACCGGGGTGTGTCGTAAGTGCATCAGGATAGTGGCTCCGGTGGGCGTACTCCACAATAACCCTGGAGGCAGCAGGCAGACAAGCCCCTGGCATCCGGACAAACAAATAAAAAATTCTGAACAGAAACCGATGAACATATTAATAACCGGTGGTGCGGGGTATGTTGGCAATGAGCTTGTCTTTGAGCTGTTGAAAGACCCCTCTGTGGGGGAGATCATCATTTACGACAACCTGAGCCGGAACAATTTCAATCTTTTCCTTGACAGGCGATGTGAGCAGAAAAAAGTTCGTTTCATAATGGGTGAGCTGCTCGATACCCAGAAGCTGCGACAGGTGCTCCGGAAGGTCGATGTGGTATACCACCTGGCTGCCAAGGTGTCGACACCCCTGGCATCGGAGAACGCACACCTCTTTGAGCAGATCAACCATTGGGGTACCGCCGAATTGGTGTATGCTGTGGAGGACAGTCCCGTGAAGAAATTCGTTTACCTGAGCACCACTTCGGTGTATGGTGCCTCTGAAGAAATGGTCGGTATCGATACACCACCCGATCCAAAAACCTTCTATGGGAGCAGCAAGCTGCGGGGTGAAGAACATGTTGAACGGCTGACCGGAAAAATGGATGCGTGGATCATCCGTTCTGGAAATGTTTACGGATACAGTCCGGGTGTCCGTTTTGACGCCGTTATCAACCGCTTCATGTTCGAGGCCAACTTCATCGGACGGATACAGATAACGGGCAACGGGAAGCAGCAGCGTGCGTTTGTACACGTTGATAAGCTGGTAAATATGCTGGCCAACCTGCTCCATTCCGATCTGCAGTCAGGTACCTACAACTTCAGTGAGCACAACCTGTCTATCGAATACATTGCCAACATTATCAGGGAGATCTATCCTTCGCTCGATATGATCTTTGTTAATCAGCATCTTGTGATGCGGGAGATCAAAGTGCTTGCCGACCAACGGATCATGCCGTTGCTCACCAAGCCACCGGTGTCCTTTAAGGAGGAGCTGATGCGCTTCAAGGAAAAGTTTTCTTTTTCATCCTGACCTGCAAATTTTTGCTTGCCTGCAATTATCTACCTGGGATGGCTGCCGCCAGGATCAAACGACCTGGGCTGGTTACTGCCAGGTTGGTTCGTTGATGTACATCTGTCCATTGTCAGGGCATCGAATGAGCGGGCATGGCGGCCGCCAGGATCGAACGAGTGGAGATAGCCGCCGCCAGGATCAAACGACCTGGGATGGCTGCCGCCATGACAGTGCTGTGCCTGCCGTGGTCGAATCTGCGTACAGCCTATTGTGCGACGGATGTCGGGCAAACGCTTACATAAGGGTAAACCGCAAGCTGAACCCACCGTGGGTGTTGGTGTTTGGGAACTGGTTCGACACGTACGGATTGTTGATTGTACGGTCGAAGAACAGACGGAAGTTGACCCTGGCACTCAGCTGGTATTCTGCTGAAGTATTCAGCCCGATACTGCGCTGGCCAGAAGAGATCACATCGGTTTCTTCAAGGAGCTTTCTCAGGATGGTTTTGTTATCACGAACAGAAAGGTCGAACCGCAAAACCAGGTCGCTTTGTATGCGTTGTCTTCGCCCGCCCTGGGTAATGTTGAATGACAGGTCCTGGAAACGGTATCCGGCGCCGATGGCGATCTCATTCCTGTAATTATCGGTAACCTGGTTGTTGGCAAAGCTCAGCACTATGTCTCTCGAACGCCGGTATTCGAACCGTGTCATGAGGTTGTTTTGCCACGTTACGTCGATGTTGATCAGCGGATTAAACTGTTCGCTGATTGATACCTGTCCGATTTCAAATTCAGAGATGAAGTTGTTGGTGGCCGTCTCTTTTGCTGCCTGGTACCCGTCTCTTTCGCGGTAACGGATGTCTGACTGGAAGTTACCGATTGTATAGGTGCTCCTGTATCCATGGCCGATAGTGAACGACTGGAACAAACGCTGGAAAGCAGGTATCCGTGCCAGTCCGTCGTACGTCAGCCTCCACCCCGGCATCGGGAAACGCAAAAACGGGTTGAGGCTACTGCCAGTGGGATCCTGTCCGGAGTAGGCAGCCAGGAATGCCGGTATCAGTACATCCTGTGACGTTGGACCATAGCCTTCCGGGAATCCGGTGGTGTCGTTCATCTCACCGCTCCAGTTGGGATTCTTATTGGCCAGGCGCAGGGCTACATCGAGGCGGTAGTCTTTGAAATTCTCGAAGTTCTCTGAAGCGTGGGTGCGGTCGTCTACCCCTTCAAATGTCGTTCGAAACGCAAAAAACGAGATGCTGAAGGTGCCTTGTTCCGTTGGATTAAATGAGCCGAAGTTGCCCAGGCTGTCGGCCTTGAAATACTCCCTGTGCCTTCTGGTGTGGTTTCTCTGGGCTATAACCTCGATGCGCAGATCGCGTATGGGTTCTATCTGTGAGCGGGCCGACAGGTTTTTTACATTGCTTTGCGTAAAGGGTACGTTCAGGTTGGGGTTGTCGGTAACCCATCCTTCCCTTGCTGCCTGGTTACGGATATCTTCCTGGCTTCCAAAGATAAAGCCCATCCCCGGCGCCATCAGATCCCAATCCTGTCCGAGAATTGACGGAGTAGCTGTAAATCCCGGCATATGGGTACCACTGGTTTCGGTATAGTTGATGCTCAGGTTGCGCACCGACATGAGCATGCGCAATGCCGTTTCAAAAACGATCCTCGCGTAATCCGGACGTTCGTCATCTTCGTCATCCGGCTGACGTGCCGGTTGTGCCCCGGCGCCTCGCTGCGCACCACCCCTTGTACCTCCTCTTTGCTGGTTGATGGTGCGTAAAAACCCAACTTTGTTGTACAGGTTTACCAGGTTTGCATTGACGTTCAGGCGGATGCTCTGTGAGTTCTCGATGGTGTTGCCCAGCTCAATGGCAGCCCGTGGCGCTGCTGTCCAGTCAAAGTCGGCCGTATACGTTGTGTTGGCATTGATGAAGTCGACCAGTGGCAGCCGGTTCAACGGCAAATTGTATGTAAGGTTGGCGCGATGGGTATAGAAAGTGGTGCGTCCCAGGTTCCTGATGTTGCTCCATATGGAGTCCCTCTTTTCCGCATAATCGTCATCATCCCTGCTGATGCGTCCTGCTGGCTCATCGATACGGGCATCTGTAGTGGCTCGGAACTCAAGGCGCAAGGTACGGGTAAGGTCGAAGCGGATATCATACATTCGGTCCCAGTCGAAAGACTTCACGTAGTTGGGTTCCAGCAGCACTATTCCGGCACTCTTTCCACGCATCAGCGATTCAGCATAACCCCGGTCCATACTCGTGCGGAAGGTTATTGACCTGGGAAGGTAATAGAAATTGAACTCCCTGAACAACCGCAGCAGGTCGTGCTGGAACAGGGAGACATTGGAGAATGGGGTAACAGGTTGCGGGGAGGTACTGTAGTTGTAGTTGATGGCCCCGCGCCAATAGGTCTGGCGGTCGAAGGCGATGTCAACATTGCGTGCATAGAGCTCTGTAAATGTGTAGGTGAAGTCGAAGTTTTGCGGACTGTATATCCTGTTTTGGTCTCCGAAACTTCCGAAAGAGACATTCGTGAAGTTCAGGCTTTTTCGTCTCACCAGGTCCTGCGACAGTTTTCTGATGGAGTCGCGTTCGGCTTGTGATTCATATGACGCCAGATCGTCTTCAAAGAATATATCCGGATTCATGGGGTTATACAGGGGATTGCTGATCGATTCGGAAAAACTGAAGTGCAGCGGTATGCGCATGTTCAGGTTATCGGGCAGCAGACGTCCGAGTTCCAGGTTGGTGGCAATATCATAATTGATGATCTCCTCCTGTTGCCGCTGTCCTACTTTTTGGTCGATGCCACCAAATCCGGGCGTGCTCATAAACCCGGCAAGGGTGATGTTCCCAAGATCGGCCAGCG
>PWKN01000116.1 GCA_003559735.1 Bacteroidales bacterium | reverse complement strand
TTGCTTCAGGCCCGGAGGCACAACTCCGTATCAGTTATGTTGGTTACAGAACGCAGGTAATCACTGTTGGAGACCAGGACCGGATTGATGTTGCCTTGCAGAGCGATGTCAGGGCCATCGATGAAGTGGTGGTTATTGGTTATGGGGTGCAGCAAAAGAGTGATCTGACGGGGTCTGTGGCATCTGTCAATGTAGAGGAAATGCAAAGATTGACTGTTGCATCCGTCAGTGAAGCACTCCAGGGTCGTGCAGCCGGGGTGTTTGCTTCAAGAAGCAGCGGGCAACCCGGAGCAACGGCCAGCATCTACATCAGGGGTCCGGGTTCGGTTAACCATACCGAACCACTGTGGATCATTGACGGACTACCTTCCAGTTCAGGGAACCACCTGGATCCTTCCGACATTGAGTCGATAGAGATATTGAAAGATGCATCGGCTGCTGCGATTTACGGTGCCCAGGCTGCCAATGGGGTTATTCTTGTAACCACAAAGCGGGGCAGGGAAGGGAAGCCCGTGATCAATTTCCGGTCGTCGTACGGTATTGCACAGCCTATGGGGCTGCCCGACCTGGTTGATTCAAGGTCGTTTGCCACTTTAAGATATGAAAGCTATAGGGAAGGCAATTTCAGGGCAGGGTTGAACCAGGTATATACACAGATAGTGGATAATCCGGACTCTGTTCTGCCCATCAACACCGACTGGCTGGATATTCTTTATAAAAACGGGGCAACACAAAACTATAATCTGGACTTTTCAGGGGGGAGCGAATACTCAAACTACTATGCGTCACTGGGTTATTTTATTGAAGACGGAACTTATATAAATACCGGATTTGAAAGGATCAGTGCCACCCTGAACTCGGATCATACAATTGCAAACTGGCTTAAGGTTGGTCAGTCGTTGAATCTTTCACAAACAAGCAGGCAGTGGAAGCATATGAGTGATGCAGCAGCACTGCGTGTAAACCCTTTCATGGAAGTGTTCATCGATGATGTGGATCATCCCTATACACCATACGGTTACCTGGGTACGGAATACGGCTTTGTTGGCCCGAACCCATTTGGTGTTGAGGACATACACGATCAGGAAGAAAAATGGTACCGGGCAAGGGGAAATCTGTATATAGATGTCAGGCCCATAGAGGGACTGAGCTGGCGAACAACAGCCGGTGGCGCCATTGAGATGAGGAACAACGAGCATTATACCGAACGATACGACCTGGGCCATACCCTGAGTCGTGACATAGACCGGCTGGTCCTCAACAGAACGGACCTGTTCAGCTTCACAGGGAACACAGTACTTAACTATCGCTTTTCTGTCAATAATCATGATGTTGAGGCAATGATCGGCGCCGAGATCCAGAACCGAAGGGGTGATAATTACTTTATGGAGGGGTATGACTTTCGTGATGGACTGATCATTTTCAATCAATCGAATCCCGAATTATATAATATCGGGGGTGACAAAGTGAACCCGACCCGGTGGTCGTCGCAATTCAGCCGGATAAACTATGGATATGATGGAAGGTACTTGTTTACGTTCAACATTCGACGTGACGGATCATCATTGTTCTCTCCGGGCAACAGAATTGGCTATTTCCCGTCTTTTTCAGCCGGGTGGCGTGTGACCAATGAACGCTTCATGGAGCCACTGGCTGATCTGATGGACCTGAAACTTCGTTTTGGTTACGGAAGCGTCGGGAATCCGTCGGTTGCACCCTTCTCCTATATGTCCCAATACTCGGGAGACAAAATATATTACGTGTTTGGTGGCAACCTGCACCAGGGGATGATTCCCTCGGTCTTCGGGGTTGGCAACCTGCGCTGGGAAAGCATAAACACCACAAACTTTGGTATTGACCTGTATTTGCTGGATTACCGTTTGAACATCACCAACGACATTTATATCAAGGATACCCGCGATATGCTGATATATGTCGACCTTCCCCTCAATGCCGGAATGGGTACGGGTGCAAGTACGGCCATCAATGCCGGAAATATAAGGAATACCGGAAATGACCTGAGCATCCAGTTCAGAGACCAGATCGGATCTTTCAAATACAATGTGGGTGGAAATTTCTCCTGGAACAGGCACGAAGTTAAGGATCTTGTTGACCAGGAAATAAATATGGGAGAACTGATGCAGTTCAAGACCATGGAGGGGTACCCGATGAGTTTTTACGAGGGGTACATAGTTGATGGTATCTGGCAGGAGGATGAAATTGACGACATCATTGACTGGCTGATCAGGAACAACAAGTTGTCTAACCCCGATAATTACAACACGCACAACTACACGGCGCCCGGCGACCTGAGGTTCAAAGATATCAACGGAGACGGATTGATCGACCATAACGACAGGGTAAAAATTGGCAACCCGTGGCCGAAACTTGTATATGGATTCAACCTTGGGGGCGAATACAGGGGGTTTGACCTGTATGCATTCTTCCAGGGGGTTTATGGCAACGACCTGTACCACCTGAACAAACGGGTGACGGATAACCTGACCGGCGACTACAGCTTTACCTATAATGCCTTTAACCGGTGGACCCCCGATAATCCAACCGATCAGCCAAGGATCGTGTATACCGACCCCAATGCCAATTTGACAACATCAAGCTCTTATTTTGTTGAAAGAGGTTCCTATATGCGACTGAAGAGTCTGCAGGTTGGCTATACTTTGCCGTTGCAGGTGTTGTCGCGACTGCAGCTGGATAAGCTGAGGATCTACTTCAGCGGACAAAACCTGTTGACATTCACAAACTATACAGGCTATGACCCTGAATTGAGCACGGGTCCGAATACGGCGAAAAACCTTGACCAGGGAATGTATCCACAGTCCAGAACATTCTTTATGGGCATTGAGCTGACGTTTTAATTTGTTTACAGAAATTATTATCACCATAAATACTTGTATTATGAAATCTTACCACAACATATTCTCGACCCTGGTTTTTTTCTTGCTGGTCTTTTTTGCCGGGTGCGACACTGAAGAAGACTTTCTTGAACTAAAGAACCCGAACCGGGTCACAGCTGATGTAGACTCTCCCTCAGGCATAAGACAGCTTGAGGTGGGGATGTACAGGAGGGTCGCTGATGCATATAATTATTTCTGGCAGTTATATATGAGCCATCTGCCGGGCGAATATGAAATGAGGGAAACGACAGGGGAGGGTCCCATGCACCAGCAGGTATGGAACCTGAACATGAACCCCGGCAATGTATTCAACGCATGGCTTTACAGCGACTACTACAGCGCACTGACTATTTCAAGCAGGATCATCGAATACATGGAAAAAGAGTCGGGCACTGTCAGGGAACTGCCTGAACGCGAATTTGATCTTATAATGGGGGGGGCATATTTCATGAGGGCATTCTGCCACTTCTATCTTCTGCACAGCTGGGGAAGACCGTTTGATGATGATGATGTTTATGGGATCGTGATGCATACATCCATCATTGACCAAAGAGAAGATTTTGAGAAGGCCCGGGCGAGACCGTCAGAGGTATATGCCCAGATAGAACAGGATCTTATCGATGCAGAAAGCTTATTGTTGAAATCGTCTGAGCTGCGGGAGGAAGAGCTGGGACGCCCAACGCGTGGTGCTGCAACAGCGTTTTTGGGAAAGATGTATGTTTTCCAGGGAAGATACCAGGAGGCGGCCGACAAGTTTCAGCAGTTTATTGATGAGAACCCCGATAAACACTTGTTGCCTTACTATGGTGACAATTTTCACGGCAAATATGAAAACGGACCTGAATCGGTCTTCGAAATACAGTTTGCCGATCTGACAACGACCAACCGCTGGCAGGGTGGCGGCACAGGCAATCATTATCAGATCTATGTTGGCGGACATGGTATGGGGCGTGATAATTTTGCAGTCCCTGTACCCATTATGCAAAGAGAAGATGATGAAGATGCAGTACCTGGCGACATCAGGAACTTTGATGTCCGTGATATCCGGTTTTCCGAGACAGTGTATTCTGCCGGACCGATCCGTACCTATGTCTTCCGTGGAGATACAATACAGATCAGGGATACCTTGTTTTTCGTGGATCCGCCGCAACGTGTGCGAAGGAGTGTTAAGAATGTCTACACGCCAAAAAAATACATCAGCAATCGTCGCACTGCATCGAATGTAGGTGGACTCGCTACAGATGTTTCCTACGAAAACCAGGTGGTGATGCGCGTGGCTGAAGTATATATGCTTTATGCCGAAGCACTTGCTCAGCTCAACAGGGTACCCGAAGCCAGTGACTGGCTTAACAAGGTGATCCGCCGGGCCAGGGGCTATTACTTGGATGAACCGACACCGTTCGACTTTACCGGAAACAGCAAGGAGGAGTTTATGGAGTTGCTGATGGAAGAAAAACGGAAGGAGTTTATCGGTGAACAGATCCGGTGGTATGATGTGATCCGGTGGGGCATTGCCGAGAGTGAGATTGCGAGGGTCCCATACAGGGTTGCATGGATCGACAGGGCAACATGTTTCCCGATCCCCACAAGGGAAATTGCAAACAACGCGAAAATGGTTCAGAATCCCGGATACTAAACAATTAAGCCGTGGATGAACTGTGTTTGAATGGATAATGGGGTTATTTAAATCACCCAACATATGATCAATTTACCAACCATTTTTCTATTAATTAAAACCAACAAGCTATGAAAAAATGTATGTTACTATTAATGGCCATCTTTATTGTTTTTGCGGGCAATGTAATGGCTGAAGAATCAGAAACCCGGCCTTCTGAAGATCCGGACTGGCAGAGGGCGGAGATGACAATCCGGCCGATATGGGACTGGGAAGGTGAGATCACCATTGATGGAAAGGCAGATGAAGGATTCTGGGACCTGATCGAGCCCATGGACCTCCAGTTTGATGTCAGTGATGCCTGGTGGGTTGAAGGTGCAAAACCTATTGACCCCGAGATCAGGGAGTCGGGCGACTACCACCTGACGTGGAAGGTCACCATGGACGATGAGTTTTTCTATATTTTCTGCGACATCATTGACGATGAGCTTGTCTCGCGCAGTATGGTGAACACCGTCGATCCGTGGATAAATGACAACATTGAATTGTTCTTCCTTTTTGCCGACGAGACGGTTGTAATGCCCGACTGGGCACTTGGCGATGCAAGCCAGGTTCGCGTTTTCATTGACCTGGATGAGCAGACAGCCGACACACTTACTGCCGGTGGATGGGCCGGTGGCATGATCGATGATCCATACCAGCCAATGGGTTATAAGGCACGTACCGTGATGAAGGATGACGGAACGGGCTATACCCTGGAGGCAAGGATCCCGCTGGGTCTGATCGTTCCGTCCTTTGACGGGGAGTTTGGCTACTGGGATGAGGATGATAACTTTATACCGATCAACATCAGGGAGATGGAGGTGTTCCAGTTTGACATCCAGGCGGCCGACAGGGATGATCCATCGGAAGAGGGAGAAAGGAAGTACCTGCATCAGTGGTCGGCCAACTGGAACCGCAACTGGGGCTTTACCGAAGGCTACGGAATGGTTACCGTTGGTAACCCGATCGTTGAAGGGGAAATGCCTGAAGAGGCAAGGCCAACTGAAGATCCGAACTGGAGCAGGGCGGAGATGACGATCCATCCGGTATGGGACTGGGAAGGTGAGATCATAATAGATGGAAAAGATGATGACGGATTCTGGGATATGATCGAGCCCATGGACCTCCAGTTTGATGTCTCTGATGCATGGTGGGCAAACGGTGCCACACCCATTGACCCCGAGATCAGGGAGTCGGGCGACTACCACCTGACGTGGAAGATCACCATGGACGAAGAGTTTTTCTATATATTTTGCGACATCATTGACGATGAGCTTGTCTCGCGCAGTATGGTGAACACCGTCGATCCGTGGATAAATGACAACATTGAATTGTTCTTCCTTTTTGCCGACGAGACGGTTGTAATGCCCGAC
>PWKN01000060.1 GCA_003559735.1 Bacteroidales bacterium | reverse complement strand
GCGTTGTCAAGGATACTCAGTTGATTCAGATTCATCGTTCTCTCCTTTGTGCCAACGTCGTTCTGTTGAGGTGTTCAGTGAAGGCCGTCCGCAGCCTTTACTGAAGCGCCTCCGACGGCTAGTTGGGCGCAACGCCGCCGGACGGGATGCATGGGCGTCCAAAATGACAATGTATTTTTGCGCGGGCCCTAAGTTCGGCTCTTCCCATTCTACCAACGGTCCGCCGCATCAGGAATAGTATTGGTCAATGGTGGCGCTTACCGTTGCTGCCCATTGAGTCAGGTTCTCCGGATTGTTGGCGATCGTGCTGATGTCCTTGAGCACGAACTCCAGAGTGGTGCCATGCTCCCGACTGGCTATGCAGTACCGTGCGATTTCTGCTTCCACGGGCGCGGGATTGAACCGGGGTGTTGCGACGAAAGCCGGATTGGGTTTCGCGGCCATGACATAGTCGCGGCCGATGTTCTCCGCCGCGCGTTGAGCATCGGCCCAAGGCGTGATGGATATCTTGCGCAGGTTCTTGAACCGCTTGCGCAGGATGTCAATCTTGCGGTCCATCGGCTCGCAGCAGCCGTAGTAGAGCAGGCCGCAGTCCTTGAACAACTGCTGATTGTAGGCCAGGTCGAATTCGTCGTGCATGGCGGGGGATACCGAACCGAAGATCTGGGCGGCGCAACGTCCCCAGACATCCTTGGCCCTGTAATGCCCCGTGCTATCGGCAGCCGGAAGTTCTCGGGCGCAGGCCGCCGTACAATGCAGGAGAAGCGGGCGCGGGTCCAGCAGTCCCTGTTCCTCCAGTTGTTTGAACTGCGCCTGCCCGATCTCCATGAAGCACCGGGCGATCTTGTGCATGAAGTCGGGACGCTCGGAGAGGTCCATTAGCAGGTTCTCTACGCCCCGATATCTTGCCACGTCATCCCAGATGTTGAAATGCAGCCCGCCCCGTCCCACGATCTCAACATCCATAAGCCCGGCAAACACCTCTTGCGCAACCGCAAGCGCGGCCTCGGTCGCCGCCTGGTCATAGACGACCTCCGGCGAGTGCAGCTTCGCCAGGTCGTCCTCGGTACTGAGCTGATCGCTGTAGGCATGGGAAGAGATGTGCGCGCCCGTCTCGCCTTTAATCTGCTGATCCCTAACCTCGATGCCAATGCCGCTCAGCCAGCGCGCCCGCTTGCCGACTTGAAATACGGGTAAAAGCACCTGGTCCACTTGGAAATGCTCCCACTGATACAGGGCGCATCGCAGGGCCGCCTCGATCCATCCCAACGCGGGCGCACAGACTCTCGTCAGCGCTCCGTCCTTGATTTCGCCCCACGGCACCTCTTCAATCAGGACCACCGGCCGGACCGATTCCATGGCGTTCGTCCGGTAGTACCGTTCGATGCGCTCTTTTTGAACATCCATGTGAGCGATTTCGCTGTAACGCCCAGCCAAGCATCGTAACGTCTCTTTGTCTCTTCCACTAAGCTGCATTCATCACATCCTTCTTCCCTGCCGAACGTCATCAATCAGCGGCGCGGTTTACCGCGTACGCTGCATTGACTTGTTCGAGTTCCTTCTCAGGCACTTTCCAAACAATTTTCTCACCGTCCCAAATCGGAATGGACTCCTTTTCTTGAACAGCTTTGCCTAAGACTCCGATGGCGGCGCGCTGCATCGCTCTTGCCGCAAGTTTTGTGCTTTCTCGCTTCGCATTAACTTTCATCGATTAACTCCGGTTCGCCATGGGATGTGTCCCATATTTTCCATTCATCTACGGTATTCTGGTAATCCTCCAAATGCATCAATCCCCTTTCATAACGTCGTTTTACAACATCGTCGGGGATGTGATGTCCTCCATGCTTGACTCTGAGCTCGACACGCTTTATGGCCAGTTCAACAGAGGTTAGTCTAAGAAAATGAAGGACAACAAAATAGCCTTGCTGTTGCCATTTGGGTATTAGGCGCAAATATGCTTTCCCGCTGATTGTCGATTCAAGGCCAAATGATCTTTCCTGTCTGCAACATTCCTCAATTCTCGCGAGCATCAGCTTTGATGCTTCTATTGCTACAGTTTCAGGCGCAAATGGGGATAAACCGGACGCGATCAAATCCGCATTAATAAAGTCAACGGTTGCGGCCTCTTGCGGCAGAAACTCCCGCGCAAAGGTGGTTTTCCCGGCACCATTTGGCCCAGCGATTATGATTACTTGTTTCATGCCAAAAAGAGTAAGATAAACGGTAGATATTGTCGATACATGGATTTTATCCAAATTCGAACGTTGCCGTTCTCGCGCGGCTGAAAACCGTCGCGAGCAACGGCTTGTTCGGCATCAAAGGATATCCTTCATGTCCGCGACATAGACCCGGCGAGTTCCATCAACGAACGCATTGAATGTGACATAGCGCCAAGTTCGATCCCATGCAGGATGCGGGTCTACGCGCATCACACTGTCTTTGCACGGTTGCTGGGTGTTGATGCGCACGAGAACATCTTCGCGCCCGCTCTTGAGATCGATCCAGCGTAGCGGGATCGTCCCGTCACCGAATGATGTCTTTTCCAAGGTGTACGTATCCGTGAGCACATGACTATTGTCTTGATGGACCGTAGGATGCCCCGATCCCGGGGTCTTTTCCAGCATCGTGCGCAAGCCGCTGCCATCCGCGTTGACCTGCACAAAGCGTAGGCCTTCCCGGTCAATGTTCAGGTTCATCGAAATGCGTTGGCCGTCCGGAAACCAGGTGGCATGGTGACCGCCCTTCACCCATTCCTCGGGTCCCACCGCACAATGCAGTTCGCTGCCGTCGAGCGTCATCGTCACCCAAGCGAAGCGCACGTCGTTATGGCCACGCCCGAAGGCATCCCACAGCGGCTCATCCGTCACCGGGTAGCCGCGGATACTCAGCATCAGGCGATCACTCTGCGGGTTGAACTTACTATGGAACCCGTACAGCTCGTAGGTATCCGGGTTGTCCAACCGAATCGGCGGGTCGGCCCGCGCAAAGGCATCGACAAGCGACAGGATCAACCGGGTTTCGCCCGTCTGCGTATCCGTCAGCCAGAATCCGTCATTGTCGACAGGACCGATGCTGCGCCCGACAATGTCAGGAGGTACGGCAACGCCGTATCCCGGCTGCGTCTTGCGCATCGTCGCCATGTTGGCGGCGATCAGCCACTTCCCGTCCGGCGAGGCATGATAGACAATTCCGCCCATCCGTTGCTTATCGCCGGTCAACGGATCGAGCTTCCAAGCAAACGGCTCCCACGTGTCGGTATCCACGTCGTTGAAGAACAGCTCGTGGTCGTTCCCGCCCCAGTTGAGGTTCGCCCCCATCTGGGGC
The DNA here is from genome assembly GCA_003559735.1 of Bacteroidales bacterium. Lineage (GTDB taxonomy): Bacteria > Bacteroidota > Bacteroidia > Bacteroidales > UBA7960 > PUPG01. The sequence continues at coordinate 2,634 of PWKN01000060.1, read as the reverse complement.
TCCCAGCCGCGGGTCTCAGCGACAACGGCATCCGTTCCGCTCTCCAGATCGATCACCACGATGTGGCCGACATCGCCGGGGTCAGGCTGACGGTCCTCGAACGGCATCTGGAACAACGCCAGGTAGCGCCCCGAAGGACTGATCGGTGAAGTGTCGAAGAAGCGATGGAGACACCCCCGCCGCTCCGGCGTGACGCACCATACGGGCACCTTGGGTTGAAAGTCCACATACCTTGGAAAACTATCGTGCATCTTCATCTTCAGTCATTCTCCTTGCCGAACGCTGCGGATCAGGCGCGGCTATAGGCCGTCGCGTGCATCCAGCTTGTTCGCGGCAATTTCTTCTTCTGGCCAAGCTACCTCATGCGGCAACCTGTTGGACTTGGCGGCCACGGCAGAGACTTTGCCTGCCGCCTCGCCCATGGGAACAGCATCGGCGGTGACACGGTAGCTTGAATGGGATACAAAATCGCCGCTGATGCAGCGTCCCGCCATCATCAAACCGTCGACGTCTCGGACAATCAATGCACGCAGCGGAATATCGTAAGGCTTGGCGTGAACGCCTTCGTTGCCCAAGCCTTTGCTCTCCTTCGGGTTGGTTGCATGGATATCGACACCAAAATGGCATCTCGACACCGCATCCGGATGTCGTGCGCCGCTTGCCAGGTCTTGGGCGGTGATCGCGTAGCGGCCGTGTATTCGCCGCCCCTCACGCACACCGACCTGTCCAGAGGTGGCCACGATGCAGATGTCTTTCCATGCCCCGCCAAGGTGGCGCAACGCCTGGACTTGGGCATGCACTTCGGTGCGGCCCTGCAATGTCGCCTTCGTAAGATCGTCCGCATTGGTGGCGGACCGAGCGTATTCATGATTCGACATCAGGATGAAGAGGTCATCTCGAACGTGGAAGAGCGTCGGAAGGCTGTAGGACGGCGGTGTCCCCGCCCTTTCCAGGAGTTCGCGAAGACGGTGTTTGTGGATTGCTGCATCTTCTCCCGGTGCCAGGTTCCGCAAGTGTGTATAGGGACGGACTTCGTCCAGATGTATCCCGCCGACAACAGCAATGAAACTCATGGGCTGGGCCTCGTCGCTCTCCGGCCGGCCGATATCGAAACCGCACCCGGCAAGTGCGGCGACATCACCGTCACCCGTGCAATCGATGACGACACTGGCCTTCCAAGCTTCGCGTCCCGACTTGGACTCCGTGATGACTGTGGCCAGGCGGTTGGATTCGCCACGCTGTGCCGCCGCTACACGCGTATGCAGTCGCAGCATGACGCCGGACTGAAGGCACATTTCCTCCAGCACTAGCTTTGCCGGCTCGATGTCGAATGCCCGTCCGGACAGGCCGACTGCGTCGCGATTCCTAAGCTCATCCACAATCTCGCGCAGTATGCCGCCTTTGGATTCGTGCATTCCGCAGATATAGGCCATGGCGCCGACCGTCCAGATTCCGCCCAGAGATCCATGCGCCTCTATCAAGCGCGTGTGTGCGCCCGCCCGAGACGCGGCCACTGCCGCCGCCACGCCGGCTGGCCCACCGCCACAGACCAGCACATCGACATCGTCAACGACAGGGATGGTCTTTTGGCTCTCTTGTGTGGTCTTCATAGTCCTTCCCGCGAACGTCGCAGGTCAGGCGCGCTCTCAAGCGTCGCCCGCACCTGCTGGTTCGGAGATTGCCTCTGTCTTTTCCTGTATTTTAGGTTCTGCTTCTCCGGCTTCCACCATTCGTTGTTTAATCTTCCGCGCCAGTGTCTTGCGTATGTCGCGAAAATCCGGATCGGCAACCAGATTGTTCCGTTCATGGGGGTCTGCTTCAAGATCGTAGAGAAAATCCTCCACATAGTCATCGCTGGATGGGTCGCTTCCCGACTTATGCGGCGCGCGAACGCTGTATTTCCATCTTTGCGTCCGGATGGCCCGTCCGCACTGGCTTTCGCTGATCTGGAGAAAAACCTCCTCCGGCCAATCCCAAGCCTTCTCTGATGCCAATTGCTGCAATGGTCGCCCGCGCATGATCCGCAGCGGGCAGAGGCGGTCGTCCACAGGCGGCATGGCAGCATTCAGGATTGTTGGTGGCAAGTCGATAAGGCTGACCATCTCCCGGCGTACGGCGCCCCCCGTGAAGCCCGGGCCGAGCAGGATCATCGGGATTCGGATGCATCCATCGTGGCAAGAGCGCTTGTATTCACCATTTCGCGTGCGGAAGTGGGAACCGTGGTCGCTGGTATAGATGACCAGTGTGTTGTCGCCTATTCCCAACGCCTCAAGCGTGTCCTTAATCCGTCCCACGTTCCGGTCAAGGCTGTTGATACAGCCGAGATAGTCAGGATACTCCTCGCGCCAGTCGCCTGCGGTTTCGTCCAAATCGCCGGGTGTCACAAAATCCTTAAACCTCTCTTTGGAGCCATGCGGACCTTCATAGTGTCCGTGGTCGTTCTGGTGGTGCGGTTCGATGTACGACGCGAAAAGGAAAAAGGGCTTACCGTTGTCTTTTCGCGATTGCAGGTATTCAATCACACAGTCCGTCTGGGCATCCACTCGATAGCGTCCCTCGGGAAACGCACGTTTGTTGCCGTCGCCATCGAACATGTGTCCGTCGAAGCCGTGCGATGTGAATTCCAGAGCGTCT
>PWKN01000044.1 GCA_003559735.1 Bacteroidales bacterium | reverse complement strand
AGATGATGTTCCGGAAACAAAAACACAGCATTTTTCAGTCCGTGTTTTTGTAATTCACTTCTGATGTTTTGTTTTATCAGCATCTTCTCACGCAGCCATACCGGAATGGCCTGAAAAAAGCTAACCAGTCCGCGTGGTGCAAAAGCATGGTACGTTTCCAGCAGTCGTTCGAATTTCAGCAGAGGTTTGTCATAAAACACAACGTACCGAATGTGTGACACATCTGCATCGAGACAGGAAAGGACATAGGACAACGCATTGGAAGGAAATGCACTGTCGTGTTTTTTCCTGGTAAACAGTTCTTCCTGTGCAGCGGCGATAATCTTGCCGTCTTGTAATACACATGCTGCACTGTCATGATAATAAGCTGATATTCCGATAATGATGTCAGGCATACGTTGGATATAGATGGTTTAGATGCTGGTTTTCTGACTGGCACAATGCATATGATCATTATTCATCAAGGTCATGTGGTGGATTGCATCAGAAAGACAAACTATTGATCCTTAGGGACATATGTTGGTTATAAGAAAACGGGTATGATTAAAAGAGCGTGTAAATAAAAGGGGCAATGGCTGACCCCCCCGACATTACTATAAGGAAGCTGAAAAACAATAGGATGATGAGCAATGGGATCAGCCAATACTTCTTCCTGGTTTTAAGAAAGTCAAACAGGTCTTTTAACAGTTCCATTTTGATGATATAGTTATGGTGGTTTGGTGCATGTTACATGTTCCATTTAACCAGGACGCAATAGTGATCGTTAAAATGGTTTTTCAAAATCCTTTTCAGAAAACACATGGTCTCTTTGTTTAAAAGCCGACTGCTTACTTGCATAAAAACTGAAGAGCTGCATGTTTCTTCTGATCTTTTTCCTGACAAACAGTCCTATTGGAATGACCAGTAAGCCATAAATAATGGTGAGAAGCAACCGTCCGACAACAAAACCCAGCAATTCCCCGAAAGACAGCCAAAGCATTCCAAAATACCGGAATGGTCTGGGCCATACCATCAGCAGGATGATAACCCCGAAGCAAACATACAATAATGTTGTGTTTCTTGTAAAAAAATATACAATCAGGATGATCAGGAGTGATGCCAGTCCAGACCCGTAAACCTGTGCTGTTGAAAGATCTTTTTTCAGTCGGAGCATTTTCAATAATTGTTGTTTTGCCGCTCTCTTGATGGCAACATCTGAATGATGCTCGCATGGAGCTGCTTCTGTTGAATTTTGTAACCGGAACCACACAAAAGAAATCCCGCATACAATTCGTCAGACAGGCCCGGCAGCATGTTGCAAAAATAGATCATTTTTATTAATATTATATCATATTGAGTCTGCGGCGCACGATAAATTGTATATGGAGTGCCAGAATTATATATTTTTGACAGTCCAAATCAATTAACTTGTTTCAAGGACATTCCTTTTTATATCAATAACCAAAACAACATCATCATGAAACAACTGAGCGTACCATTATTTGTAATCGTATTTTTTTTAAACACATTGGCTATGAAAGCACAACCACCTGCTCATGAAGTAACAGAAGTATGGGAACCTGTACCCGAAGTGGTAACCCCGGGTGTGGGTACTGCGCCACCCTCCGATGCCAAAGTTTTATTTGACGGGACATCTATGGATGGTTGGTTAGACCGCAATGGTGATCCGGCAGGATGTACACTGGAAGACTGTGTTATGACCGTGGTGCCTGGAACGGGTGATATACATACCAGTCGGGGTTTTGGTGACATTCAGCTGCATTTGGAGTGGCGAACGCCCGGCGTTGTCGTTGGTGAGTGCCAGGGCCGGGGCAACAGTGGCGTTTTTCTGATGAACAGGTATGAGGTGCAGATACTTGATTCATATGAAAATCCAACCTATCCGAATGGTCAGGCTGCATCTGTTTATAAGCAACACATACCGCTGGTCAACGCCTCTCGTGGACCAGGGGAGTGGCAAACCTATGATATTATTTTTACTGCCCCCCGCTTTAATGAGGATGGCCGGGTTGCCATACCGGCAAGGGTTACGGTGATCCATAACGGAGTACTGGTACAAAACAATGTCGAGATTTGGGGAGAAACAGAGTTCATTGGCTTGCCGTCTTACAAGGAGCATAGTATGCGTGAACCCATCAGATTGCAGGATCATAACGACCTGGTTAGTTTCCGCAACATTTGGGTGAGGGAGTTATAACCTTGTAAACTCCCTCACACGGCAAATTGGGGGGAAACGGATCTGTGTTTCCCGGTGTGTTGTACCTGACTTTATGGACAGACTCTGATTAGGAACCCTGCATGGCATCGTCGAAAGCAATTTCAGAAGGAGGGAAATCGACATCTTTTGTAAATGCACATGATTCAATGGCGCCTGCTTCCCTGTCCATTCCGCTGTCTTCCCATTCAATCGAAAGCGGACCGTTGTACCCGATATCATTCAGGGCCCTGATAACACTTTCAAAGTCGACATTGCCCCTGCCGATGCTTCTGAAATCCCAGCAGCGGCGCCTGTCTCCAAACGCAGTATGTCCGCCGAACACACCTGCATCTTTGGGTGTATCACTCCAGTAAACATCTTTCATGTGTACATGGAAGATACGGTCTGCAAAATCGTATATGAATTTAATGTAGTCAACACCCTGGTAGGCCAGATGGCTTGGGTCGTAGTTAAAACCAAATTCCGGATGGTGGTTGAGTGCTTCCAGTGCCCGTTGTGTTGATGCAATGTCGAATGCAATTTCGGTGGGATGCACTTCCAGTGCAAATTTGACACCTGTTTTTTTGAATTCATCCAGTATGGGTGTCCACCGTTCTGCAAACTCCTTAAAGCCTGCATCTATCATCTTATCAGGTGTGGGCGGAAAAGAGTACAGCAGGTGCCAGATCGGACTTCCGGTAAAGCCGATCACTGTATCCAGTCCCAGACGCTTTGCCACTTTCCCGGTTTCAATAACCTCCTGTGCGGCACGCTGGCGGACCCCTTCCGGGTCACCGTCGCCCCATATATATGCAGGCAAAATGCCTTTGTGCCGCTCATCAATGCGGTCGCAAACACATTGTCCCACCAGGTGCGTGGAGATGGCGAAAAGCTTCAGGTCATACTTTGCAAGCAATGCTTTCCGGTCATCACAATATTTCTGGCCGGCTTTGTTAATTTCCATATGATCACCCCAGGTACATAATTCCAGTCCGTCATAGCCAAACTCTTTCGCTTTCCGGCACATGGTTTCAATGTCCAGATCGGCCCACTGGCCTGTAAATAGTGTTACTGGTCTCGGCATATCTGTGCAGGTTTTATGGGTTAATAATTTGGATTTCTATGCTTCTGAATTCGGTGGGATGACTTTCTGCCTGCAGTGCAATATAGCCCGCACCAAGAGGCAGTCCGCTGTCTTCAAGTTGCAGGTTGCCATAAGTCATCACGGTATCTCCTTCAATGATATGATGAACGAGAGAATCACCAAACACAACCAATTCGAAATTCACCCACTGGTCGCCATGGAAGGTTTTCGAACCAGAGCTTGTACAGTGGTCATATATGCGCACCCCGTCTATTTCAACTGTGGTTCCGGGGGTGCAAACACTGCCGTTGGGCCTTTCGTTCTCGCCGTCGCCACCAAGCAACTGGGCTTCAACAGATACAGGAAAATCCTGGTCCAGCTCCATGCTTTCTGCCGGTTGTGAATGAAACATGATCCCGTTATTTCTGAAAGCCCATCCGGGACCGCCGGCAACCTGTTCCCCTACAAAACGGTATTCAACCCTCAGCTTGTAATGGGAGAATGGTTCATTGAAAAAGATATGACCGAACCGGTTGCCAAATTCTTCATATTCATCGTATGAAATTTTTAAGAGTCCGTCTTCTACGCGGAAGGTGTTGCCAAAGTTATCATTCAGCCCGTAACCACTGATCTTGATGTCCCACCCGTCAAGGTCCTTCCCGTTAAACAGGGGTCGCCACTCTTCTTGCTCCACCTCCGTTTTGCATCCGAAAAATACCAGTGAGAGCATCATTGCAGCTGGCAGAACATATGCTGCCATGAACCAGTACCTGGTTGGCTGATCATCGTGTTTTTTTCTTTTCATGTCTTTTTTGATTAACAGCACACTGTTGTGGGTTAAGTTAAGTATTTTTCGCTTATGCCGGGGTGCCGGGAACCGGTATCACTTTTTCAATGTCCACCGGTCCGAAAGCGAGTTTTTGGGGACCCAGCCGCATGCTGGAGTTCATCATTTCCTCATACGTAACTTCTCTCCCAGTATATGATGAGACCCTGCCCATTATACCAACCATTGTTGATATAGCACATTCTTCAGCTTCATTCAGGGGTGTGTCGTTACGGATGGCTGTAACCAGGTTGATGATCTCCTGATCTTGGGCACTGACCATAGCCTGGGGGGAGGGTTGTCCGTTTTCATCGAGCGGATAATCATATTTCCAGATAACGTTGCCATCGATGTCTTCAATTGTGTTCACGCAATTCGTACGTCCTTTTGTACCTACAAGCACCTCGGATACATTATTTGCACAACCGTCAATTTGCCTGCACATGCTGTGCATATGCATTCCATCATCAAACACAAAATCGACACTGAAAAAATCGTATAGATCGCCTGTCCGGCGCCGGTGCCTTCCGCCAAAACCAGTTGCTTTTACCGGGTGTTTGCCTGTGAACCAATGGATCACATCGTAGTTGTGGATATGCTGTTCAATAATATGGTCTCCCGAAAGCCATCTCCAGTTCACCCAGTCGCGCAGCATGGCTTCCATGTCTGTCCAGCCGGGTTGTCTTTCTACAAACCACAACTGCGATTGGTTCCAGTAGCAGTTGGCACCTGTTGGAACTCCAATTGCACCGCTTTTTACCTGTTCAAATGTAGTAACATAATCTCTCTGGTGGCGCCGTTGTGTTCCTGTAACCACTTTAAGTCCGGCGGTATCAGCCATCCTGGCAGAAGCCATAATGGAACGTGCACCCACGGGGTCGACCGCCACTGGTTTTTCTATAAATACATGCTTGCGTGCCCTGACGGCAGCATCAAAGTGGGTTGGTCTGAAATAAGGGGGGGTAGCTTCAAGTATGACATCCACGCCTGAGTCAATCACTTTTTGATATGCCTCAAAGCCAGTGAAACATTTCTCGTCAGCGATTTCAACATTTCTCCTTTCTTTCAGCTGCCTCCGGCAGCGGTCCAGCCTTTCCTGCATAACATCGCCCAGTGCAACCACCTCCAGGTTCGGACCCGCGTCAAGAAAGTTAATTGCAGCACCGGTTCCACGACCGCCACAGCCAATAAGACCGGCTTTCAGTACTTTTCCGTCGGGGGCCTGGTCTTTGAACACCGGGACGACCGCTTTTGGTCTGCCATCACCACATGATTTCAATAACATGCCTGTTCCAACAGCGCCAAGAGCTGCAATAGCGGCTGCATCCTTTATAAAACGTCTGCGGCCGGGTAAATTAGTTTGTTGTTCCATGCTTATATGGGTTTTTATTATGGATAATAAAACAGTATAAAAAACCATCAAAGATAAATGAAATTGCTGAAACAAGAAAATGATGTATATTTAGCAAAAATTTATTGTTTCGTGCTTTATCTTTAACCAAAAAACCACTAACCAATGACCAAAACAACAAACTATTCTCTTTATGTGCGACTGGCGACCATGATGTTTTTTCAATACATGCTGTTCGCTGTATGGTGGGTGCCCCTGGCAGCCTACCTGGCAAATATGGGTCTGACCCGGACACTAACGTCACTTATATTAAGCTCAATGGCAATTGGCTGTATGGCATCGCCACTGGTTGGCATGATCGCCGACCGGTATTATAAGGGCCAGCACGTATTGTCATTTTCCAACTTTGTGGTGGCCGTTATGTTGTTATTATCTGCGTACACTGAGCACCCCGGACTCTTATTTGTTTTTCTGCTGACCGCCATGTT
>PWKN01000271.1 GCA_003559735.1 Bacteroidales bacterium | reverse complement strand
GCTGGGTTCGGCAATTATTGGTTTCTGGTATTGGTGTACCGATCAGTACATTGTTCAAAGGGTGTTGTCGGGTCGTGACCAGAAGCAGGCCAGGAGGGGGACGATTTTTGGTGCCTATTTAAAGTTGTTGCCGGTATTTATATTTCTTATTCCCGGCATGATCGCCTATGGTCTGCACCAAAAGGGAATGCTGGAGCTAAGCAGTTCTGATGCAGCTTTTTCTGCCCTGGTAAGCAACCTGTTGCCCATAGGGGTGAGGGGTGTTGTTGTTGGCGGACTGATCGCGGCACTGATGAGCTCCCTGGCTTCGTTGTTTAACTCATCGGCCATTTTATTCACGAAGGACTTTTACGAGCGATTCCGTCCGGAAAGCTCAGAAAAGCATTTGGTCAAGGTTGGGCGGATCGCCACTGCCGTTATCGTGATTTTGGGGATCTTGTGGATCCCGGTGATGAGGGGTATCGGACAGGTGCTGTATGCTTATTTGCAGGATGTTCAGTCATTGCTTGCACCAGGTATCGCCAGTGTGTTCTTGCTGGGCGTTTTCTGGAAGCGGGCCACACCTTCTGGCGGTTTTGCCGGTCTGGCGACAGGATTTGCCCTGGGTATGACCAGGCTGGCAACCAATGTTTTTTCTGACCATATGAATCCGGATGGCTTGTTTTACAAGATCATCCAGCAACCTAACTGGCTGCATTACTCCATTTATCTGTTTTTCCTTTGTATTGTGGTCATCGTGGTGGTTTCCTTCTTTACCAAACCAGGAGATGCATCAAAGACCGTCGGACTTACCTATGGGTCAGCCACGCCTGATCAAATTGCGGAGACAAGGGCCAGCTGGAACAGATGGGATGTGGTTCATACTGCGATCATATTGTCTGTTATTGCTGCATTTTACATTTATTTCTGGTAACCAGAACTGATTTTATGTATTTTTGCAGGCCGATTGTGTAAATGTTTAATCGCTGTTATCAGCCGGGATGGAGCCAGGTTCCCAAATAAAGATCAGAGATGGAAAAACATGTAAATTATCATTTGTCCAAGCCGCTTACGAGCCGGCAGCGCCGCGATGTGATCAGGTACATCAACATGAAGCTTGCATCGATGGGACAGCCAATTTTTGAAGGGTCTATCGAAGCTTCACAAGACGGTATGACCGAACATGAGTTTGTCAACCTGGCCGAGAGCCTGCTGGAGAATTACAAGGAAAAAATGCGCTTGCTCTCTTCCGGGGTGATCAATCCAACGGATAAGCGCATCCAGGACTTTCTGGATGCATATATGGATGAAGTGGATTTTGACAAGCCACTGCGCATACCTTTTGATTCGTTTGTGCTCGACAAGCCAGGTATTGGCCGGGAGGTTAGTTTGCCTCCTGATCAGAACAAGTACGCCACACCCTATTATGAAACCTACCGTATAAAACAGGGGATACTGCACAATCCTGTTCATGACCGGCGTACTACAAAGGGGTCCTTCCATATTGCCGAAGGCGGTTTGCCTGTTCCGGCCGACAAAAAAGAGGTGCCAAAGATTGCCTTTGCCCACTTGTTGCATGCAGCATTAAATCCCCCGGAAGATTTTATGTTACTGCCGTTTACTGCAGCGCAAGAGAAGCAGGCGAAGGTGTTTGTCTCCCTGATGCTTCGTCCGGTCGTTAGTCCGGAGGTGAAGGATGTATCCCTGCACAAATCCATGGAGGTTCGATTTTTTGCCCCGGGGGCATTTGTAAGCAATCTTGATTTTGTTGAGAGCATTTTCGGCAATGCTGGTGACCCGTATCTTTTCAAAAATGATCCGGGACTCGATATCCGGCACTGGTCGGGACATACAGGTTGTATTATTCTTGCACCCCAGTTAACCCAATTAAAGAAAAAGGAGATCGGACTGCCGCACTGGGATGATGCCAGTGAACGGATGCGCAAAGACGGAATGTGCTGGCGTGATGAGGATGAACTGTATAATGACGGTGTGGCATTTAAGCTCACCTGCCGCGATGAACAGGGGGTGGTGGTTACCCTGATCGCAGACAACTATTTTGGGTACAGCAAAAAAGAGATCAAGACCCAGTTGTCATATGCAGCGAACCTTACCGGCAACTGTGAAGAGGAACATGCGGGCGGCACACTCGCCTTTTCCAGGAGGAACCTCGGAAATTTCTATGCTGCAAAGAAGCTGCAGGAACGCTTCCCGGATTCATATACGTTTGAAGACATCAAAAAGCATTATTCCCATATGATGCATATACACGAAGATAATTATGGTGTCGACAAACAGTATCCCGAGGTGATCTATATTCCGGAAAATGCTGAGATTGATCTTTATAAAAGCCGGATTAAGTGGACGTACAAGTCACAGGAGCGGGAAATAAAGCTTCTGCGCAAGCACTACTATGTATTGCCGAGCGGGTTCAAGATCCACATGGAAAAACATCCGTTTGCTCTGGAGTGGCGCCTGGTGGCCACCCAGGCGGAAGGGAGCTTTCTGCATAAACCCAGTACGGTATCAGGAGGTGGAAAGTCAGAGATCTCCAAGTCATTGCTGAATGCCATTATTTATGGCACATTCTTTATTGATGATTATGAAAAGGATTTTGCCACAGCACAAAAGATCATTGATTATGATTACAGTATGCGGTGGAAAGATGAAAAACTCAATGGGAAGGATAAGCGGCGGCTGCTGGATCCAAACCGGACATTAGGCTCTGTTATTGTGCTGTTAACCCCAAACAGGGGATACAATGAAGCGTATAACGAATACCTGAAAAACATTCCTGATTATGTAAAGGGGCTGATCTTCCTGATCAAACGGATCAGTCTTATGGCAGGGCATGAGAAGAAAGACTGGCGGGACTATTTTTCGGTCGACAGGGTCAATGGACGGAAGGGGCATGCCCTGATGTTTGATGACCGGAAGATCAGCACATCTTACCTGCGGGTAGGCTTTGGAGAAAATGGTTCATGGAATGTGTTTTCACTGCGACCTGATTTCATTGCGGCTGCCAAGGTGCAGATGGAGGATGACATCGCTGCTACGCTTACTTTACCTGTTGAGCAACTGGAATATTTGCACCCGGAGACCTGGAACAAAAGCGTAAAGTTTGTACAAAACTGTGAATACCTGTTCTTTCAGCGTCCTGATGAAGCAATAAACAGGGGTTATGACAAGCAGGCTGAATCTGATCTGTCACAGATGAATAACTTCACCACCAATTATCAACCGCTTACCCGGGAGGATGCAAGGGAGATCCTCGAGGAGGCCATCGATTTTGACAAGTATACACCACCCATTAAAGAGCTGATCAGGCAAGAGGCCGAAGACACCAGTGGCCTGTATTTTATTTCCACGTCACATCCAAGGAAGCTTGAGGACGGTTCCATCTCGCAAAATCCACGTTATTTGCAGTCGAGGCCTGAATTTAATAATCCTGCTGATGGCTATCTGGCGCATGTGGGCATCCGTTTTGCCAGGAAGATCCCCGCCGGCAAACCGACTTTGTTCCCGATAACCGACATATTGCCAGGCCGTCGCAACAATCCGCCCGATAAAAAGAAGGGAATCCGTCCGTTGAGTGTATATGGGCCCATTCACTACCAGGACCTTCCTGAACTCTTTATGGATTTTGTTTGCAGTCTGACCGGCAGATCCCCGTCTACAACCGGTGCCGGTTCGGAGGGCGCCCTTACCAAGGGGCCGTTTAACATGCTGGTGCCTGCAACTGACCTGAACAATGCCCTGGTATCCTTTATCCTTACGGGGTATAATGCCTATTCAAGTGCTGCGGGGTACATTGGTGCCGGCAACCGGTTTGATCACGATCTGAGCATTTTGCTGCCTGAGATCTGGTGCCGGCTCGACATGCATGAGAAGAGGCCGGAGAACCTGATCCGGGAAGGGGTGCTGGAAAAAATTGAGGATTTCGACTACAATGGCGAAAAGATCATTGCCAGCCGTTTAGGATATCGCATCAATGAGGCGTTTGTTTTCAGATACCTGGGACGGGTTTTTGAAGAGCCGATGAGTGTTTTTCCGGAAGAGGTGTTGCGGCCCGAAAAGCAGTCAATGGAAGATTATGTTGACGGGATAAAGAATATATGTGAGGCCCAGAAGAGGGTGGCCCTTCAGTATTTTGAAGATGGCAGTGTGGAGTCGGCCATCCCACCTTTAAAAGCATTGCTTCACATTATGGCACACGGCCATTACAATGGAAAAGACATCAATGACCCGTCGGTCAGAAACATGTTTACCAGGGATTACCTGATGCAGAGCGATTGGTATCATGAGCGTCTGAAGCGCAAGCAACAAAAAGATATTGCATTGTGGCAGCGCAAGATCGCATACCTTGAGGATTTTCTTGCCAGGGATATCAATCAGCCTGTCGATGAAGAGCTCTCCCTGAGAAAAAGGCTTGACTATGCCCGGAAAGAACTTGTAAAAGCAGAGTCTGCAGAATACCTGGAATCATTAAAAGGCACCATAGGAGCTGATCCCTTGTTTAGGTAATGCGGACTGGTCTGGCTTTCAGAAAAAGAACAGTGTGGCCACTCCAAAATAGATCATTAGTCCGGTGATGTCAACCACGGTGGTGATCGCCGGACTGGCTGCTACGGCGGGGTCGCCCCCGAACCGGTTTACCAGCAACGGCAATCCGGCGCCAATGATGGTCGACGTCACTACTTGCAATACGAGGGCGACTGATATACCCAACGCAATGGTTCCCAGTCCGTGATTCAGGGCTGCCGTATTTTCCCACGACAGGACAAGGATCAGTACAAAGGAGATGACCCCCAGCACGGTGGCCAGCATCAGGGATATGCGTGTTTCCTTTAAAAGGATATTAAGCCAGTTGGCCGTGCTCACCTGTCCGAGGGCCATCGCCCGGATCACGACGGTAGCGGCCTGACTTCCGCTGTTGCCTCCGGTATCGGCGATCATAGGGATGTACAACGCAAGGATCATCAGGGCAGAAAGGGCCTCTTCGTATTGACGGATGATCATCCCTGACAAAAAGCCCACTACGGTAAGTATGGCCAGCCATATGATGCGTTTCCTGAAATGGTCCGTTACCGTGGTTTGGTTATAATTGAGCACCTCGCTCCCCGGCATGATGCCCATGAATTTTTCCATGTCTTCAGTTTGTTCGGTGCGGATCACTTCGATCGCGTCATCGTGATGAACGATGCCCATGAGCTGCTTTTTTTCATTGACAACGGGCAGGGCCACCAGGTCATACTTTTCGATTTTTTTCGCAACCGATTCCCGGTCCTCATCCAGAATGGCATATGGGAACTCATGCATCATGATGGCTGAAACGAGTTCATTGGGTTCAGCTATGACCAGCTCCTTGAGTGTTACAACACCCTTTATGCTCATTTCCTCATCCAGCACATAGAGATAATACAGCATTTTATCGCGTGGCACTTCCTGCCGTATCTCCTGCATGGCCTCCTGGCAACTCTGGTGTTCGCTGATGATGGCAAAATCGGTACTCATGATTCCCCCGGCCGTGTCGTGGGGATAACCACTGAGTTTCAGCACATCTTCACGGATCGCCTTGTTGAGGTACGGCAGCAGGCTGACGCGCTCCTGGGTGTTGAACTGCTGAAAAGTGTCGGCCCTGTTATCGGAAGGCATTTTTTCAAATAAAGAAGCAAACCATTTTCTGCTTACGTTCTGATACAGTTCGAGTCTCCTGCTCATATCAAAATCAGAGAAAACCAGTCCCTGTTTTTCTTCCCTTATGAGAGAAAAGATCTCTACCACCTGTTCTATTTTCAGAGCTTGCAGCATATCGGCCAACTCTGCAACAGGCATTTTTTCAAGCTCCTGCAGAGCGGTGCGCCTGCTCTCTGGTTCGTTGATCCTGCGGTACCAGTAATTGGCGTAATCTTCAGCTTTACCCATCACATTGTATGTTCATTATCCCTTGTTTGCGTTTGGAAAATTACAAAAATATGGAATTCAAAACAGGCATCGCCTATTAGAATTTCATTAGAAAAAATTTTATGTATTTTTGTTGGAAATGGTGCATCGATGAGTCATATACTGATCATTGAAGACGACAAAAGGTTGGCAGAGATCATACAGCAAGGACTTGATGAGCAAGACTTTACCACCAGCGTGGCCTATGATGGCCGAATGGGATTGAGGTTAGCCATGGCCAATGAGTATGATCTGATCATTTCCGATATTGTTTTGCCCGGGATGAGTGGACTGGACCTGTGCAGGAGGATCCGCACCAACAAACCCGACATACCCATATTGATGCTTACCGCTTTGGGGACTACCGATGACAAGGTGGAGGGTTTCGATGCCGGAGCCGATGATTACCTGATAAAGCCATTTGAATTCAGGGAATTATTCGCACGAATACGCGCGTTACTGAAAAGGGTCACCAATACGGCCACCTGGCAAAGCGGAATTTTAAAGTACGAAGACCTGGAGATCAATGTTCACAATAAGACGGCCATGCGTGCCGGTATGAATATCAAACTGACACCCAAAGAATTCAAACTTCTGGAATACCTGCTGAGAAACCGGGAGCGTGTCCTTTCAAGAACAGAAATAGCAGAGAAGGTGTGGGACACTCATTTTGATACCGGTACCAACTTCATTGATGTGTATATCAACTACCTGCGAAAAAAGATAGATAAACCCTTTGAACAAAAGCTGATCCACACGCGTGCCGGGATGGGCTTTGTGTTGGAAAAACAATCATAACGTGCAATATCCGTTGTTTTCTTTGGGGGGAGGGATATGGGCCTTGTTATCAGGGGTACCCTGCTGGCTACCGGTTCAATGAGGGAGCAACCTGCTTAATGTCTGACTATTCATGAAAATACGCAACCGTCTTACTTTGCTGATCAGTGTCGTTACGGCAGCGATCCTGCTCTGTTTTGCCTTGATTGTTTACTGGTTGGCAGCTGAAAACAGGCAACGGACTTTTTATCGGCAATTGCGGCAAGAGGCGATGACACGCGCCAGTATATTTTTTGAACCTGAGGTTGACTCCCGGACTCTGGAGAACAGTTTTCTTCAGATCAGGGAAATGTATAGCGGGGTGGCGGTTGCAATCTATGACCCCGGTTACAATCTGCTTTATCATGATGGGGAAGTACCAGATTTTTTTCACCAAATTCCCGGTTTGATCGGTGAAGCCATGCCGGTGGGTGAAATGCTTTTTTCGAGGGACGGACTGGAAGTGGCGGGCATATTGTTTGGTCATAATGGAAAAGACCATGTGGTCGTAGCAGCTGCGTATGATGATTATGGACACCGTATGCTGCTGAACCTGCGGAAAAGTTTGTTTTTTGCCTGGCTTGCAGCAGTCTTTCTTTCCTTTGTTGCCGGAAGGTTGTTTTCGGAGAAAGCCATGAATCCGGTTTCGCAGATGGCTGATAAAGCAGGGGAGATCAGTGTCACCAACCTGCATTTAAGACTGGCAGGTGAAAAGGGTAAGGATGAGATTGCTTTGTTGGCGGCCACGTTTAACCAGATGCTCGACCGGCTGGAAAACTCATTCGATGCACAGCGGCAGTTTGTTTCCAACATTGCTCACGAACTTCGAACCCCCCTGAGTGCCATCAGTGGCGAAATTGAGCTGGCCCTCTCACAGAAAAACCTGTCTGGCGAATGCCGGAACATTTTTGGTAAGGTTTTGGCCGATACCCGGCGTATATCTCGTCTCAGCACCAGTTTGATGGATATGGCAAAAGCCAGTTATGAAACCCACCAGATCAGTCTGAAGGAAGTAAGAATTGACGAAGTGATCATGGATGCGCGTAATGATGTGATCAACAGTCATCCTGATTACACAGTCAATATACATATTGACGAACAGCTTGATGATGAACGCCTGGTCACCATCAGGGGGAATGATTACCTGCTGAAGGTGGCTTTTGCCAACCTGTTTGATAATGGATGCAAGTTCTCTGAAGACGGGGTGGTTTCTATACATATCAGGTACAAACCAGTGAGCGGGGTTCTTGAAGTGGCGGTCAAAGACAATGGGATTGGCATACCTGATGAAGATCTCGAGCATGTATTCAGTCCGTTTTACCGTGGAAAAAATGCCGGTGCAGCCACGGGTAGTGGGATCGGGCTGTCATTGGTACAGCGGGTAATGCACATCCATGGCGCTGAAATAATCATTAATTCAGAAACAAACAAAGTTACGGAGGTAAGGGTTTTATGGAAACGGGGAGAAGCATAGGGGTCAGGAAAACCGGTTTTTTTGTCACAATCATTTACAATCCACATGAAAGCAAAAGATACGTACATCAGGGTTGCGATCGCCTATGACTTTGACGGAACCCTTGCCCCGGGCAACATGCAGGAACATTCATTCATCCCCAAGCTGGGTATTCCGAAAGAAAGGTTCTGGGCCGAAGCCAACCAGATGGCCACATCGCATGATATGGACGGCATCCTGGCATATATGCAATATATGCTTCAGAAGGCTGAAGAAAAAAACATCTCCATACGCCGGCAGGACTTTGTTGAATTTGGCAGGGACATACGTTTCTTTCCGGGGGTGGAACATTATTTTGACCGGATCAATGAATGGTCAGAAAAACAGCGTGTTATAATTGACCATCACATCATTTCGAGTGGATTGAGGGAATTCATATCGGGTACATCCATAGCCCGTCATTTCCGGAACATTTTTGCTTCCGGGTTTAAATATGACCAAAACGAAGTGGCTGAGTGGGCCGCCCTGGCCATCAACTATACCAACAAGACGCAATATCTGTACCGGATAAACAAAGGGATTGACAATTCTTATGATAACAAGACGATCAACAAGTATATTCCGGACAATGAACGTGCAGTGCCTTTCTCACGGATCATCTATATAGGAGATGGCGAGACCGACATTCCGACGATGAAGATGCTTAAATACCAGGGTGGATCTACCATTGCCGTTTATTGTCCGGATACCCCCGCCGGTCCGAACGGGAAAACCCCCAGGCAGGTATGCCAGGAACTGGTCAGCCATCAGCGGGTTGAATTCATTGCACCTGCTGATTACAACGAAGGGAGTGACCTGGATACAACCATTAAGTTATTGATTGACAGAACCAGAATAAATGAAGACCTGGAAAGGATGAAAGAAAGGTACCGTCATTAATATTGTACAATTAACCATAATACACCGGTCAACCCTGCTTGTGAATGATTTTTTGCAGGGAGTGGTTTTCCACTGACCGGATTGATTATGTTAAAAAAACCAACGATCACTATGTCAAAAGAATTAGTGGAGGCATACAACAGACTGGCATTAACCTATGATCAGAATCGTGGATTGTTTGATATGTCGGCAGTTTTTGATGATTTTTTTCATATCCTCGGACAAAAAAGCGGTCACGTGCTCGATCTTGGGTGCGGGGCCGGAGAGCCGATTCCGGGTATGTTTATAGACAGGGGATGGGAGGTTACGGGTGTTGACTTTTCCGAAAAGATGCTCGAACTTGCCGCACGTTATCAACCGCGAATGAAGCGATTGCATTCTGATATTGTTGACCTTGAGTTGGGGTCAGCGCATTATGACGCCATCATCGCAGTGTATTCCTTGTTTCATATCGAAAAAGAAAAGCATCCGGCTGTGTTTGGCAATATATATAAATGGCTCAAACCCGGTGGAAAAGTTTTGTTTACCTATGCAGGAAAAGAATACACGGGTGCCGATTCGTTCAGCGGGCACATAGAGTTCATGTCGGAGCGCCTGTTCTACAGCCACACTACCCCAGTCCATCTTCGGGAGATACTTGAGGACATTGGCTTTGAAGTGATCGCTTTTGACTATCGCGATATCGGGGGTGAAACATTTTTGTGGGTCACCCTCGGAAAATAATGGTCCGCCGTGCCATGGCGCATCCGTTTAACTGTCAGTTGCAGTGTACCTGTTTCCGCTGTTCTTGTAATTCATCAACGCGACACCTGGATCCTGTAAGTTTTTACGATGCCCGACGTGTTCAGCTGAACAAAGTAGATCCCGCTTCTGAAGCCTGTTACATTGATTTCATAATGGGTTGAACGGTTAACCGAACGAAAAACCACCTGACCCAGTATGTCGACAATACGTACTTCATCAACCGGTGTATCATTGGTCAGGATGTTGAGCGTATGGCGGGCAGGGTTTGGATAAATGGATATTTCCACCGGATTGGATCCGGCAATTGATGTATCATCAATCCAGGGGATCATTGTGAACTCTATCCCGGTATGGCGGTCGATATACAATGTCCCCTCTTTTGTCTCATACCCCTCTTTTGTCAGTGTGTAGTCAACCTCCATTTCCGGACCCAGGGGCATGTCGATAAATACCTGGCCATTTTGGTCTGTTGTACCGGTATGTGCTCCTATTTGCACCTGGGCGTCCCCAACCGGCAGTCCCTCTGCAACTATCGTAATATCTACATAATAAGTGGCGTATCCGGTGGTCAGTTCAAACTGGGCGCCACTGTCGAATGTCCGCCTTTTTTCTTCCTTCCGGTTCCCGTAATAGTCGTTCACGTATTGTGTGGTCGAATACCAGGTAAAATCCTGTAAAACCCTGCTGAGTCTGTAATGTGAGAATTCAATGATATAATGCAGTTCGTCATCCAATACGTATTCATACACATATCCATTTTTCCAGTTCAATGTTTCCGGATCCTGTTCCTCCCGGAACTCCACATAGACCAACTCACCCCTTTCATCGAGTTCATAGTAGCTGTAATAAACAGAATACCAGTGTTCATAATCGGCAGACCATAACTGGCGGTGATCGAGCAACAAGACCCCGTCTTCGGTCCAGTCCATGAACCGCCGGTGATCGTTCACCCACGATACAGCCTGGCTATCCCAGTCAGCATGGAAGTAATATAATTGTCTCCCGTGGTCATCCCATTCGGCACGATTCTTATACAGGTTTTGCCACTCTTCATCATCCCTGTCCCATTGCTGACGTAAATAAAAAGTCCATAAACCATTCTCATCGTATTCGTGTTCTTCCCTTGACAAATATCTCCAGTTGCCGTTGTCTTCTTCCCAGGTCTGTCTGACAAAGAGGGTCTCCAACCCCATTTCGTTGTATTCCCTCATCCACCTCCGGTTGTTGACCCACTCGCCCTGTCCGTTTTCATTCTCATGCCAGAACTGAACCAACCGTTCTACGGTGAGCCCATCTTCATTGTATTCATAAAAGGCCCGCCTGTACTGTTCCAGCTCATCTTCTCCATTTGCCAGCATATGTATTTCAGAAACGATCTGTTGTTCATTATTCCTTTCATATATAATGACATGACCTAGCTGCCATTGGTCCGCATCATCATCCCACGTCCAGTCATTTATCCGGATGGAGGCATCGTGTTCGTTAAATTCCTTTGTCTCCCTCCTGTAGTTAATCCAGTCCTGCAAGTCGTAAGACCATTGCTGGAGGATAAATCCCATATGTTCGCCGTTTATCCATCCGGCATATTCCCTCCTGTTACCGGAGCTCCACTCGCCATCATCATTGGCGGTTTTATTCAGATCAACCCGGACTTGGCCGTCGGGAAACAGGATCAATCGTTCTTTCTGGCTGTTGATCCATTCACTGTTGCTCCCGGTTTTTAAGTGTTCAAAGATCATCTTATCGTGCTCATGGTCGAATTCCCGGTGCCATTTTGTGATGTTCTTTAACTGGTTTGTCTCCGGGTCGTTTGATCTGTAAGAATAAAGGATCATGTTTCCTTTCCCGTCGTAGTCATAAGCATAATGGTACTGAACGATATAGTCATCTTCGGTTTGCCGGAGGTGATCGAGACGAAGGTGTTTGTTGCTGGTAAGACTGCCCTGGTCATTATATGAATATTTGTATATGTCACTTGCGAAGTCAAATGGTTCGCTGATGAAGATGGAATCTGTATAATTCTCCTGAACTGTCAGGTATCCGCTCTCGCAATAGGTAAACCTCTTGATCTGCGCCAGGTCACCGTCGAATGTATGGTAAAAAGATGAATCCAAACCGGCAGCGTTTGTGCCGGCATTTTTCAGAGAAAGTGCTGCCTGCCGGGGGATCACTTTTTGCGGTTGTTCAACCACTGATCTCGCTTTTATGGCCTGGTCCCTTCCGTATATTTGGTTGCCGGGTGCCGCCATAGGGTCGTTGTTGCCTGCATAAACCCGGTGTGGTCTTTCAGGTCCTGGTTGATGCAGTGGATGATCTTCCTGGTATTGTTGACCGGGTGCAAGGTATTCATGGTCTGACCATCTGTTGTCCTGTGCGGCCAGGTGAAGCACAAACAAGAATAAGAATACAAAAGTCGTTGTTCTCATTTTGACAATATTTTTTGTTCATTATAATGGTTGCATCATCTGCAATAATATGCCATATACAGGATGCTATTGTTTTGTTGGATCCATCACGCGGCCTGCAAACAGGATGCTCTGGTATACGTTGTCTTTTATAAGGAAGAGGAAGGGCCTGTTGGCCCTGAATGTTTTCGGTTCCTCTTCATTGATGGATGTCTTCATCACAACGACAACAGCCGTGGCCGCTGCAGCTTCGGTGCCTTTTTCATCGACCTCGATCATAGCCTGGTGGATCACCTTATCAATTTTCAGGTCGTGTTGACCGGTCATTCCAGACAGGTCTGCATCCATTGTAAAGGCTTCTTTCATTCCCATATTCACCAGGGCATGTTCGAGGTCGAACCGGGTATTCAACTTAAATTTTGGCAGAAAGACCCTTAGCTGTGTATTTTTCAGCCTGTCGGTCAAACCGGAGTAGAATTCCGCATCCAATCTGGCTTCGGCATCCTCAAGCGACACATCCTTCTGGGGAAGTATGAAAAGCATTGAAAAGTTATCTCCCTTGTAGGGGATCTCAAGGACCTGGACCTGGTCGTCTTCATAGTAAGGAAGGCTGCCACCCCGGTACATAAAGTCGGTTTTTACTTGCTGGTTGTTGCGCAGAAAGAACTGATCCTCGTGTGTTCGTTCTTTGTCAAATGCACGCAGCCATTCACCCAGGAAGTGGATGGCATTGACCAATACAAGGCGGGTGTCTCTGGTCAGTGCATCCTGACTGATCAGGTTCGGTATGTTCTCATTTGTCTCATTGTACACCCACTGGTTGATATCACCGGCGGCCTGTTCCCTGTTATGCCGAAAGTCGGCCGGAAAAACGGAGGAGTGGTAATGTTTCTTTATGATCTCAAAATAGGATTCCAGGAAATGGTATCCTGTTTGTGCCCACAGGCTGTTTGCGATATTGAGGCTTATTGAGTCTTTTGCCAGCTCCATCAGTGACTGCAGGTATTGTTGGTATTGACCGTGGAAGTGATGCTGGTTTTCCTGGAAATGCATCACCCTGGCCATTTCTTTCATGGTATTTTCCCGCGCGCCGGCATAGGTCATTGCCAGAGCGGTGGAGATACTGAATGGTGAAAAAACAACATTGTTGTCATCGACAGGCATTTGTCGCAGCAAGTCAAACGCAAACCGGTTATTGTTCATTGAAATTGTTTGTTTTTCTGTCTCGTTGTTTTGGACAGCCGGCACCTGTTCACTCATCCTGTGTGTGCAGGCCGTTACCAAAGTGGCCATGATGATTGTGCCAATCAATTGTTTGTTCCTTAGCATCTGATCAGGTTTTAAATTGTTTTATTCCCGCTATCCGGACCGCTGGTTTGGATTGTCGTTTGCGCCAACCGGCCCATGCGATCTCCATTTGTCTGCAAGCCAGCTAACGGCGATGTTTCGATGCATCATGCCCCTTTATTTTGATGGACAGATCAGCCGTGTAATTGTCCCGCACAAATACTGAACGTTTTTAATGTTATGATTAATGTGGGATCAAATATTGTTCCATTTTACTAATTTTGCGCTATTCTGGCCAGCGGTATTCTTACAGGCCGGGGCTTGTTTGTTTCAATAATTATCGAATCAATATGTGTAATTAAATGGCTGTCAGATTTTTACGGAAAAACACCCTGAATGCTTCGATGCAGCCTTAAAAACAAAAAAAAGTATGAGTGATCAGCAAGAAAGTGTACAATGTTTGATCCTGGGCAGCGGTCCGGCTGGATATACTGCAGCGATATACGCTGCCCGGGCTGATCTGAAGCCGGTGGTATACCAGGGGTTGCAACCCGGCGGACAATTAACCATTACAACCGATGTTGACAATTATCCCGGCTATCCTGATGGGGTTAAGGGTCCTGATATGATGGTCGATTTTCAGAAACAGGCCGAGCGTTTTGGCACGGATGTGCGTTTTGGTCTGGCCACCTCTGTTGATTTGTCGAAACGTCCTTTCAGGGTTGTTATTGATGAGAAGAAGGAGATACTGGCCCAGACGCTGATCATTGCTACGGGTGCGTCTGCAAAATGGCTGGGTATGGAGTCGGAGCAACGCTTCAACGGTTTTGGGGTTTCGGCGTGCGCCACCTGCGATGGGTTTTTTTACAGGGGACAGACAGTTGCCGTTGTTGGAGGAGGAGACACCGCCTGTGAGGAAGCCTCTTATCTGTCAAAGCTCTGTAAAAAGGTGTACCTGATCCACCGGCGCGATGCGTTGCGTGCGTCCAAAGCCATGCAACGGCGTGTAATGAAAGCCGAAAACATTGAAATAGTGTGGGATCATATTCCGAAGGAGATTGTGGGGGATCAGACCGTAAACGGGGTGGTGACAGAGCATGTAAAAACAGGCAAGATCACTAAACTGGATGTGGAGGGTTTTTTTGTGGCCATTGGTCATCAGCCCAACAGCGGCATTTTCAAGGGGAAGCTTGCTATGGATGACAATGGTTACCTCATAACGACACCAGGTTCAACCCAAACCAGCATACCTGGCGTTTTTGCTGCAGGAGACGTTCAGGACCATGTGTATCGCCAGGCCGTTACGGCCGCCGGGACAGGCTGCATGGCAGCCATAGAGGCGGAAAGGTTTCTGTCTGACCAGTAACAGGTTTGTCAACAGCGGAGTATATGGAGAATAATCACTTGTTTATAAGGGTTTTTCCAACCAATCTGCGATCAGTTTGTCCTGCGCAGGATGGCATGGCCCCATGCACACTGCAGGCATTTTTTCGCCGTACAATAATCATTGTAGAGTTCCAGCAATCCCTGTGATTCGGCCGAACAGTCAGGAGGCGTGGTGATCATACACCACTTCCTTATGATCCGGTTGTTTTCTGGGGGCATTGACGCGAACCGGTCGACGACCATTTCGGCAATACCGGGTATGATCTGTTGTTTGCCATACACAAACAAAACAGGCAAGAGTGCATTGATAATGATCGTATGGATGGTTTCACGGCCAAGTGATTTTATTTTTCCGGCTGATCCATGATTGAGCCTGTAATGGCAGTTCCAGTATCCGGAAAGGTTTACGGAAAGCAGGTCCGTAACTTCTCTGGTGTTTTTTGTTCCCATCAGCTTTCTGAACATTTTTGCCTTGCTTAGGTTGACAAGACGGGCAAGCTGAGCGATACGGACATCGGGAAAGCTTGCAGGCCGCATTTTGGCATATTTCCAGATTGAACTGTCGAGGGGAGCAGGCAGATCATATTTTTTTCTGAGGTAGCGGTATTCCTTTTTCAGGGAGCGTGGATATGTTTCCGTGAATTGATTTTCGAGCAATCCGGCCTGTCCGAATAGCAGTGCTTCAAGGACAAACAGTTGATCGTGGTTTCTGGCCAGGGTGTGGAATGGCAGCCGTTGCATCAGCAATCCAAACGCAGTGGTGTTGGCTTTTCCTCCCAGGTAACGGCAAATCATAAACAGGAAAAAATGTTCCCAGTGGTTATTGAAATACTGCAACAACCGCATTATCTCATCGGTTTTGCGTTCGAGGCGGCAAATAAGCAGGCGGTTCAGCCACGATTTATACAACAATGGTCCGATATGGTGAACCTGTTTCTGGCAAGGGATCCACAATCTGTTATCCATTAGTGAACGGTAATTGCCGTGCAGGATTGGGTCGATGTATGATTGCACTTCGAGATGATGGATTGGGTCGCCCTGTTTGTTGGTTGCTATTTTATCGACCATGTAAACAACGTGCAGGATAACATTGTTGTAGGTATCGTCCTGATCGTGCCGATGGGTGAACCATGCAGATGAACTGACGTGTATTTCAACATTTCCGGCCCAGAGGGTATTGCCTATCCTGATTTTAGCCGCAAGGAAATCGGGTCCGCCATCCCTGTTTTCCAGTCCGGGAGAAACTATAGCAATCCTTTCGCCATTAAAAGTCAACAGAGGCTGCCCCCTTATGAGGCGATGTTTCCACAGGTATGTAATAAATTCCTCTTTCATAAGATTAATATGATATAATTTAGCACAAATATACGTATAATAAAAATTAAACAATTTTCTGCGCAAGCCCTGAATCAGTGCCTTATCGTTCAGACAGCTGACTTTGCGGACGGGCATTAATTGCTTCAAAGGCTTTCATTTTTTAAAGGGAGATGATTTGTAAAAAAAAATTCTTATTTTTGATTATAAATATTGTACATTTGTAATAGCATAAAAAAATGTCCCGGATGAATGGATGAATTGAACCTGGTTATCGAGGGCATCCGGATCAAGCTCAAGAAGTTGCTTATCCGTACCGGTCGTTTGCAGGGAAGGGTTGGCGAACTTGAGAAGGAGAACAAAAGGTTGCAGGATGACCTGAGGACATCATCGGACCGTATTGAGGAGTTGGAGAAGGATCTGGCACACACACAGGCGGCCAGGCTTATCGGGATGGAAGATACGGACCGGGCAAAGCAAAAGATAGATGAACTTTTGCGGGAAATCGAAAAAACCAATATGCTTTTAAAGAGATAGTGCCGTTGTTTTATGAGAGATCAACTAATATCAGTTATAATTGCAGAAAGGCCATACAGGTTAACGGTTGGCAGTGAGGGGGAGGAAGAGTTATTCAGAAAGGCATCGAAGCTGGTTGAGGAGAAGATGCAGGAATATGCAAGGAGTTATGCTTTTCGTGACAAACAGGATCTGCTGGCCATGGTGAGTTTGCAATTTGCTGTTGACTATTTGCGACTGGACAATACAGCAAACAACCAGAACGTTATATTGGAGAAGCTGATGGACGTTGATCGATTACTGGATGAGTACTTGCTTGATGAAAGCTGAACGATCTTTGAAAACATTTCGATATAACCCGCATTAATTCAAATGCACGTTTTTGAAACTCAACATTACTAAACTTTAGGGTAAGTTTTGGGGTTTCTAGAACAGGCCTCAATACTGCCGGCTTGCCGGCAGTATCCCCGAAAGGGGCGGTGGACGTTCGACGAATCCTGACCCCCTAATTATGTATACCTGGGGTTTCAATAAACCTCATTGAATTATATGCGGGTTTTTTTTATACATTAAAAACCAATTATTATGATCATACTGTCTACGATCAGTATCATTCCCATTGTGGTGATATCGGCGGTATCTCTGACCGTTGGGGCTGTTATTGCCGGGACGGTGATGCGTAAGACCATCGTGCGCAAAAGCCAGCATATTCTGAGGGAGGCTGTTTCTGAGGCTGAGGTTTTGAAGAAGGAGAAAATTCTTCAGGCAAAAGAAAAGTTTTTACAGTTGAAGTCAGATCATGAGCGGAACGTAGCAGAGAGCAACCAGAAGCTTTCTGCCGCCGAGAACCGTTTAAAGCAGCGGGAATCCACATTCTCCCAGAAGCTGGAAGATCTTAACCGCAAGCAGAATGAAGTGAATGTGATCAGGGAAAACCTGAGCAATCAGCTGGAGATATTAAACAAGAAGCAGCTGGACCTCGACAGAAGCTACAAGCAGCAGTTAGAGCAGCTGGAAAGCATCAGTGGCATGTCGGCGCAGGAAGCCAAACTGCAGCTGGTGGAAGCGCTCAGGGTAGATGCGCAGACTGACGCCCAGTCGTATATTAAGGAAGTGATGGAGGAGGCCAAGTTGACGGCGAACATGGAAGCAAAAAAGCTTGTGATTCAATCGTTGCAGCGTACGGCAACCGAAGTGGCCATAGAGAACTCCATATCCGTGTTTCCCATTGAAAGTGATGAGATCAAAGGCCGGATTATCGGACGTGAGGGTCGGAATATCAGGGCCCTGGAAGCTGCTACGGGTGTTGAGATCATTGTTGACGATACCCCTGAGGCCATCATTTTGAGTGGATTTGACCCTGTCCGAAGAGAGATTGCGCGCCTGTCGCTGCATAAACTCGTTACCGACGGCCGCATTCATCCCGCACGCATTGAAGAGGTGGTGGCCAAAACACAAAAACAGATAGACCAGGAAATAATTGATATTGGGAAACGGACTGCCATCGACCTGGGTATCCACGGCATGCACCACGAGTTGTTGCGTTTGGTAGGAAGAATGAAGTACCGCTCTTCTTACGGTCAAAACCTGCTGCAGCATTCGAAGGAGGTTGCCAACCTTGCTGCCACCATGGCTTCAGAACTCGGACTCAATCCAAAAGTGGCCAAAAGGGCTGCCCTTTTGCATGATATTGGCAAGGTGCCCGACAATGAACCTGAATTGCCACACGCAGTACTGGGGATGAAGCTGGCAGAAAAATACAAGGAAAAGCCCGAAGTGTGCAACGCCATTGGCTCCCATCACGATGAAGTGGAGATGAGCAGCCTGATCTCCCCCATCATCCAGGTATGTGACGCCATCTCCGGTGCACGCCCGGGTGCCCGCAGGGAAGTAGTTGAATCTTACATAAAGCGGCTGAACGACCTCGAAGAACTGGCGCTGTCGTATCCCGGCGTGGTGAAAACCTATGCGATACAGGCAGGTCGCGAACTACGCGTCATTGTTGGCAGCGAAAAGATATCTGACGCTGAGGCCGAACAAATATCGCACGACCTGAGCAAGAAGATCCAAACCGAAATGACCTATCCCGGACAAATTAAAATTACCGTGATCCGGGAAACCCGGGCAGTGGCATATGCCAAATAAGGGGTAAAACATTTCACATATTGTATGACAGCAGAAGGTGCTTTTTTGACAATTGGCACCTTCTGCTTTTTTATTGAACAAAACGTTAGATTGTCTGTTATCTATACCGGGATCAGATAACAGTGACCTGTTATGTTGAGCCTGAATAAAAGACAACTATGTTATGGTGTTAAACAGAGACGAATGAGACAATTGATCCTGTTGCTTACAATTAGCCTGTTGATCGCAGTTATGAGTTCAGCTGCGCCGGCAAATGCAGAAAACGCTGACAGGCATATTGAGATGCTTGACTTTGATTCATTTGCACCACGTCTTTCACAAGAAGATGATTCAATTTACGTAATTAACTTCTGGGCCACCTGGTGTGCTCCCTGTGTCAGGGAAATCCCGGCATTTGAACAATTGCATGCCAATTACAGCGACAAGAAAGTAAAGGTCCTGCTTGTCAGTCTCGATTTTCCCAATCACCTCGAAAGCCGTGTCATCCCGTTTCTGGAGCAACACCAGGTTCAGAGTGAGGTAATATTGCTGGATGATCCAAACTCAAACCGTTGGATCCCCCTGGTAAGTGAACAATGGAGCGGAGCCATACCGGCCACTGTGATCTATTCAAACTCTTTTCGCGGTTTTTATGAGCGGGAATTCAAGTACGAGGAACTGGAGGAGATCATAGAGTCCGTATTATAGGGAGCACCACCAATCGCTCTTGTTTTGCAACCATCTCATTAACAGATGAATATATCATTGAAAAAATACTGTAAGAAATAAAATATTCAATTACATTATTCACCAAAAACAAAAAAAAATGAAAAGAATCCTTTTAGTTATGATGCTCGGACTATTCAGTACCGGCCTGATTGCACAGGGATATGAAGTAGGTGATGTAGCCACTGATTTCCGTTTGCTGAATGTTGACGGAAATTATGTATCCTTGTCTGACTACGAAGATGCCAAAGGCATTGTGTTGATCTTTTCCTGTAATCATTGTCCGTATGTCGTGGCCTATGAGGACAGGATGATTGAGTTGCATAACAGGTATGCGCCCAAGGGGTTTCCGGTGGTCGCTGTCAACCCGAATGATTCAATTGTGGTGCCGGCCGATTCATATACCAAGATGATCGAAAGGGCTGCGGAGAAAAATTTCCCGTTCGCTTACCTGCTTGATGCCGACCAGGCAGTTTTTCCGGTATATGGTGCAACAAGAACCCCGCATATATTCTTACTGGAGAAGGTGGAGGATGAATTCATCGTGGCATATATAGGTGCCATTGACGATAATTTCCGTGATGCATCGGCGGTTGAGGAGCCTTATCTGGCCAACGCCATTGATGCACTGTTGGCCGGCAGGCGGCCCGACCCGGTCTTCACCAGGGCCATTGGCTGCACAATAAAAGTACAACAGTAGATTTCAGACCTTGATTGTGCCGGTGGTCCCAGCGTGATCAACGCTGTGGTCACCGGCATTTTGCATTGGATATTTAACCTGTATTGATCTGATATATTATTTTGTTTGGTCCGTGATTAATTTAAATCAGGCAAA
Organism: Bacteroidales bacterium; assembly: GCA_003559735.1. Classification (GTDB taxonomy): domain Bacteria; phylum Bacteroidota; class Bacteroidia; order Bacteroidales; family UBA7960; genus PUPG01. The sequence goes on along the minus strand of PWKN01000271.1, from coordinate 887 downwards.
ATCCGGCCAATAAATTAACGGATGCTTAAAAAATATTTATATAGTCGATGATTGAATTTATTTACCTTTGCCAGATGTATGTTTCCATAATATAAGACCACATGTCAACTGAAATCATTCAACTGGAATCAATCTGTAAAAACTACAGGGTAGGGATGGAGGTCGTTCGAGCCCTTCGCGGCGTATCCCTGTCCATAAATCGCAACGAGTATGTTGCATTGATGGGACCATCCGGCTCCGGGAAGTCCACACTGATGAATATCCTTGGATGTCTTGATACGCCCACCAGTGGCCGTTATTTTCTGAACGGTAATGATGTGAGTAAGTTGCGCGACAATGAGTTGGCTGATATACGGAACAAGGAGATCGGTTTTGTTTTTCAAACATTTAACTTGTTACCAAGGAGCACAGCGCTTGACAATGTTGCACTGCCATTGATATACGGAGGTCAGACAAAGAACAAGCGACGCGAAAGGGCACTGAAAGTGCTTGACCAGGTTGGCTTGTCAGACCGTACCCATCATAAGCCCAATGAGTTGTCGGGCGGACAGCGGCAAAGGGTTGCGATGGCAAGGGCCCTGGTCAACCATCCGTCGATCATTCTGGCAGATGAGCCTACCGGAAACCTTGACTCAAAGACATCCATAGAGATCATGGGTTTGCTGCAGGACATTCACGAAGCCGGCAATACGATCATACTGGTAACCCACGAAGAAGACATTGCCAAACATGCCCACCGAATTATCCGTTTGCTCGACGGACAGGTAGAGTCGGATGAAGCAAATAGCGATATCATTACCCTTGAACAGGCCAGGTCGCCAGAGTAAAATGAGCAGGAAGGAATGGAACATATATACAAAAACCGGCGATAAGGGCGAAACATCCCT
>PWKN01000204.1 GCA_003559735.1 Bacteroidales bacterium | reverse complement strand
ACCTCGACCAGGAATCAATCCTGTGGTACCAGGAACTGCTGTATTCGCATTGCACGGATAAAACAGTCATCGTTGCATCAAACCACAATCCCGTCGAATACCCCGGCAATTTTTCTGTCATTTCGCTCTGACCGCCTGATGCGGAACATTGCTGAAATATTGTTGGTGGATTTCCTTCGGGTTTGTGAAAGCAACGGTAAAGACAATCAGATTTTTTATTATTTTTGTGCCACATTTTTTAAAACCAATTGATTCATATCAATTTATGGCAACAACTGCTGATTTTCGAAACGGACTGTGTATGGAGCTGAACAATGAGTTGTATACCATTGTCGAGTTTCAACATGTAAAACCAGGCAAGGGTGGTGCGTTTGTGCGGACAAAACTGAAGAACCTGAAATCCGGCAAAGTGCTGCAACACACGTTTAATGCCGGACATAAGATTAATGTTGCGCGCGTTGAAAGACGTCCTTACCAGTTCCTGTACAAGGATGACATGGGGTATCATTTCATGCATGCATCTACATTCGAACAAATGAGTATTGAAGAAGGGCTGATCAATGCACCTGAGTTTTTGAAAGAAGGACAGGATGTTGAAATTGTCTATCATGCCGACTCTGAGACACCACTCAATTGCGAACTGCCTCCTTTTGTTGAACTCGAGATCACTTACACCGAGCCTGGTGTAAAAGGCGATACAGCCACCAATACACTCAAAGCGGCCACTCTAGAGACCGGGGCTGTTGTCAACGTCCCCCTGTTCATCGACACGGGTGAGGTGATTAAAATAGATACGAGAACCAAGTCTTACGCAGAAAGAGTTAAATAGCCGGGACCCATGCAGCTAACCCCCAAAAAAACATTAAAAGAGATTGCCGCGATGATCAGCGCAGAATATGCCGGCGATCCTGACCTGGTTGTCAGCGGAATCAATGAAATTCACCGGGTAGAAAAAGGAGATATCACATTTGTTGATCATCCCAAGTATTATAAAAAAGCCCTTAAATCAGCGGCAACAACAATAATCATCAACCAGAAGATGGCCTCGCCCAACGGCAAGGCCCTTATTTTTTCCGATGACCCGTTCCACGATTTTGTGTCCCTGGTTAAAAGGTTCAAACCCTTTCAGGAAGCGCAAAGCATGATCAGCCCGAGTGCAAAGATCGGAAAAGATACGATCATTCAACCGGGTTCGTTTATCGGCAACCATGTCAGCATCGGTGATCACTGCCTGATCCATTCCAATGTCACCATTTATGATAACTGCACAATTGGCAACAATGTGATCATCCATTCAGGGGCTGTGATCGGTGCCGATGCCTTCTATTTTAAGCGTCGTCCGCAACATTACGACAAACTGGAGTCGTGTGGCGCGGTGGTCATTGAAGACCACGTAGAGATTGGTGCCAATACAACCATCGACAAAGGTGTGTCGGGAAGTACTACAATCGGTTCGGGTACCAAACTTGACAACCTGATCCAGGTCGGACATGATACCATTATCGGACGAAACTGTTTGTTTGCAGCCCAGGTAGGAATTGCAGGCTGTGTAAACATTGAAGACAATGTGATCTTATGGGGCCAGGTAGGTGTGCAAAAAGACCTTACAATCGGTGAAGGGGCCGTGGTACTTGGCCAATCGGGCATAGCCAAATCACTGGAAGGGAACAAAACCTATTTCGGATCGCCCGTTCTTGAAGCCAATGAAAAAATGAAAGAGCTGGCCCTGATGAAACGCCTTCCTGAGGTGATCAAAAAACTATGATGGTGTTTCATCCGGTGTGTATTTCGACGGACATTTAAGAAGGAGGCTGGAAGCTACAAAGCGGCCGCCTTCATAACTGCCGATCAGCACAACCTCATCCGACAGGGAAAAGTCTCTTGGTTTGGGACCGAAATACAACACTTCTTCAGTATGCCCATCCCGGTCTGCCATATAGAATGTAAGTGTGAGGGTATTGTTCACCACCCGCTCCTCAACAGGCCTGTCGCGCTGAAGTGATCCTATGATATGAAACTGCCTGCCAGGATTATCACGGGCTTCCGCAAATACCGAATAAGTGTCGGCATTATATACGAAACTGATAATGAAGCCTACCGCAATAACAACGAATACCAAACCGGCAATTTGTGACTTTTTCATTGTGGGTTCTTTTCCTTATTTGGATTTTTTTCAAGTTCCCTGATCTTCTTTTCTGATGCAGCGATCCTCTTTTCAAGATAAAACAGGAATGCAGCCATTCCTAAAAATATGATCACCAGCAACAGTGCTACCACAAGAATTTTTGTTTCACTCATCGTTTTATTGATTATAATCGTCAACCAATGCGTCAACGTCCATTTTTAGTCTCATTGTCCTGAAAAGTAAAGTATACAACCACCAGGCCATAATGAACCAGGCAGCAATGGCGGGGTAAAACACCACACGCATTTCAGGTGCCAGGTCGCCCGTTGCAAGGGCCGGATTGCCATCTACGCCGGGGTGAATGGATGAGGCCACCATGCGGGGCAATATCATGATGAACACAAAAAACAATACAAAGGCAAACACATTATAGACTGCTGAGAGTTTGGCCCTCTTTTCAGGATCTTCAACAGACGAACGCAACACCATGTAGGCCAGATATGTCAGGATGCCCACCAGTGCACCATTCAGCTTGGGATCGTTAACCCAGAAGCTGCCCCACGTAAATTGTGCCCATACCATTCCCGTCAGCAATCCAAGCAACCCAAACAACAACCCTGTTTTTACAGCGGCATATGCACGCAGATCGTCATCCGGTTGACTGGCCGACAAATACCTGATGCTGAATACAACACCCATGAAAAGGATAAATATCATACCAAACCACATTCCAACATGAAAATAGATGTTGCGAATTGTCTGCCTGATAACAGGCATGTCAGGCACATCAAAAAGAAGTCCGCCATATATCACATAAACGAGCAACAGAATGCCCAAAATCTTCCACCAGTGTTGCCTGATCATTTTCATTTTGTCTGTATTATGCCGGCACCATTCAGCCGGCAAACCTGTGGTCCGGCGGACAGTAAAGAGCTGTCAGCCATCAAATTACCCCCTGCCCTACTGAACCAACTAATCTTCTATTCCTTCCAAATATAAGGAAATAAAATAACCGACAGTACAATTGTAACGATTATCAGCAGGATGATCGCAACCATATCGGTCAGGTAATCGCCCGGTACCGCCCCGTGAACACATGCCAGTGATACGCGGATAAGCAACAGCAGCATCGGGAGTATCAGCGGGAAACCAAGGATTGCCATGAGCGTAAAGTTATTCTTTGCCCTCGAGGCAATCGCCGATATCAATGTCAATACCGCGGCAAACCCAATTACCCCAAGTACCATATTTGCCAGGTAAACAAACAACATATCAAGGGGATTCCCCATAAACACCACGAAAACCAGGAACGCAACAAATCCAAGCACAACCATAAGCATCGCATTGTATGCGATCTTTGCAGCGATCATTTCCTGTGCGCCCACCAGGGTATAATAATACAGTTGCAGTCCACCGTGCTCCTGCACAAAACCCTTCAGTATGGCGTTCATTGCAGTAAACAGCATAATTAGCCAGAACAGCGCATTCCATGCCGGTACAGTAATGACACCGTCAAATGCCAGATAGGTTATAAAAACCATTGAAACCAGGTACAGCAGCAGCCCTCCCAAAGCGAACTTTTGCCGCCATTCGAGCACGAATTCATTTTTTATAAGGGCCAGCACTTTGTTTGATTGCATACCATTTTCCGCGTTTCACCTGACCATAATTCAATATGCCAAAGATAAAAAAAGGTTCTTGAAAGCGATCATTGTCCGGTTGTATCTGCCGCCTATTTTGTTTCGCTGCAGGAGGCCGTTGAACATTTTTATGCCGGACAATGATGCGGCATCCAAACAAAAGCCGCGGGTGAATGTCCCCGCGGCTTATTGCAGAATCTGTATTGCAATTATGGGATGATCAATCGCTTGGTTACCCCTGAATTCAATGACGGTGAAAAGCCTCGAATAACGTAGAGACCTGATTCAAAACCTTCTGCATCAATACTAAGTGTCGTACCAGACATTGCACGCTGATAAACCAGTTTGCCAGTCATGTCGAAAATACGGATGAGCATACCGGGTTCGTCTGATTCGATATGGAAAATGCTTTGTGCAGGATTTGGGTAGACCAGCATAATGGGTTCAAAGCTGGCAATATTCTCAACACGCACATCATCTGAAAGTGCTCTGCCATCAACGGTGAAGTTATCGAAACGGTTGTTACCACTAGGATTATCGTTACCTTCGCCAACAAACAGTATTTTAAAATGCAGATCGGGGTTGTCATTAACCTCTTCAAAATCAGAAAGATCAAATTCCATATGCAGATAGATCCCTTCTTCGTCTTCAAAGAATGGTATTTCATATTCTTCATCTACCAGCACCCAGCTTTCACCAGCGTCAGCTGAAAAATAAAATTCCTGTACCTGTGAACCATTTTCAGTACGGGTAGTGGCAAAAGTTACAACCAGATCAGCAAAATTGGTCGATGGCACCACGAACAGCAGTTCCCTTGTAATTGCAGGATTTCTGGCTCTCAATACGGCACCCTGATCCGGATCTTCTCCCAGTCGAAGATTAAAATTGGAAACGGGGTCAGATTCCCTGTGCGAACGAAAATCCATATACCCATTACCAGTACCAGGATAAGTAACCTCACCTTTTCCGACAAGAGAAAAATCTGAAAACACCTTATAGTCTTCTGCCGTGATCATTTCCTGGTTGTTAAAGTGCCAGTAATGCACCAAGAGCACATCACCCAGCATATCAAAATGTGCAATGATCGTTACATCTTCTGCGGGCATTGTATAGGTAAATTCAGCATCTGTGCTCAGCTCTTCATCACCAACAGACCAGTGTGTAAACTGATAGTCCTCATCACCACTTGCTGTAATGACCACTTCTGTTCCTGCTTCATATTCACCGGCACCTGTAAGAATTCCTGCTCCCGGAGGAAATGATTCCAGGCTCAGCAGGTAGGTGCGAACGTGTACATCAAATTCTTCACTGATGGCGGGTTCAAGGCCTTCAGCCTCAGCTTTGATGCTAACGCCAGTTTCAACAGCATCATAAGTAACACCTTCAATAGTAACGGCCATTTCTCCCTCCTTAATTAGTCCGGCAAGGGTGCCATCAAGCACACCACCTCCACTGGAGAGAAGGAGTGTTACCTCGGTGTCTTCTGAAACAGCGGTGGGGATGTCGTCGTCATTCAATGCATACACGGTGATGCTGAATTCTTCATTTACATAAACAGGATCGCCTTCGTTAATAGCCGTAATGCTTAATTTGGAAGCAGGCAGTTCTGTAACCATGATCTTACCATCAACACTAAAGTTATCAAACCGCTGGTTGCCACTGCTGCCATCTGCACCTTCACCTACAGCCATAATCTTGAAATGGAGTCCGGCGTTATTGTTCAAAACCTCGTGGTCTGACAGATCAAAGACCTTGTAAACATAACCAAAATTCTCCGCTTCTGGATCGTGCTCATGCACCTCATATGCATCTCCCACCTGAACCCAGGTGGTGCCATTATCTGCCGAATACCAGAATTCCTGCTCCACAGCTCCCGAACCCGAACGGGTGGTGGCAAATGTTACAACCAGATCCTCATACCCGGTTGAAGGAGCAGCTACGATCAGCTCCCTTGTATGGGCCGGGTTCCTGACACGCAAAATTGCGCCCTGATCAGGCTCCTGGTCAATCCGCAAGTTATAGTTTGAAACAGGATCAGCAGCACGGTGGGACCTGAAGTCCATGTAACCGTCACCCTCACCGGGATAAGTGATCACTCCCTGTCCGACACCCGAAAAGTCAGCCGGCACCTCACCGTCACCGGTGATGACCTGATCATTGAAATGCCAGTAATGGATCAGGTCGACAAGGTCTGCCGGCCTACCTTCCAGTGAAAAGTTGTCAATCCGC
>PWKN01000276.1 GCA_003559735.1 Bacteroidales bacterium | reverse complement strand
TACCCGCCACGCTGTGGATCTTCGTTGTTTCCAACGCTTCATGCAAGCTCAAAGGAGGCAGTATGCCCGGCAGCCTCTTTGCAAGCATCGTCTTACCAGAGCCTGGCGGACCAATAAGCAGGAGGTTATGTCCGCCGGCGGCCGAGACCTCCAGCGCGCGCTTGATGTTTTCCTGACCCTTTACATCGGAAAAATCCAATGCATCGTCGACCGACATGGCAAAAAACTCCTTCCGGGTGTCAACTATCACCGGATCCAGCTTCGCCCCGCCATTGAAAAAATCAATCACCTCACTGATGGTCTCCACGCCATATACCTTCAAATTGTTTACCACCCCTGCTTCCCTGGCATTTGTTGCGGGCAGGATGAAGCCTTCAAAACCCAGCTCCCTCGCCTTTACAGCTATTGGCAGGGCTCCGCGTATGGGCCGCAACCCTCCGTCAAGCGACAACTCCCCCATGATCATATAACGTCCCAGGGCTTCGCCGTTCAATTGTCCCGTAGCTGCCAGTATGCCCATGGCAATCGTCAGGTCATATGCCGACCCTTCCTTGCGGATGTTGGCCGGCGCCATGTTCACAACAATACGCTTCCCTGGAATCTTAAGGCCGATGTGCTTCAATGCCGCATCAATACGAAAATGACTCTCCTTTACCGCACTACCTGGTAACCCTACCATGAAGAAATTCACCCCGGGGGCTACCGATATCTCTACCGTCACCAAAATGGCCTGCACACCCTGGACAGTACTGCCATAAGTTTTTACCAGCATATCTTTTTTTTATTCAAAGATATGCTTTTTTTTGTTTAATTATGTTTTTTCTTAAACAACATGTCAGATTGCTGCAATGCAGCTGATCTCTACGTCGACGAACTTGGGCAATGCGCCTACCTGAACCGTTTCGCGTGCCGGGGGATCGTTTTCAAAATAAGATGCATACACTTTGTTGAGCTTCGGAAACTCGTGCATGTCGGTGATAAAGATGCTGCACTTTATCACATTGGAAAAATCCATGCCGGCAGCCTCAAGGATGGCGCCCAGGTTTTGCATCACCATTCGGGTCTGCTCCTCTACCCCACCCTTTATCAATTCGCCGGTTTCCGGATCAAGGGGGATTTGTCCGGAAACATAAAGCATGTGATCAACCTGCACTGCCTGGTTATACGGACCAACTGGCTGTGCAGCCTTTTCTGTGTGAATGATCTTCCTCATGATGTGTCATTTTAATGATAATGTGTATTGGGATTATATTTTGAATAACTTCAGCCAGCCTCTGCTTATCCCTGGTCAAATTTAATTAATTTCGCAGACAGTTTCATCGCGCACCCCTATAAGATGAAGATCCTTATTGTCGACAACTACGATTCCTTTACATATAACCTGTACCACCTGGTAGAGGCTGTAATGCCTGCCGGATTTCACCTGTCGGTAAAACGCAATGATGCATTCCCCATATCATATGCCGGCATGTTCGATAAGATCATCCTCTCACCCGGACCCGGACTGCCAAAAGATGCCGGCATCAGCTGCAGGCTGATCGAACAGTATGCCCCGGAAAAAAGCATACTGGGTGTCTGCCTGGGCCACCAGGCCATCGGCGAGGTCTTTGGCGGCAAACTGCTCAACCTGCCTGAAGTACTGCACGGAAAAACCATACAAACACATATTGTGTGCAGCGATGAGTCCCTCTTTGATGGATGTCCGCCAAGCTTCGACACCGGACGATACCATTCGTGGGTCATAGACCCTGCTTCGCTGCCTGCCGGACTGGAAATGACTGCCACCGACAACAACAACATGATCATGGCCGTCAGGCACAAACAATATGACATCAAAGGATTGCAATTCCACCCGGAAAGTGTGATGACACCTGTGGGAAAACAGATTCTGAAAAACTGGGTGCTCGCTAAGCCTGGTAATACACCCGTTTTACACGCCGGGAAACAGAGGTGAGCACCTCATAGGGGATCGTATCCAGTTTTCGTGACACTTCCTTTACTGACAGGTCATCACCAAAAACGATCACTTCATCCCCCTCCTGCACACCAACCCTGGTCACATCTATTGCACACATATCCATGCTTATGTTCCCCACAATGGGAACCCGCTTTCCGCCGGCAAGCAAACACCCCATGCCATTTCCAAGACGCCGGTCCAGTCCGTCAGCATAACCCACAGGTACTATCGCTATCGTCATATCTTCACCAGCCACAAGCGCCCTGTCATATCCCACGGTCTCACCCTTCCTGATCTGCTTCACCTGCGACACCACCGAACGGAACGTGCTCACATTTTGCAACAGGGGCTGCACAACAGGATCGTTGCTCACCCCATACAGTCCGATCCCGGGCCGCACCATATTGAAATGGGCCCCGGGAAACCTTGATATGGCTGATGAATTGCATATGTGGCGAATAAACGAATATCCCAAAGCTGCTTCCATTTCAGCACATACCTGTTCAAACAAATCGATCTGGTAACGGGTGAACGCATCATGAACCGGGTCGTCACTGGCCGCCAGGTGTGAAAAAACCGAGGCGACCCTGACAGCCGGACTTCCGGCAATTAGTCGTGTCAGCTCATCGGTCTGGTGCGGGAGAAACCCGAGCCGGTGCATTCCTGTATCAATTTTAATATGGATGCTGACCTTTTCAGTTTTGCGCGACTGATCTGCAAGGTGCCTTTCAGCTGCTTCCAGGAAGCGCCGCAACAAGCGAAAACCATAGATCTCCGGTTCGAGGCGACAGGATAGCAGTGTGTCGAACGAACGCACCTCAGGGTTCATCACCATGACCGGAATGTGCACACCGCCCTGACGTAACTCCTTCCCCTCATCAGCATAGGCAACGGCAAGGTAATCAACACCTTGATACTGCATCATCCGGGCTACCTCGACACTGCCACTGCCGTAAGAAAACGCTTTTACCATCGCCATAAGCTTCACACCGGGCAATGCCAGTGAACGAAATACATTCAGGTTGTGTGTCAGCGCATCAAGATCAATACCCATTACGGTCTGGTGGTCCTTTTGCTGCAAAATGGTGCTCACTCTTTCAAAACCAAACTTTCGCGCTCCCTTCAGTAAGATCGCCTCGTTATGAAAACAATCAAAATCAGTCTGCGCCACAAACTCATCCGTGCTCTTAAAAAATGTTGCCACAGAGGAGAATTTTTCGGCCGCTGAGGTAATATCCGGACCAATGCCAATGAAGCGCTCTACTTTTTTTGATCGCACCAGTGATGCCACCTCGGTATACAGCTCATTTAAATCCATGCCGCTTTGCAAAATGTCTGACAGGATCAGTGTCCTTTTCTTTTGATGGGCCTGACTGACAAGAAAATCCAGTGCAATACCAAGTGAATACAGATCGGAGTTATAACTGTCGTTGATAACGATGGACTGATTTACACCCTCTTTCATCTCCATACGCATGGCTACCGGCTGAAGCACAGCTGCCTTGCTGGCAATATATTTGCCGGGGTAGCCGGCATGTACCATCCAGACTGCCATGTGCAACGCATTCTCTACCGATGCATCATCTGCGAATGGTACATTCATGGTTATCTGCCTGCCACCAAATGCCATCGATAGCATTGTCTGCGCTCCCATCTTCTCTTTCCTAACGATTTTAATGGCCGGATCACCCGAAAGTCCCCATGAAAAAAGCTCCACCCCCGGATGGTCTTTGTGCCATTGAATAATTTCATCATGCACCTGGCGATGATCACTACAGTAAATCAATGCTTTACACTGCTCAAATAGCAGCAGCTTTTCCCTGATCTTCTCCTCCCTGGATGAAAAACCTTCATCGTGGGCGGGTCCGATATTGGTAAATATTCCCGTATGCGGACGTAAAATCTGTTGCAGTCTGGCCATTTCGCCCTTCCGGGAAATACCTGCCTCAAATATGGCCAGCTCATGTTGCGGTGCCATCAGCCATACAGATAAGGGCACCCCAATTTGTGAATTATAGCTTTTGGGATTTTTTATGGTGGGATGTTTTTCACATAATGACTGGTACAACCACTCCTTGATCACTGTTTTTCCGTTACTGCCGGTGATGGCAACAAGCGGACACTCAAACTGTGAGCGGTGACTGGCTGCCAGTTGTTGCAGTGCCGCCAGACCATCACTTACCTTGATAAAACAGGCATCCGGCCAGTGCGACACCCACGAAGGCAACACCTTTTCCGTAACAAATGCCCGCACCCCCTTCTGCAGCAACTCCTCAACGTAACGGTGTCCGTCGTTCTTTTTTGACTTCAATGCAAAGAATAAAGACCCCTTCGGAGAAAACAGTTTCCGGCTGTCGATCAGCAAAAAACGGATCATTTGTTTGCCGGCATCTGCACCCACACATTGTCCGTCAACAATGGCTGCCACATCAGATAAGGAATATACTGCACCGTTGGTCATAAAAAGACAAAAAAAAGGAAGGCAGACACCTGTCCCGAACATCAATCATTGTCCACATCGTCATGCTCCATTGCTACATCCAGTGGATTTGCCGATATTTCTGTATGCATTCTCCTGTTTGTGACAATGTCGATGGCAAGGTAAACAGCTTCTCTGAACGCGTTGGGTGAAGCCGTGTTTTTCCCTGCCATGTCAAATGCGGTTCCGTGTGCCGGCGACGTACGCACAATGGGGAGTCCGGCTGTATAGTTCACACCACTTTTAAAAGAGAGCGTCTTAAATGGCACCAGTCCCTGGTCATGAAACATGGCCAGAATTCCATCAAAGTGGTTAAACGATGCCGAGCCAAAAAAACCGTCGGCCGGGTAAGGCCCAAAAACCAAAACGCCACTGTCAAAAGCCTCACGAATGGCGGGTATGATCACCTCCTGCTCTTCGATGCCAATCACCCCTTTATCGCCCGCATGCGGATTCAACCCAAGCAAGGCAATTTTGGGCTTCTCTATGCCAAAATCACGCTTGAGCGAATGATGCAATATGTTCACTTTGTTCAGGATGCGCTCTTTGCTGATTCTGGCAGGCACATCCCGTAATGCAATATGTCCGGTGATCACGCCTATGCGTATGTCATTGCTTACCATCAGCATCAGGCTTTCGTCCGCCCCAAACTTCCTGGTAAGGTATTCGGTATGTCCGGGAAAGTTAAATCCATCACCCTGTATATTCTGCTTGTTGATGGGTGCAGTAACCAGCGCATCCAGGGATCCTTTCGACAAATCGTTTGTCACTGCCTCCAGCGAACGCAACGCAGCCTGACCGGCAATACCGGTCACCTGTCCCGGATCAAGTTTTATTTCATCAGGGAAAATATTGACCAGGTTCGCCTTGCCTGGCAAAACCTGCTCGACATTGCGAACCACGTGAAAGTTAAAATCATGGATCCCAAGCAACTTTTTGTAGTAGGAAGCCACCTTGGAAGAACCATACACAACAGGGGTAAAAAAATCCAACATCCTGGAATCACTAAGCGTCTTGACAATGATCTCATAGCTGATGCTGTTGACATCGCCATGACTGATGCCAATTTTTATGGGATGTTCGTTCCTTTCTGACCGTTCCATAACCTAACAGGATTGATGTAAACCAAATATAAACAAAAACCATTATGTTGCAAAGGTAAGGATATGCAAAAGAACAACTATTTCTTTCTTCTAAATTCCCGCTCCACGAAAAAACCAAAACCGGTGTATTCCATCATCAGCATATTCTCATCTATGTCAACCAACCTCCACAACACGTGGTTGTTGTCATGATCATACAACATATGCAGGTGCTGTTCCGTTGCATCGAAATGCCACTGGCCTTCCCTGACCTGGTCGCCTTCCGATACCTTCTTGACCTGAACAAAACTTCCGTCGCCCGAAAACGTCAGAAAAAGTGGCGTATAACCCACCTCTTCTTCACCAAAGATCTTGGAATGGGTGAGTTCCCACTCGCCAACAAACTGATCTTGTGTGCGTTCACACGAAAACAAAAACAATCCTGCTGCCACGAGCAGCTGGACCTGACAACGGATGATTGAGCGACAAGTATTTTTCATAATAACGGCTGTTTATT
>PWKN01000074.1 GCA_003559735.1 Bacteroidales bacterium | reverse complement strand
CGTTTTCGTGCCATTGAACAGGGTCCCGATGGATTTATCTATGTGCTGACAGAGCATCCCGGACTGTTTTTTCGGTTGGTGCCGGGAAACTGAACATGAATACATATAATTCCTGCCCTGCAGCATGCAGCATTCGTGCTGTACATCACAAAGTTGTCGTGGCGCACGTCACAAAGCGCTCGTCCCGCAGGTCTTACCGAAGCCCTGTGTTTGTTTATTTTGTATAATAGGTTACAGTCTTCAGCTTATCCCATGCCCCCCTGGTAAAGTCAGGGATCTTCACCGGCATGCCCTGGTTTGCAACAGAAACTTCTGAAAGCTCAATAATGGCAGACCATTCAGCAGCATCATACACATCCTGGTCGAGGGGCAACCCGTGGTGCAGGCAATAGATCAGGCGGTAGTCCATGATGAAATCCATCCCTCCGTGTCCGCCTACCTCCCTGGCTTTTTCTCCCACCTCTGTTACAATGGGATGTTCATAAACTGTCAGCAATGAGTCCAGGGCATCGTCCGACAGCCATTGATGGCCATTGGGCTCCAGGGCGATCCCTGTTCGTGGCCACTTCCGGGCAAAGCCCTTTGTGCCGCTCAGCATGTGTATTCGGCTATAGGGGCGCGGACTGGTGACATCGTGTTGTATTTTGATGGTTTTTCCCTTCACGGTGCGTATGATCGTGGTGTTCATGTCGCCTTTGGCGTAATCGCGCCGGGCATAGTCTGAATCCCCGCCAAACTTTTCCTTTGCGTAAGCAGTGAGTCCGAACTGACCACTCGACACGGACACCAGGTATTCCATCCGGTCGCCGCGATGGATGTTCAGTGCATGGGCTATGGGTCCAAGTCCGTGCATGGGATACAGTGAACCATCGCGTTCTTCGTTATGCCGCAGCCGCCACATATCCCAGTAATGTCCAGGCTCGCCTTCTTCGGCGAACAGCATAGACCGAAGGTCATGGATATAGGCCCCCTCTGCATGCACGATTTCTCCGAACAGCCCCTGCTGAGCCATATTCAGGGTGGCCATTTCAAAAAAGTCATAGTTGCAGTTCTCCAGCATCATCATGTGCCGTTGTGTCCTTTCGGCGGTATTGACCAGATCCCACGCCTCTTCAACCGTCAGCGCTGCCGGGATCTCAGTGGCCACATGTTTGCCCTGCTCCATTGAATACACTGCGATGGGCGCATGCAGGTCCCAGTGGGTACAAATATAGACCAGGTCTACATCTTCCCTTGAGGCGATCTCTTTCCAGCCATCGGCTTCCGTATATTCGTCAGCCGGGGGCCTTCCCATATCACTCAGTCTCTGTTGAGCCCTTTCAATATTTCCGGGCACCACATCGGCCAGGGCCACGATCCTGGCTTGTTCAATAAAACTCAGTCTGTGCACAGCCCCTTGACCGCGCATTCCGAGTCCGATAATGGCCACCTTCACCGTATCAATGGGGTCGGCCCGCAGCTCCAGCACATGAGTTTGTCCGCCGGGTCTTGTTGGCGTTGAGAAAACCTCCACTGCCGCAAAAGGAGTTTGTTTTGAAGTTTGCGATGGTGAGCAACCCGTGGTCATCAGCACAACAGAACAACCTATAAGCATAGTAAGTTGTATGCTGCGAAAGAAATTTACTGATTGTCGTTTCATGATCTTGTTTTTTTTGGGATGGTTTTTTAATCCGGTTATCAATAGTGTCCGGTTAAGGACTTGGTCAATACCCTGAATCCACTGTTTGGAATGGGATTAATTGATCGTCATATTCAATCAAGGTTCAAGGGCCTCGTCGATGACCTGCTGCATTTCCGTTGTTTTGTTTTCGATGCTTTCGATCAGCTTCTTTTGTGTACTGGTGCGCACCAGGTTATGGTCTTCAAAAGCGGTTCTGTAATAGGTGTCGCCATTGAGGTAGTCGGTCAGGAAGCGGATCCCCATGATGTAGGTCATCATGCCCGGTTCCCGGAAAAAATACCTGCGCTCATCGTCAGTCACCATATCTTTCACCTGACCCATATAGCTTTTGGTGAACGCCCTGAAGAAGTCAAAGTTGAAACCCATCCGGCTAAGGTCTTTTTCATCTTCATTGGCAGTACTGGCAGATGTTCTCAGGGCATCACCATAATCATAATTCAAAATGCCGGGACCCACGGTATCAAGGTCAATTACAGCCGCGGCCCTGTTGCCCTTAAACAGGAGGTTGTTGATCTTGGTATCGTTATGAACGATCCGCAACGGGATGCTTCCGCTGTCAACGAGCTCTTCTACCTGAATGACCTGGTGCTCACGTTCTTTGTAGAAGCGTACAATATCCTTTGCCTTTTTCAGCCGCCCGGCTTTGTTTTGTTCGATCGCTTCATCCAGCTGACGTATCCTGGAAGAAAAACGGTGGAAATCTTTGATGGCTTCCGGAAACGATGACGGTTCAAGGTCTCTGCAAGCATATGCAAACCATCCGTAGGCATTTCCGGCTTCTGAGGCCTGCCACAACTCTTCCACTATCTCCCTGGTATGTGACCCTTCAATAAAGGATGTCATCCGCCAGACGCTCCCATTGCTTTCGGTATGCAAACACCTCCCATCGGCTGCCGGAATCAGTCTGGCGATCTCGATGGGTTGTTCTGTCCGGAAGATGGAATCCTGCAAACGCAGATGTGTTTCAGCTATGCCCTGGGGGTTATGAAACACATTTGTGTTGATGCGCTGGAGAATATAGCTGTTGCTGAACCCTTTCAGGTCGAGCTTGAATGTTGTGTTGATATGCCCGCACCCGTAAGGGCTGATGGTATCGATCTGGTGATCTGGGAAAAACTGTTGAACTATATGTGGTAACATATACAGACTTTTGACTTAACAGGCAGACATTATTATTTATTAATCCTTACCAGTAAGGCAACCAGACGCCTCATGCAAACCCTTTTTGTCTTCAGAGAGGATAACCAACTGATCACCTGCCTCCAGTGTAGTGTCTCCTTTGGGAACCAAATATTTGTTTTTTCTTTTGATCAATGCGATGATCGCCGTATTTGGGAAATGGAGCTCGAATACTTTTTTCCCTATGGCTGGAGAACCGCGAGTGATTTCAAGTTCCATATACTCAGACTTCACATCATCATTGAGAAGAATGTCCAGTGGTGTCTTTGGTTTGGCCTTTTCAGGCAATACCACACGCAGCCATTTGCCTGCCAGTGGGAGGGATGTGCCCTGAAGGATCACTGACGATACCGATATAAAGAAAACAATATTGAAGATCATGTAGGATTTTTCCAGGTTGGCTATCAGCGGATACGTGGCAAACACAATGGGTACTGCTCCTTTTAGTCCGACCCACGATACAAACCACCTGCATTTGTTCTTCATTTTAAAGAATGCCAGGCATATAAAAACACTGAGGGGTCTGGCAACCAGGATTAAAAAACCGGAGATCAGGAGGCCTATCCCAACCACGGGTACTACCTGGCTGGGATAGACAAGCAACCCAAGCGTAAGGAACAGGACGATCTGCATCAGCCATGCAAAACCGTCAAATGCCTTTAAAATGGTTTTTTTATGGATGAGGTCGTGATTGCCCAGGTAGACAGCTGCGATGTAGACTGCCAGGAAGCCATTGCCATAAATGAAATCCGTAAAGGAAAAGGTAAAGAACATCAGGGCAATGACCAGTACCGGATACAGACCCTCATATTCAAGTGCGATTTTATTGATAACAATGTACCCCAGTTTTCCAAACGCAAATCCCAGTACTCCGCCAATAATCAACTGTGTAAAAAACAACGGAATAATGCTGAAAAAACTGGCATCCTGGTGAAGAACCAGTCCGAGGAAAGCGACCGTTAAAAAGTAGGCCATGGGATCGTTGCTTCCGCTTTCAAGCTCCAGGAGCGGTCTGAGCTTATCTTTAAGTCCGAGGTTCTTTGACCGCAGGATGGAAAAAACAGCAGCCGCGTCGGTTGATGATACAATCGCACCCAGTAAAAGTCCTTCGTAGATCGAGAAATCGGTTACCAGGTAAACAAACAGTCCAACCGAAACGCAGGTGATCAATACGCCCAGGGTGGATAATGTAACCCCCTGCCACATCACCGGCCGTATCGTCTTCCAGCTGGTATCAAGTCCACCCGAAAACAATATAAAGTTGAGTGCAACAACACCGATAAACCGCGATGTGCTGGGGTCGTCAAAATAGATGCCTCCGATGCCTTCTGAGCCGGCAAGCATACCAATGGCCAGGAACAGGATCAGGATTGGTACGCCGAACTTATACGAAGTTTTGCCTGCAATGACCGAAATAAACAGCAAAATTGAGCCTATAAGCAGGATGTTTTCAATCGTTAAATTCATGCCTGAGCTGTTTGTTGCGCTCAAAGATAATAAAAACATCCAGGCTTTTGGCTTCTGTTGTTAACGATTTTATTATCTGCTATCCCCGGCAGACCACCCTGGCGGGCAAATTTCAACGTGCTTGCGCAACGGTTGTGTGCGCAACGGTTGTTTGCTCAGCGAGTGTTTGCGCAAAGGTTGTTTGCTTAACGGTTTTTTGCGCAGCGAGTGTTTGCGCAAAGGTTGTTTGCTTAACGGTTTTTTGCGCAGCGAGTGTTTGGTCAACGGGTGCTGACCTCCTCCATCCAGTCTGCTATCATATCGGCAATACCCGTGTGGATGTTGTTGCGCCGGTATTGATTGTCACTTCTGATGGCCACGGCGTGTTCAAGGTCATCTACATAGATAAATCCATGATCCACATTGGGGACACGCTTGTAGGTTGCCATTCCGGGATTGTAATGGTTTACAATGTCAGCGATGAGCTCATGCTCCCAGGGATTGAATGCCACAAACTCCCCCTCACCGTGGAGTGACAGCACGTGTGCATTCACTTCGCTCCAGGCGGTAAACAGGCGTGTATCCTGCAGCTGATGCCAGAAACTGTAATGCCTGCCGTTCATGTATCCCCCTTCCTCATAATTCCAGTAGCGATCGAGGAAATCAGCCATTTCGGGATCCAGCATAAGCATCTCCGGACTTTCTTTTTCAAGCATGAAGCGATAGTAAAAGCGTATGGATTGCTCGTGGTTTTTCTCATTTACCAGGTAATCCTGTCCGAGCAACAGGCGCTGTATGCGGGTCTGTTCAACCAGGTATTCGAACCATGGCCTCACCACCGTGCCAAACACAATGATGCCCCGGGGGTCGAAATCGAAATCCATCATAGGGGCCTGCACGCCGCCCATCGAATGACCAAAAACGAATACATTGTCAAGATCCACAAAGTCATACTTTGCCAGTTTGTTGTATGATGCCGAAAACAGTGCGGTCTCTTCGTATAGGGTGACATCGGCACATGTGCGGCTGCTCCGGGAATCGCCCATGCCCGCTTTTTCGGTTTTTACAACCACATAACCCCGTTTGCTGAAGCCTTCAAGCACTCTGGTATATGGATGATACGGTCCCATGTTGTCGACAGACGAGCAGGGATATCCCTGTACGAAAAACAACACAGGATGCCTCCCCTGGTCATGCGGCTTATGTATGATGGTGCGCACGTAGCCGTCTTCAAAGGGGACCTGGTCGTAGATCACTTCTGCATAGGGTGATGTTTCCGGGGGAAATCCCTTCATTTTGCCGCTGAGAGTTTTTATTCTTCCGTTGCGCACAATTTCAAGGGTGATCCTGTCCCCTTCCTGGTAGCGGGCAATGTGGTCGATGAAGGGGTACACTGAGGCAGCCTTAAAGCCATTGGCCTCAAGGATGACATCGCTTGTTTGCAACCCTATTTCAGCTGCCGATCCCCCTTCACTAAGCTCAGCGACATATACGCCGTTTATGTCTGATAAGGTGTTGCGTATTGCGATGGAGTCGGTCACGTTCAGCAGGCGCACCCCGATAAATGCCCGCCTGGGCAACACCTCGTTATCCGGGTCCCAATTATATGGTGTTGCGCCCATAACAGTTAGCGGGACTATGATCGCAAAACCAGCCATCAGGATGCCGGCTCGGGTCAGTGAACCGGTTTTTGCCAGACGGGTCGGAGTACATGTTTTTGCCAGACGGCTCAGGGAACCGGTTTTTG
>PWKN01000112.1 GCA_003559735.1 Bacteroidales bacterium | reverse complement strand
CAGGGTGGCGAGTATCGCGATACTCGCCACCCTGGTTGAAGGGAGTGGTGTCGAAATAGGCCTCGCCCGGACAGCCGTTGTCGAAGTCTTCTGCCTCAATGACCCCGGGTATGGTGTGCTCTTTAAAAGGTGTTTGGGGTATGTTGCATTCATCGCCACCGGCCAGGAAATTATCGCAAAATGGAAATGCCTGTTGTTTTTTATTGGTAAAATGGATCTTCAGCACATCCGTTCCGTTTTCGCCGGACACGAACTCTGCTTTGTCGACAGAAGCACAACGCTTCCCATAATGGTGCTGATGGTAGAAGACAAGAAAATACGTGCTGTCTGGCGCCCACGTGAAACTGCAATGCCCAGGTCCGGTTTCCCCATCCCACATGATGGGGTTGTCGGGATAAATGGTATATGGTCCGAGTGGGTTGGCGGAGGTGGCGAACCCCACTCCGTAGTTGACACCTGTACCATTGCCCGAATAGACCAGGTAATACAGTCCGTTGTGCTTCAGAATATAAGGACCTTCTCGCACGCATTCGGTGATCCACGATTCGTTGTGGGTGACTTCTCCCAGGAGCCGGTGCTGGCTGATGACCCCGGTGAGGTCGTCGTTCAGCTGACCACCCCATATCCCTGAGTTTTCGTCACAGCCCCCGATGTTCCAGTACATATAATCTTTTCCGTCGTCGTCCTGAAAGAAATGGGAGTCGATCGACCAGAAATCGAACAGGGGGCCGGCATGGTATTCAAAGGGGCCCTCTGGTGTTTCAGCCCTGGCTATAAAAAGCCTGGCATCCTGTGTGTAGAACATGTAGATCAGTCCGTCTTTTTTCCTCCTGGACACATTTGGTGCCCACGTGGTTTCCTTGTTTCCGGAAACATCCAGTACATCACCCAGGGGTTCCCAGTTGACCAGGTCTTTTGAACGGAAAGCTTCACGGAAGGTGCTGTAAACATAGTACCATCCGGTGTTGCTGTCGTAATACACACTTGGGTCGGGCGACTCATCAAGAATAACCGGATTGGTGTATGTGAACAGGTTGTCGCAGATATCACCGCCGGTATCGGCACAATTGAGGGGTGTGCCTGCAGCCACGGGAACACCGAATACCGGGTAATCATCCCTGAAGTAGAATGGCTGCATTCGCGCATCGCGGGGGGCTTCGACTGTATTCTTGTTGTGGTTATATTTTCCGTGATAGATGAGCCACCACTCCCCCCCAGGCGTTTGGATACAGGAGTGATGGCCCACTGCATAAGCGTTGTTTTCAGGATATTTTGAAAAAACAGGCTCAGGATGTTTTGTCCATGATGCAGGATCCATATAGTTGCTTCCCATTTCGGCAGTCAGCATCCCAAGACAATAATCTTCATAATGACACTGGCTGGCAGAATAGATGATATGCAGTTTGTTGCCATGCTGCAGAAAAGCCGGTCCTTCATTCACCCCGTATGGCTTTTTCTCCCAGGCGAACTCTGGATAGGAGAGTCTGACGGGACTGCCTTGCAGGGTATAGGGGTTTTGCATTTTGGTGATCCAGATCTCCTGCATTTGTGAGGTGCCGTCCATACGGGAATAGGCCATATAGATCTGCCGGTCGGTGCTGTCCTGCCATACGGTTGCGTCGATGGTATTGCTGAGCTGGTTAAAGGTTGCCTTAAGGGTGAAGCCATCGAAAGGATCCTGGCTGTTGCCTTCCAGCACCACGGTGTTGAACCAGAAGCTGCCGGTGTTATAGGTGGTGTATATGTACCATTTGCCTTCTATGTAATGGATCTCCGGTGCCCATATATTTGGCTTGCCACCCCATACGCTGACCCATTCACCCTGAAAGATGTCGTGCAGCGTTTCAGAGCGGTAGATCCTGACGTCGCTGTCGGTGGTGTGGCAACCGTAATAAAAGCCATCCTTGTAAACAACGTGCGGGTCGGGGGCATCACCACCCCTGACAGGGTTGGTGAAGTTGCATTGTCCGGATGATGGTGCACCAATAAAAAAAAGAACGATCATTGCCAGCAGATGGGCAAGTCCTGAATGAGTGTAAAGCTTTGGTGTCATAATTGATTAGCTTGGGGGTTCATAATTGAGGATACCAAAGACCAAAAGTACCCTGGGGGAACTTTTTAATCAATAGCTGTTTTGGGATAGGGGTTAAACAAAATGGCGTTGACCGTTTTAAGGCAAGGTTCAACTTCATTTGGTTTTTGGAGATGACTCATTTAAAAAACCTGAAAAGCTTTTTGGGATAATTTTAGTATTTTTGGTTGGTTGCTATAAAATATTCAGTCAGCAATAACCAAATCAATATACTCCAAATCCTCATTCCATGCAATTTACCAATTCTTATCAACCGGCCATGTTTGTAAAAACGGCATTGCTTAAGCTATTTGTTTTGTTTATTTCACTGGGTGGTGCCATGGTGCATGCACAGTCAGCCGGCATTCCCGATCCTGCGTCACATTTTGGTTTCACCCCCGGTGAAGACCGGAAACTGTTCAACTATGAGGAGATGATCTCCTACCTGAAGCGGCTGGAAGAAGTGTCGCCAATGGTAAAGCTCGAACAGATCGGCACGTCGGAGTTTGGTAAGCCGTTGTACCTGGCATTTGTATCATCGGCTGAGAACATCACCAGGCTTGACCGCCTGCGCGAGATCAACCGGCGGCTTGCAATGAAGGCAGACCTTGCCCCTGAGGAGGTCGACCAACTGGTGGAGGAGGGGCGTGTTTTTTTCCTGATGACCCTGTCGATGCACAGTACGGAGGTAGGTCCATCGCAGGCAGCCCCTCTGATTGTCTATGAAATGATCACCTCTGATGACCGCGGGATCAGGAAAACACTTGACAATGCGGTATATATGTTCACCCCATCACACAACCCTGATGGCATGAACATGATTGTTGAACATTACAAAAAGTACCTGGGCACGAAATACGAAGGCAGTTCGATGCCGGGTGTTTATCATAAATATGCCGGTCACAACATCAACCGGGATTTTATAACCCTGAATCTGAAGGAGAACCAGGCTATTGCCAGGGCATACAGCAAGGAGTGGTTCCCTCAGGTGGCCGTTGAACGTCACCAGATGGGTTCGCGCGGGCCCCGGTATTACATCTCTCCGCCCAGCGATCCCATTTCTGAAAACATACAGCCAGGCATTTGGAACTGGAAGCGCATATTTGGGTCCAGGTCGCTTACGGCCATGACGGATGCCGGACTGCAGGGTGTGTCGGTTAACTACCTGTTCGATATGTATTGGCCTGGCAACACTTCAACCAGTCTGTGGAAGGGTGTGGTGGCTATGTTGTCTGAGGCTGCAAGCGTAGATATCGCCAGTCCCATATACATCGAGTCTAACGAGCTTACGGTGACCGGCAAGGGGATGGCTGAATACGACATCAGCATCAACATGCCCGATCCCTGGCCGGGTGGCTGGTGGCACCTGTCTGACATCATAGAGTACGAGCGTGTCAATACCCTTTCATACATGCATACGGCCGCCATTCACCGTGAGGAGATCCTCCGCTATCGTCACGACATTGCACGCAAGGAAGTAGAACGGGGCCGGACAGAACCGCCATATTACTACATCCTGCCCCGCCAGCAGCATGACCAGAGCGAACTGGCCGACCTGGTAAACCTGCTCAATAAGCACGGGGTATCTGCTTATGAGTTGCTGAACGACCGCGAGGTACAGAACAGAATGTTTCGCGCCGGCGATATTGTGGTGCCGCTCGACCAACCCTTCAGGGCGTTCATCAAGGAGGTGATGGAGTCGCAGACCTACCCGGTGCGGCATTATTCGAGGGGTGGCGACATGATCAGGCCATACGACATCACCAGCTGGTCGCTGCCACTGCATAAGGGTGTCGAGTCAGCAGAAATAAACACCAGGGTTGAAATACCGGGCACTTTATTGCGGAAAGTCGACATCCCATACAAGATCACTGCAGCACAGCCCGAAAACCATGAAGGCTTTTTGTTTTCAGCCAACCACAACGAGAGTTACAAGGCTGCCTTCAGGGCCGCGGCGCTGGGCATCAGGGTGGAGCGTCTTACAGAACCTTTTTCTTATCGTGGGATGACGATTCCTGAGGGAAGCTTTTACGTACCTTCGCATCGCAGGGCCGATGAAATTTTGGAAGACCTGCTGGTTGACCCAGTCTGCCTCACATCGCAATTTGACGGCCAGTCTGTCCAGCTGCAGGTGCCCCGCATCGCTTTAATAGAGAGCTGGTTCCACGACATGGATGCCGGCTGGACCCGATTCTTATTCGACACCCATCATATACCCTACAAGGTGCTAAGGCCGGCTGAACTGCAGGAGGCCAACCTGGTGCGCGACTTTGACCTGGTCGTTTTGCCTGACCAGAGTCAGGCGGTGCTTATGGCAGGAAAGGGAGGAAGTCCGGGCAACTATATTATATCAAGATACCCCCCTGACTATGCCAAAGGGATGGAGCAGAAGGGGCTTAATAACCTGCTTGGCTTCCTGGACAAGGGGGGCAAGGTGGTTTCATGGGGACGGTCGACGGAATTGTTCATGGGCAACCTCAGTATTGAGGATGACAACGGAGATAAGGAGGAGTTCAGCTTACCTGTGTCGAACATTGGCAGCCGCTTGCAGGAGCAGGGGCTGGATGTGACCGGCTCCTTGCTGCGGGTCAGGCTCAGGCCTGATCATCCGTTGACGCTGGGGTTACCCGAAGAGATTGGTGTGTTTCACCGTGGCAATCCTGTGTTTGCCACCAGTTTTCCCTATTTCGACATGGACAGGCGGGTGATTGCCACATTCCCGAAGGAGAAAAACGAGATTCTGATGAGCGGCTTTATCCAGAATGAACAATTGCTTACCAACCAGGTAGCTATGGTCTGGGTAAAGAAAGGGGAGGGGCAATTGGTGCTGTTCTCCTTCTGTCCGCAATTCAGGGGCTCGACACCGGCAACCTATAAGTTGCTGTTCAATGCATTGTTGATGGAGTAGTTCCTGTTTCCAGGGTCTTTCATCCAATCATGTATACCCGGTATCTGCCGGCCCCGACGCTCTATACCCCATTTTGCCTGTTTGGGCGTATCTCTTCTGTTTCGATAACCTGAATTGCTGACCAGCATTCATGGCTTGAACCATCTTGACCTTAGCCCCAATGCATACCCTTTCATGTCTGCCAGGTCAGGAAGTTCTGGTGTTCTTGCAAAATTATGCAGCAAAAATATTCTCCATACCATACAACGGATAAACATTTATACCTGAATAACTTGCAAAGTTCTCAAGTGAAATTCTGACTCCACTTCCCCGACTTTTTTCTTTAAGAAACATCCACATACTCTGCATCTTGCCCTGGCTGCCCGACTTTACCTCAACAGGTATGATGTTTTCTGATTTTTGTATGATATAGTCTACTTCGGCAGTGCTTCCCCGTTTTTCGCGATGCCAGTAGTATAACTGGGTTTTATTCTGGGGATTTTGGTATTTCAGTATTTCTGTTCCGGCAAATTGTTCGGCAAGATTGCCCTTGTTGATGGTTTCAAAATTATTGGTTAGCAGATGCTGTGAGAGCTCCAGCCCCAGCAGGCGTTGAAATATCCCGTGGTCAAACATGATGACTTTAAACTTTTTATGGCTTACTCCAGCACCAATTGGAATGCCATCTGCGCTGCTGTGTTTTATTTTATGAATCAGTCCGGCCATTTCGAGCAATGTCAGGCATTCATTGATCTGATAATGGTTAAGGTTCTCGGATGCTTTTGAGATGGTGAATTTATTTCCTGATTGTGCTGTGACAGCCTGAAAAACTTCTCTGAGCCGAAAAGCGGGAACACGTTTTTTGTATTTCGCAAAGTCATCATCCAAACCGGTGATCAGCTGATCCAGAACTTTTTGTGCTTGCCTCAATTCACCGGTTCTGATAAAAGTCTCAACCACTTCGGGCAAACCGCCCGTGATGAGAAATTGTTTCAGGTAGTTGACAAGCTTATGATGAAAAACTTCGTTTAGTGGCTTTTCAGGATTGCATTTTCGGAGTAAATCATAAAGTTGCTGTTCCTGCTTCGCCCAAAGGAATTCGGCGAATGACATTGGGTACATAAATAAAAACTGTATCCTGCCCACCCCGAAAGACGGGATTTCCTTTAATGCGAACTCTAGCAGTGAGCCGGCAGCAGCCACGTGTAAATCCGGACGCTTTTCATAAAAGAATCTTAAGGATGAAATAGCAGGCAGACAGGCCTGGATCTCATCAAAAAACAACAGAGTTTGCCCATCACGGATTGGAACATTGTAGAAGGCCGACAGGTTATTGCATATCTCATCCGGATCCAGATCGCCATGAAAAAATGCATGTACAGATTTATCCATCTCAAAATTAACCTCAAGATAATGCTTAAACTTTTTACCGGTTTCGCGCAATGAATAGGTTTTGCCTACCTGCCTGGCACCTCTTAAAAGCAGCACTTTTCGCTGCGGATCATCTACCCATTGATCAAGCAATTTCGATATTGATCTTTTCATGCTTATAATTAGTATAATATGCTTTTTTAATTAAAAAAATCAGGGCAAATATATCAATATTATTTGAAATAATCAGGGCGTGAATAAACAAAAAATGATAAAAAATCGGGGCAAAGTGCGCTTTCACCAGATCACAAAAGGTTCATTGATCCCACTTAATTTCCATCCGGTACTTGCCGGCATTGAAATCACCAACCAGCACTGATCCGTCTTCGATAACGACAGGTGTTTTGCTGCCATTCACAAATACCATATAGTCTTCACTGTCAGGAAGGGGAAGCATCACCCTTGCCCTGGTGTTGGGTGGGATGATGACCTCCAGGTTGAACTCCCCTCCGGGTTTTTGCTTAAATTCAGCATGTATGGGTCCCCTGATTGTCGGACTTTTTATCCGTGCGCTCGCCAGGTCGCCGGACTGTGGTTTTATCAGCATCGTCCTGAAAGCCGGTTCAAGCGGCTCAATACCGAAAATCTTATTGTTGATCATGTAGGTTGGGGAAGCGCCCCATGCGTGGTTCCATGTCATGTTTCTTTTGTATTTGATATCCCATGACTTGGAAGTGATCGTGGTGCCAAACCGGATCATGTTCATCCAGCTCCGGTCCATCTCGGAGGTAAGCAGCCTGAAGGCATAATCCTGTGCATCCAGCTCATAGAGGGCATCAAACAGGTAAGGGGCGCCATAGGGGCTGCATGCCATGCCCTTGGCAATGATAAAATCCCGGAGGCGTGGGTAACTCTCTTTGGGTGCAAGTCCAAATGCCACGGGAAACATATTGGCATGCAGTGAAGTGTGAAAGATGTCCTCCCCGTCGGTATATAAGCCTCTTTGCCCATCAGCACCAGGTTGCGGTAATGGAATGCATTCACAACGGTGTTGATGTCTGAAAACACGTATCGGTCTGTTTCACCTTCAAAGGTGATGCTTCCATGGCCGCTTCTGTGGCGCGATTCATTGGCCGGGGTGCCCTGAGGCCAGTCCACAATATCCCTGAAGCTCTTTCCATAGTAATGAATACCTGCAAGAAACTCTTCTGTTACCAGGCCGGTGCGGGTGCTGATAAGTCCGTCTTCCCTGGCGAGGGGCAGGAGTGTTTTCTTTTTCAATTCATCGTAATAGGTTTCCAGGAGCCTGGCATCGCCTGTTGCCATGTAATCTGCCCATGCCATCAGCACAATATGCAGGTGCCATTCAGTGGGCCAGCTCGGATTAAATATCAGGAAGTTGGTGGTGTATCTTTGTATGGCATATTCGCGGTCAACCGCATAATGGCTGATCTGCTGCACATAGGCATCCGCCTCATAAGGCATTCTTTCCCTTCCGCCGCCATCAATATATACACCCATAAAAGGGAAAACGAATATACAGGAAAATATTCAGACTGTCGGTATCAGGGAAAAAGAGCTGGTCTGAAAGGAATTACCCGGAAATCAAGAGGACTATCATGCCATGATCTTCAATTTCTTCCGCGCTCTATGCTGCTCTTTCTCAGCAACGCTTCGAGGTAATAGTAGTCGGCGTAAATTATGGGCACGGCCCTTTCATACCCATGCGGTGCATGACCGGTACTTTGGGTGAGGAGAAAGCCGTAGTTTTCACCTTCGGGCGACAGGTAATAGGCTTCAAGGTTATCAAGGATCGTATCGGCTGTTTTTTTGTAGAAACCGCTTTTTTCATTGACCATGGTGCTCAGCTCATAGAGGGCTGATGCGATAATGGTGGCAGCAGATACATCACGGGGCTCATCAGGAATCCCCGGTGCATTGAAATCCCAGTAGGGAATCAGATCAGCCGGGAGGTTGGGGTGCTCAAAAACAAAGGATGCGATTCTTTCTGCTTTTTCAAGATACGCTTTGGAACCCGTTTCACGATAGGCCATGACAAACCCATAGAAGCCCCAGGCCTGCCCCCTGGCCCATGCTGATTCGTGTGCATATCCCTGGTGGGTGTGTCGGTTTTGTACTTCCCCGGTTTCCGGATTAAAGTCAATTACGTGATAAGAGCTGGCATCAGGCCGGAAGTGCTCCCGCAGGGTTAAATCGGCATGGCTCACTGCAATGTCGTAGTATGTCGAGTCGCCAGTAGCACGGGTAGCCCAGAACAAAAGTTCTAGGTTCATCATGTTGTCGATAATGACGGGGAAGTCCCATTTGTCCCTGTTATGATCCCACGATCGGAGGCTGCCCACTGCCTCGTTAAACCGTGTAATCAGGGTGTTGGCCGAATGGATCATGATGTCGCGGTATTGTGGATCATTGATGAGGCGGTAGCCATTTCCAAAACTGCAGTAGATCTTAAATCCCATGTCATGTGTCCTGTCATTGTACTTCTCCTGCTCAATATAGGAGGTAAAATATTTTGCCTTTTCAAGCCAGAAATCATCCCCTGTCCATTCGTACATGTACCAAAGGTTTCCCGGGAAGAATCCGCTTGTCCAGTCGCGCGAAGGAACGATGTTTAGCTCTCCTTCCTCGCTCACCGATCTGGGACTCACACGCAGTTCACCCTGGTCATCGGCTGCCAGTTGATCATTGATCCGTGTTTCGGCTTCATTCACACCGATTCTTAGCTGATGGGATATGAATTCCTTTATATTGAATTTTTTATTGGGCTCAGCGCATGATAAAAAAAGGAATAGGGTTGCGGTTATGGCCAGCGAAAGAATAGATTTTAAGTTCATAATGATGGTTTTTGTATTGTTATGTTAAATTGTGCGCAAAATAGGTCAATATGGATACATTGAATTGCCTAATATTCGCAATCTGTTTAGAATTCGTTTCAGGGTGTATAAAAATCTGGTCAGATAATTTCGATTTCGTTGCATTATTAAAAAGGAATTTCCTATCTTTATGGGATATTGGTTTATAAATCTTACGCTAATGACTGTGAATATACAACTCAGTTTTTTCATGGCATTGTTGCTTATTCCGGGTTTTCTTTACCTTGCATATGGCAGCTATCCGTCGCAGGATTATTCCATCTCGACAATTTCTGTTGGTGAAGGACTTTCCCAGAGTACTGTCTTTGCAGTGCTTCAGGATTCGGATGGTTTTATCTGGATGGGTACGCGTGGGGGAGGACTTAACCGTTTTGATGGGTACAACTTTGAGGTATTTATGAACGCCTCAGCTGACTCGACCAGTCTTTCGGACAATGAAGCCCTTACCATCTTTGAAGACTCCAGCAAATCACTATGGATAGGCACCCGGTACGGAGACTTAAACCGCTATGACAGAGATAAAAGAAATTTTATCAGGTACAAACTGGATTCCTTCCAACCTGTCCCGGTGAATGTCATATTTGAAGATGAAAACAATGTCTTGTTTTTGGGAACTGACAGAGGCCTGTATTACAAAGAACCAGATCATAGCGGTTTTCAGCCATTTAACGCCAACAATGATGAGGACATTCAAATAACAGCTATTGCTGCCATTGACCATAATACCCTGGTGCTGGGTGCCCGAAGCGGCATATTCAAGCTTACCAAAGACACCCGTGAGCTTATGATGTTGGTTGAGATCTCTCCTTCTCTGATGTCAGGCTATTTTGACATTCCCGTTATTATTGACAGAAAGGGCAATATTTGGTTTGGGACTCCTGCGGGATTATACATATTTGCTGATTCAGAGCTGAAAGAAACAATAAAAAACCCCTTTGGAATTGATCGGTTGGATCACCTACATGTCAGAACCCTTCATGAAGACAGAAAGGGGGATGTTTGGATTGGGTTATCAAGAGGACTTGTAAGGTTGAATCCAGAAAATGGAGATTATTTGTTGTTCACAAAAAGGCCCAATGAACCCCACTCATTATCCCATAACTCTGTCTATTCATTTATTGAGGATAGGGATGGCAATTACTGGGTAGGTACCTGGGGTGGCGGAATTACGTTTCTGGGATTTCTTCCACCTAAATTCAAACATTTTTTTCACATCCCCAACAGCAACAGTATCTCAGACAATATTGTCAGCTCATTTGCGGAGGCAGATGATGGGATGTGGATTGGCACAGAGGGTGGTGGTGTTAATTTCTTTCGATCTTCTACAGGAAGGTTCACTACATTTCATAGTGAGTCAGGCCTGGATCTCCACACAAATCATATCAAATCGCTATACACGGATAGTGATGGAATGTTGTGGATCGGAACATGGGGCAGGGGTGTGTATCGCTATAATCCCCGAACAAATCGTTATCATCACATGCTTGCAAATTCCAGGGTGTACACATTTTGCGAATATCCAAACGGGCAAATGTGGATTGGCACAATCAATGGTTTGTACCGGGTTGACAATAAAAACGATAAAACAGTTCATTATCTGCAGGATGACAACAGTGCCGGATTGCGTGACTTTTTTATTACCCATATTTATAATGACACCCGGGGAAACATATGGGTGGGGACACGTGAAGGGGGGCTGCATCTTTATAACAGACTGAAGGATGAGTTTATCAATTTCAGCATGGAGCCGGAAAATCCAAACAGTATAATAGATAATTACATTATCTGCATTACAGATGATCCCGAGGGTGACCTGTGGATAGGTACAAACGGTGGTATTTGTAGGTATGATGTTCAAAACGACATCTTTGTGGATATGAGTGACATTATTAACCTGCCAAACAAGGTTATAAATGGCCTTGTACTGGATGGACATTCTAACCTTTGGATCTCTACAAACAGGGGAATTACCAGGTTTAACATCAATACAGGCCATTCAAGAATTTTTGATACGGGTGATGGTCTTCAAAGCTACGAATTTAACAGAGGGGCGTTCTTCAAGAACAGCTCCAATCAAATTTTCTTTGGGGGGATTAATGGTTTTAACTTTTTCAACCCCAATGAACTTCGTAAAAATGAGTTTCCTCCAAGGGTCATGATCACGGACTTCAAGCTGTTTGATCGGGTTGTAACTCCAGGCGATGAAACCAAAATACTGGATAAAAGGGTCTCTGAAACCGAAAAGATTGTACTACATTATACCCAGTCAATATTCACACTGGAGTTCGTTGCACTTAATTATTTATCGGCGGAAAAGAACCGATACAGATACAAGCTTGAAGGTCATAACGAAGACTGGGTCGATATAGGCCACCAGCGAAGTGTGGGTTTTATGAATCTCCGTGACGGAAAGTACACGTTCAGGGTGATTGCCTCCAACAATGACGATGTCTGGAATGAAACCGGTGCATCCATAAAGATCACGATCCTTCCGCCACCCTGGCGCACCAATCTGGCTCTTTTTGTTTATTTTATCATTGTTTTCCTGATGGTGTTCTCTATTCACAGGCTTATTTCCTGGCGATTGAAAGAACGAAACAGGATACTCAATGAAAAGCGTGAGAAGGAACGGATCGAAGAACTCAACCAAATGAAGCTAAGGTTTTTTACCAATATTACCCATGAGTTTAAGACCCCGCTGACCCTTATCACGGCACCACTTGATAATCTTGTAAGCGAAGGCATCTCCAGGGAGAAAAAAGACTATTACTACAAACTGATAAAGGGCAATATTACCCGCCTGAAGTTTCTTGGAAATCAGCTGATTGATTTTCGAAAGGCAGAGCAGGATTATTACAAAGTACGTATCAGGCCAGGCAGTTTGAAGGATCTCATTTGCAGGGTGGCAGAAAACTTCGAAGACCTGGCAGAGAAAAAACGAATTGACTTTAAGTTAGACATTCCCACTCCTGAGTATGGCACCTGTTGGTTTGATGCCGAGATACTTCAAAAGATCCTGTTTAATTTACTGTCAAATGCCTTTAAGTTTACCCCGGAAGGTGGAAATATAAATGTAACAATTAACCTGACCCGAAAACTGGCTACCATTTCAGTAACAGACAATGGAATAGGTATTGCCCAGGATGAGCTGTCCTTTGTTTTTGACAGGTTCTTTACATCAAAATCACCCGACAAGGCACATTTTTCAGGGACTGGTATCGGGCTTTCCTTTGCAAAAAGACTTTCTGAGGTGCATCACGGATCAATTGAGGCAAAATCAGAACCGGGAATATATACCAAATTCTCACTAACCATACCTGTCAATAAGGAGTCCTATTCTAAGGACGAAATTATTGAAGTAGAATCATCTCATCCTGATGTCTCAAGAATGGATAAGCCGGTTTACATCGAACCGGTTATGCCCACAGATCTATGTGACGAAGAAAATGATGACCATGATAACATGGATATTATGCTTGTAGTGGAAGACAATGAAGAAATTGCCCACTACCTTGTAAACGAATTCTCAGATGATTTTAAGGTGTACAGGGCATCAAACGGAAATGATGGTTATGAAATGGCAAGAGAACTGATACCCGATATTATTGTTTCTGATATTATGATGGATAAGACGAGCGGGTTAGAACTTTGTGTTATGGTAAAGAAAGATTTTATTACTACCCACATCCCTGTGGTGCTCCTTACAGTGCTTGTATCGAGCGAGAATAAGATGGATGGCCTTGAGGTGGGTGCTGACGCCTATGTGGAGAAACCTTTTGAGATTAAATACCTGCGTACCGTAGTAAACAATCTGTTGAAGCAACGGGCAGCCATCAAGGAGAAATACCTGCTGGAGAACATCTACTCAGAAGGCAATAGTGAGGATTCTCCTGACTCCAGGTTCCTGGAAAAGGTTGAAAAAATCATGGCGAATCATTATTCTGACCCCGAGTTCTCCATTATCACCCTCAGCGAAAAGCTGAATGTAAGTCGCAGCCAGCTCTTCAGAAAGTTTAAATCTGTAACGGGAAAATCACCCAGCGACTTTATCAGGGTCATTCGCCTTAAGAAAGCCGCAGAGATCATGTTAAAGGAAGATTTGGGTGTAAACGAAGTGGCTTACGAGGTTGGATTTAACTCGCCTTCGCACTTTATCTCCTGTTTCAAAAAGTATTTTGGGAAAACCCCAAAAGAATTTGCCATGAGTAAGCGGTTAACCAATTAGCAGGCAAGCCAGATGTCATTTTGCGGGGCATGATTGGCTTCATTTTGCGGAGGAGCTGATCAACGGGTAAGTATGCCCTTTGTGGTAATGACTCCGCTATTGGTGCGTAATTTGAAAACGTAGATCCCGTTAGGCAGGCTTCCAAAATCCCAGGCTTGTTCATGTGTGCCGGCAAGGAAAAACTTCTTTTCTGATTGTCCGGCTCGCCTTCCTGAAAGGTCATAGATACTTATTTCGCACCAACCTTCTTTGGGTTGTGTAAAACGTATGTTTCCCCTTCCGGTTGAAGGGTTTGGGAAAAACTCAATATTCCCCCATTCCATAGCTGGTTTCCATACTGTTGGAGCAGACACCATCACGCCGGTACGGTCTTCCAGTTGCTTATAATAAAGGCTGTATGGGCTGACGGTCACAAACCGTTTTTCCCAGTATCCCAGGCTAAAACCATAATTGGTCATATTCCAGTCATGAAATGGCCCAAAAACCAACTGTCCCGTGTGACCAATAGACCAGTTTTGGGCAGTTGGAGGTTTTTCGCAAACCAGTGGTCCCTCGGTGTTCCAGGCCACGTAATTGGCACCTGCCCAGCCATGGCCGCTACCAAACCTCAAGCGGTTCATAAGGGCAATATCATCCTTCACATTGTCGTATAAGCCTCCGGTTGACCAGCGGTGGTGTGGCTCGCTCCAGGTAAGGCTGTTCTCTCCCTCGCAGTTTACGAACACATTGGGGCCTGTAACCCTTGAGTTCACCACAAAGGCATGACGATTATTCACCGCATAACAATCCTTCACCAAGCCGTGTTGTCCGGTAAAATGAAAACCATAGCGTCCGGTATATACGCCCGTTTCGTAAAAGGTTCGTCCGGAAGGATCATATCCCGGGCCTGCATAAAATTCTCGCGGTGCGATAAGGCTAGATGAGTTTTTAATCGTGATTGCCAGGCTGTTTCTCCCCATCATAAAGGCAGCATTTTCATAGAAATGCTCTGCGGTGAGATTCCGGGCCCAGCCATCACGGATATTATCGAGCAACAGAAATTTGTCTGCATGACGGGTATCGTCCACCCCATCTTCGTTTATTCTCCAAAAGGAGATTGCCCGAAGGTTCTCAACTCCCGAATGAGAAATCCTTTCCGGATCACTATATTTATAAATGCGTCCACCACCCCATCGCTTTTCAATGGCGTTTACAATGCTTGAATTAATGGTGATGAGATTACCTTCAATAGCTGTAATCACATATTCATACTGAAGGCTAAACGGAGGCCACTGGGTAATTGTGCCACCATCAGGTGGAATCTGGTCCATTTTAATGTAGCTGATCCAATGTTCGTTTCCGCTGCGTTCCACAATGATACGATCACCCACATGATAGTTTTCTGCACTGTTTACAGTAAATGAGTTCGCCCCAACAGGCACATAGTTGTCAAAAATTTCCGTTTCAGTAGATAAGTCCAGGACCACCCCGCCTGTTCCTTCGACCCTGATAAGAAATCGCCGTTCCTGACCTGTTGCTATCAGAACGGTTGCCTCGGTACCTTCAAGAGACTCCTTTAGCTCAACGAGGGTCATGTCCAAAGCGGGATCAAGCCAAAAGTCTTTGAAATCACCCTGTCCTTTTCCCCGGAGTACAACTCCGCTGGCATTGATATTCAATATACCGCCTATCTCATATATGCCCTTTTTCAACAAAACAGCGCCACGGAAACCATCAGCATCTAAGGGCAGGCTCGAAACTTCATCGATTGCTTCCTGTATCCTTTCTGTATCATCTCCCTCCTTGGGCTCCAGTTCAACCCTCACAGGAAGATCAGGAATGGGCGCAGGGGTATCTTCCGCACCGCGATAACCTACGTATGAAAAATCGGGGATCCGGTTGCCTCTGTGATCAGGAATATAAACCAATTTATCATCTTCTCCCCTATGAACTACAATGCTATAATTATCTGGCAGTTGGTCGACATCCATGACTGTAAAGTAAAATGCGTCCTGAACAATAGGTTCCTCATTGTTAACCATGCTAATAAGGATTGTGTATCTGCCTTCATCAGGAGTACCTGTAAAAGTGAAAGTTTCTTCTTCGCCGTTTATCATATTTAAGGGTTCGAGCTGCTGAACAACAGCTCCGGTTTCCAGCAATACGACTTTTACTTCTACGGTTCCGGTTTCTTGTGCAATAACCTTCAGAGAAGGATATTCACCACCCGGAGCAATAATGGCCGGATATCCGATGCGCCTGTCCATGGTATTGTGCATGATCTCTGTCCTAATTGGCCCGGCAATTACATCAAGTACATTGAGTACTGTTACAGTATTAGCACACGGGGCTGATAATTCACCGTCTGCAGAAACCGAATAGGCATTATATACTCCCGGAGTCAGGTTGAAAGTAGAGATATTCATATTTGTGTTAGAACTTGTAACCACAGCAAATGCAGCCTGGGCAGCGTCTACTGCAACATCGAGATCATCTTTGGTTGCCTGGGGTACATGTTCAAGAACAATGTAGACATAGCCACTCGAAAAAGAGCTCTGCACAGCTACAGTCTGCCCCGCCCCATTGTTTACGGTCTGTGGCTCAAGAAATACTTCCAGGTCTACAATCTGAAAAACAGCCACATTATTGTCTTCAACTGCAACTCCATTCAGGTCTGTAACATCGGTTACAGTTATCACGATGGTTTCGCCTTCGGGTACATCGGTTATATCTCCTACATTGAGTAATACTTCACGTTCATTTACAAGTTCTGCGGAATAAGGATTTCCGGTAAGACCATAAGTGCCGCTGAGGGCGTAATTTTCAACGTTTTCTGCAGAAGTGATTTCCATGGGTCTGCTGTATGACAGTCTTACATGCGTACCATCTTCAATCAGAAGATCAGGGTTTACGCGTGGGGGATAGTAAAAAGTAGCACCTGCAATTTCACCTGTGCTGACTAAAAAATATTCCGCATTAAGAATTCTGAAGTTTTGATCTTCGGGGGCTTCATAAACGGGGGTTATTGAAAACAGGTTAGTACCCTCAGGTATAGGGGTCAAACTGCCAACATAGCAATAATCAACAGTAACACTCGGCTGGTTAACGGTCAAAGGGCCGGAAATATTGGTAAAGACCGAGTTAGTTATAAGAGTCTCGCCAGTGGCAGTGTTTCTGCCTCTGATTACACCATCATTTCCAGGTGATATATTGTGGAAGGTTGAATGATTTATAGTGAGGGAAGATGGAATGGTTGGGCCACCCTCAGCTGAAGCTGTCCTTGCAAAAACAACAGAACCATTGATATTGTAGAATACACAATTGTCAATATTCACATGGCCGTATTCTATAGTGGGCGTATAGTAGTGAATTACCCGCTGGGTAATGTCATGGAAAACCGAGTTTCTTACATCTATTGTGCTTTCAGGACCTTGAAGGCGGAACAC
Organism: Bacteroidales bacterium; assembly: GCA_003559735.1. Taxonomy (GTDB): domain Bacteria; phylum Bacteroidota; class Bacteroidia; order Bacteroidales; family UBA7960; genus PUPG01. The sequence continues at coordinate 4,710 of PWKN01000112.1, read as the reverse complement.
CCCGTTATGCTGTGTAAAATTGCGGAAAACACAATTTTCAACATCGAAGTGAGCGGTGGACTCCGCGCGAAAGCCTACTATTTTAACGTCACCCGTTACGGTTCCGTCAAATATCAATCGTTCTAACCCAATGTTTACAGTTTCATCTGCTATCCTGAAAACACCCGCTCCTATACCTGTATTGTTGCTACGCATAATAACAGGTTTTTCTGCAAGGCCTTCGGCAGCTTTAATTACTGTATTCGCAGTAATTGTAATATAATGTTCAAGATCATATACTCCACCTGATGTCGTAAGTACATAAACATCATAGGCTTCGGCTGCAAGGTCTGCTTCAAGTAGTTCTTTTTCGTCAACCGAATATTCACGTGAAGTTTGTGCCATCGTGCCACTGATCAGGGCTATGATCATTAGCAAGGTCATAAAGGGTTTAAGTTTTTTCATGATGTTCGTAGTAGGTTTATGCATAATAACAGGGATTTTTAAGGAGTATATGTTTTTTTAGTCTTTGATACTGAGTTCGATGATTTCGCTGCCAGCCAGCAGAAATGCACCGGCACCGTAAACTTCTGACATGTTTTCATGGATTTCATCCGGGGCGAATCCGATCTGCTGAGTCCAGCCCAGTTTACCGGAGGGTTTAACAATGTTGGTGAGCCCGTACCATCCCCTCAGGGCATAAGGCATATAGATATCCTTGTCGAGTATCCCCTGATTTACGCCCCATGCCAAAGCATAAGTATAAAATGCTGAACCGCTTGATTCACCATGTCCCTCGGGGTTGAGCAGGCTGGTACGCCAGAGTCCGTCGCCATGCTGTAATGTTGCGATCCGGGCTGCCATATCCCTGAAAAGGTCTATGTATTTTTGTCTGGATGGATAGTCTTCAGGGAGATCCTGCAACACCCTGACCAGACCGCCCATTACCCAGCCGTTGCCTCTGCTCCAGAACACTTTTTCTCCATTTTTTTCCCTTCTTCCCGACCCATCGGCTTTGATCTTAAAACGGTCGTCACGGTAATAGAGCTGTTCTTTTGGGTCGTAAAGATGGTCTGTAGCTTCCCACCAAAGTCTGTCCATGAAGTCGAGATATCTGGTGTCGCCGGTTATTTTAAAGAGCTGGGTGAGGGCAGGAGGGGCCATATACAGGGCATCGCACCACCACCATAGCTCTTTTCCATTTACAGGCATAGCCATAATGGTGTCGAAGGTGGCGATGAAAGGAGCCATGTTGGCGCGGGTCTTGTCGTGCAGGTATATGTCGGCATAAACCTGTCCGATCACATGGTCATCGGCATGAAGAAGCCTTTTACCGGGCATCCAGTCTGACTCTTCAGCAAACCGGATCATGGTTTCAAGATATTTGGGATCGCCGGTTGTTTGCCAGTGCGCCATGATACCCGTGTAGAATGATGCATTGGTCCAGTCGAAATGTTCATACCATGCCAAATTGCCGGAAGGTCTCATTTTTGGTTCCGGGAGGCTATCGAGTTGCCAGTCGGCAACACGGGTCATGACCTCCTTTACAGCAGAAGCTGATGGGACTTTGAAAAGGTTTGTTGGACCCAATATAGCCGGCTCTTGCTTTTTATCAGGCATGCTGCTTGAAAGGGGAAGCAAATCAGTGTGAAACCCATCACTATTTACTGAAACCACCGATTCACCCCCGTTAAGTTTTATCCGGATGGATGCCCTTCCGTTTGCAAGTTGCACGGTGCGGGAACTTTTTGCCGTACCCAAATTATCAATCAGCCGACCGTCGCCAGTGAGATGGAAGTTGATAATATTTGCCGCATCCAGGCACAATACTGCATTTTCATCAAGCATCAGGACACGGACTTCGGCTGTATCGGCTGCTTGTGAAATGAGTTCAAGCCTCAGCGTTGCTGCTTCACCCCATTGTTCAGTTTGATAATTTACATAAATATGGTCTTCGACCTCCACATCATCTTTTTTGGCAATTACCCTTAGATGGTTTTCACCTTCATTATAGCGCACCATCCAGCGCAGTCCGGCAGCAGGAAAGTCCTGGCTGTTGCGTTGTTTTATTCCCTGTGATTCTCCGTTTACAAAGAGTTCAGCCTGTTCACAATTAGAGAATACTTTGACCTGCTTGGGTTCGTTACGATTCCCCCAACGAGTGGTCCAGGCATGGCCATAAATATGCACCATGGGTTTATCGGTCCAATAAGACTGAAAAACATAGAAGCTTTCTTTTGGGGTCAGGTCACGTTGTACCACCCCTTTCTGGTTTACATAGGGAACAGGGTTTTCGGGGCGTAAAGGGGTGGAAAAATCTTTGAAGGGCCATTGTGCTGCCCCGGTTAGGCTGGGCATTGTTTCCATCTCCTTCAGGTGCCAGTCGAAAAGATTGACCATGTATGATTCTGACCAGTCGCCATCGCGCGATGCACGTGGCAGTCCGCCGGTCATCAGGAAATCACCGTGCCGCTCGTCCACTTCACCTGGAACGACGTGCCCCAGTTCTTTTTCCGGGTTCTCGCTGAAGCGGCCCGGGTGGCTGTCGCCGCCCCATTCCATATGGAAAAAGTGGTTTACACTGTTGATCCAGTTGAGGGTTGCGGGCTTGTAATCCTGGTAAATACCCCGGTACCATCCTGCCCATATTGAAGGAGAATACACATCGATGACATCTTTGAGGAAATCCGCCCGCCGAATACCTGTTTTCCGGCTATTGTCGAGCTGGTGTGACAAGTCGTGCAGCTCTTTCATGAAGGCACGTATTTCATGCTCATCGAACGTATCGAAATCTCCGGGCCAGTCATTTTCGTTGCCCAGACCCCAGATAATCACAGACGGATGATTGTAATGCTGCTCGATCATGTTGGTGAGCATCCGTCTGGATTGATCCCGGAATGATTCTCCCCCCAGACCACCCCTGCACCATGGAATTTCTTCCCAAACCATAATTCCAAGCTCATCGCATAAATCCAGGATAATTCCTGACTGTTGGTAGTGGCCGAGGCGTAAGAAATTTACCCCCATCTCTTTCATCATCTCCATTTCCTGTCTCATCATCTCTTCGGTCATGGCAGGGCCAACGCCGGCATGGTCTTCATGTCGGTGGGTCCCTTTTATAAACAACCGTTCGCCGTTCAGGTAAAACGGACCGTTTTTTTTAAACTCAAAATCTCTTATGCCAAAACGTTGGCTATAATGGTGTTGCATATCCCCCATCCTGATATTTACGCGGCAATTGTAAAGAGCGGGATTGTTGGGTGACCATAAGGTTGGGTTTTCCAGGTTAATTTCTCCGATTGTTGCAAAACCATTCCATGCAAGTTGTTCGGAGTGGCCAGAAGCGACGATTTCACCTGAAAAGTTCGTCAGCTCATAAGTAACCTTAACCGGTTTCACATGTTTATAAGGATTATAAAGGCGGGCTTTTATTTGAATATCAGCCTGATCATAAGGTTCATGTGTTACGGGGCTGATGTGCACCATCTCCACTGATACTGCCGGAATGTATGTAAGATTTACATAGCGATAGAGCCCACCATACAGATTGAAATCACTCAGGTCAGAAGGGATCAATTCCACATCGCGTGAATTATCGGTTCTAACTACAATCGGTACACTGCCGCCATACATATCAGAGAATTCAGAATTCCGGAAATGATCCACTGCATCGGTGATGTCAAACCAGAATTCATCGTATCCTCCTACATGCCGGCCAATATGTGTCTGGAAAACAAAGAGATCTGTCTTTTGACCTGCACCTTCAAAATAGAGGATGATGCGGCCATCCGGGAATGGATTCTTGATGTCAAGTAAAATGCGATACCAGCCAGGACCTTGGTAATAGGGTACATCGGGATCAACACCATCCAATGCATTGTAGCTATGCGGCATGGATACTGACTCCCAAACAGGCAGGTTAGAACTGTTCTCGATGCGGAGGGCCTCCCAGACCCCACCCAGGTCTCCTTTAACATATTCCCATCCATCTATGAGCCTTTGTGAATTCGCCTGGTCTGCGACAGAGCTGTATGAACATGCTAACAGGATTGTCAATGTAAGGATACAAAGATTAATCATCCCATAAAAATTCTTCATAGAATTCGGATTTAATTGTTGGCGATATGGTAAGAATTGATGCTTGATTGGCTTCGGTGAGCTTCCGAAGGGAAAGGTGTTCCAAAAAAAGAGGGTGTCTCGGACATTATGGACACCCTCTTTTTCAGATTGTGCTTATCTGTTCACAATAAATTTTTGTGTACTGATATGGTTGTCAATTTTCACGTTTAAGAAGTAAACACCATTGATAAACTCACTGACGTTCAGTGATTGTATATTCTGAGCAGTAAGGACTACCTGTCCCATGATGTTGTATATGATGACCTCATCCGCTTCATGGAATAAATGGAGCACATCCTTGGCAGGATTGGGATAGGCCAGGATTGTTTGTCTATGTGGGCTGATCTCGTTCACTGTTGTCGGAATACCACCCTCTTCCCACAGCAATCTCAGTGGCGGGTATGCATTCAGGTCTCCCACAGGAAAGTTCTGGTCTGCTGCAGTATAGGACATTGATTGGGTGTCGTACGATACATCTATTTCTTCAGGCCAGATACCGGTTTCGTCCCAACCCACACACCAGTTTTCGGGAAATTCACTGGCGGCAGGGTTGGCAAAATATGCGGCAATAAAATCTACCGGAGGGGCGCAGATATTGGCAAATGTAAGGTG
>PWKN01000207.1 GCA_003559735.1 Bacteroidales bacterium | reverse complement strand
GCTGCAGTTATTGTAAGGGGTGAATTCAGGCGGTATGGATTCAGGAATTAAATGACAAAAAACCGGACAGATGCAAAAACACCAGGAAACAGCAAAGGCGGGTTCTTTATCATCATGGGCCATTCGGCGGCCTGTCGCAACCCTCTCCCTGACAGCAGTTGTGATCGTATTGGGCATATTGTTTTCTGGACGATTGCCGGTTAGCTTATTGCCTGAAGTCGACTATCCCCATATCAGGGTGGTGGTGAATTACCCCGGGGTAACTCCCGAGGTGATCGAAGAACAAGTTACCCGTGTACTGGAACGAAACCTGTCGGCTACAGAAAACCTGGCCGAATTACATGGACGCGCTTCTGAAGGTCGCTCCTATATCGAAATGTTTTTTGATGCCGGCACAGACATAGACCTGGCCCTGCACGATGCCGCCCGGCAACTTGAACGTGCCAGAGCTGAACTGCCACCGGAGATCGATCCGCCGCGACTGATGAAGATGGATCCGTCACAACAACCCATATTTGAAATGGCATTCAGCACTCCGTTAATGTCTTCCATAGAACTGCGCCAGTGGATCAACCAGCGCCTGGTCCCTCAGTTGCTCACGGTCAGGGGTACAGGCACCATAGAAGTGGCCGGTGGCCGCGAAAGGGAAATTGATGTGGTTACAGACCCGGAACGGTTGAAGTCTTATGGATTGAACATTAATGATATCACCAGCACCCTGGCACGCCAGAACATAGATATTGCTTCCGGCAATATTACCGGTACACAGTATGATGTGCTGGCCCGGACCGAAAACCGTTACCGCAATGCCAGTCAGGTTGCCAACACCATTATCCGGCTGCCGGAATCGCGTCAGCATATCCGGTTGTCAGATGTTTCCGAAGTAACTGACAGCCACAGGGAACAACGCCTCTTTGCCCGCCACAATGGCCGCGATGCCTTACAGGTGACCATCATGAAACAACCTGGTGCTAATACCGCAGAGGTGATCGACAACCTGAAAAGAACCCTTAATGAACTGGAATCTTCAGGTTTTATCCCACCAGATGTCGATTGGGACATCATCCGCGATGCTTCCTTTTTTATTCACGCCTCCATACGATCGGTCATTACAGCGGCCATAACCGGTGGTCTGCTGGCCATGCTGGTGATATTTCTTTTCCTGGGAAGCTTCCGTAAATCTTTGGTTATCGGACTTACGCTCCCTGTATCGATCATATCCACCTTCCTGTTAATGACCGTGGCCGGACTGGGACTTAATGTTATGACCCTTGGAGGTATGGCCCTGGGAGTGGGATTGCTGATTGATAACGGACTTGTGCTGCTGGAAAACATATTCAGGCATCAGCAGCAAGAAAAAAAGCAGCCGGCACAGGCTGCAAGAGACGGAGCCGCTGAAGTGTTTTCTGCTGTGGTAGCCGGTACATCAACCAACCTGGCTGCCGTGCTTCCTTTTTTGCTGCTCGCCGGACTGGCTGCATTGATATTCAGGGAGCTGATCCTCACCATCGCTTTTGCCATGCTGGCAGCCCTCCTGTCTGCACTGACCCTTGTACCATCTATCTATGTGCTGACTTCCGGAAAAACACCATCCATAACAAATACCCTGCGCCCTGCAAAAACAGTTCAGTCGATGATGGACAGACTGAATCATTTCTATCGCAGATACATACCGCACCTGATCCGGCAACGCTACCTGCTGCTCCTCCTGGCTGGCATGCTGCTGGTTGCAGGCCTGTGGCTAATGGGACGAATGGGTAGCGAGTTCCTGCCGCCTGTCGACGACGGCCGCATCACCATGCGCTTTGTGCTGCCCCTGGGAACAGCCCCCGAACCCACCCGGGAAGTGGCCATGATCATAGAAGAAACCATACAGGAAATGCCGCACGTTGAAAACTACTACAGCACATCGGGAGGGTATTTCCGCGGTGGACAACTGTCGATTCGCGGCGGAATGATCGATATGATGGTTCAGCTGACACCCCATGCACAACGACGAGGCTACTCAGCAGAGAGATGGGTGAGCGTCTTCAGCCATAAAATCAATGATCTGAATATCGCCTTCATACAGGAACGCATCCGCGGACCAAGAATAGAGGGGCTGAGAACATCGGTCACAGATGACGACATCTCCATTGGTGTAGTCGGCGAAGACCTGAACGTACTTGAGAATACCGCCCGCGAAATCCTAGCCAAACTGCAAAACCTTCATGGAGCAGGGAGCATACAGATCGGACGCGATGAACGTATCCCGCAGGTGATCATCCGTGTCGACGATGAAAGAGCTGCCGATATTGGAATATCTTCTGAAGAAGTTGGACAGGCGATACAGACCGCCATCGACGGAGCGGTCCCCACACAATTTATAAGCGGCGGATTTGCTTACAATATAAGGGTACGAATGCCAAGAACCATGACGGGTTCTGCTGCCACCATGGCCAATATGCCTCTGATGGATGCGGGGGGAAGCCATATCAACCTGGGGAGCATTGCTGAATTCCGGGAAGAAATGGGACCCGCACACATTGAGCGACTCAACCAGATACGCATTGTCCGTGTCAACATTACTGTAAACCCTGAAGAAGCAACCGTAGGACAGGTACTTGAAGGGGTAAGGGAAACCTTGTCTGACATGGAAATGCCTCAAGGATACAGCATCGTTTATGGTGGAGCCGCTGAAGCCATCGCGGAGACAAACCGTTCAATGCGCCTTGCCATAATGCTTGCGCTCTTTTTTGTTTTTGTAGTAATGGCCATCCAATACGAAAAGATATCCAGTCCGCTGGTGATTATTGCCGGACTGCCTTTTTCTATGACCGGCGTGGCGGCTATATTATACCTCACCGGTACCGCCCTGAGCGCACCTGTATTGCTGGGCATAATATTCCTCATCGGGATCGTGGTAAACAACTCCATTCTCCTGGTAGCCTTTGCAAACGACCTTCAAAGAAAAGGATCTCTTACGGAACAAGCCATCGTTGAAGCTGGCACCACAAGGTTGCGTCCCATACTGATGACCACACTGACCACTATTTTCGGCATGATGCCACTGGCGTTGTCAGCCGGTGCAGGTGGAGAGCTGCTGCAACCGCTGGCGCTGACAGTTATAGGCGGACTGAGCTTTGGTACTTTTTTGACACTGGTGATCATTCCAGGTATATATATGATGGCCGGGGACATAAAAAACAGGATAACCAGGAAACAGCATCCACACCGTTCTGTGCATCCAGATGGATAATACCGGTTCATCCAATGAAAAAATATTACGTACTTTTGACCAGTAAACCAACCAAACCTGTGTATCATGAGAAAACTGATCCTTGCTTTATTCGCTTTGCTGTACATTGGGGCCTGCACACCCGCCCCTGAAAAAAAAGACCACGCCATGACAGATTCGGCTGTTATTGATGCTGTTATCGATGCCCTTATTGAGAAACACGGCACTGAACATGCTGAACGCATTCAACGTGGCGTTAACCAGGTGGCATCCCTGTGGCGCGGCAGCGATGGCTCATCGAGCGATTTTGAGAACTTTTGCCTGCAGTCGTTTATCGGCGACCAGGAAGAGCTCGATATGGTATTCGATAGACTGGCTCATAATTTTGAACACCTGTACGGCTACCTGAACCGAATCTCACTTGAGCTGAACCGGCAGATCCATGAAGACCGCGGTCCCATACACCAGATCGACCGCCTTTTTGGTGCATTTAGTCCGTCGGCCCACGTACAGGATGATCTGTATAAAAACAAGATCGCATTTGTTGTTGCCCTTAATTTTCCACATTATACCCTTGAAGAAAAGAATGCCCTCGGTGGCGACTGGACAGACCGGCAATGGGGCCATGCCCGGCTTGGCGATGCTTTTACTGCAAGGATACCCCCGGTATTGCTGCAAGAGTACAGTCAGGCCAGCAGTGATGTGCGTTTGTATATTTCTGAATACAACATCTTTGCCGGAATGTTGCGCAATGATGAGGGAGAACAGCCATTCCCCGATGGAATGAAACTGCTGGCTCATTGGAACATACGTGATGAGATCCGTTCCAATTACGGACAACCCGGCGGACGGGAAAAGAAAGAAATGCTCTACAATGTGATGCTTCGCATTATCAACCAGGATATTCCCAAACAGGTGATCAACAATGATGCCTATGAATGGAACCCATTTACCAACAAGCTCTGGAAAGAGGGGGAGTCAGCAGAACCTGAACCGGAAAAGTCACGTCGCTATGCGCATTTGCTGAGCCTGTTCCAGGGCCTGAGCAACATGGATCCATACCATCCCCACTTCGACACATATATTGACCGGCGTTTTGAAAGCAGCATGGAAATCCCGCAACAGGAAGTGGAAGATCTGTTTCGTGAATATGCAGCTTCTCCGCTGCTCAGGGAAACCGCCGCCCTGATCAGCGAACGCCTTGGCCGCGAATTGCGACCATACGACCTTTGGTACGATGGGTTCAAGGCACGCAGCGGCATCTCCGAAGAAGAGCTCGATCAAATAACAAAAAAACGATACCCCGATGCCGATGCATTGAATCGCGACCTGCCACGCATCCTGAGACACATGGGACATACGCCGCAAATGGCCGATTTCATTGCAAGCAAAATAGAAGTGGATGCCGCCAGGGGCTCCGGGCACGCCTGGAGGGCATCCATGCGCGAAAAACCCAGCCACCTGCGTACCCGGATCGGTGCAGACGGTATGGATTATAAGGGCTACAATATTGCCATTCATGAGTTCGGACACAATGTCGAACAGACCATCAGCACGCATTTTGTCGACAACTTTTTTATCAATGGGATACCAAATACCGCATTCACAGAAGCACTGGCATTCATGTACCAGCGACGCGACCTGGAATACCTGGGAATAAAACAGGACGACCCCATGCAGGAACACCTGGAAATACTCGATGTTTTCTGGGATAACTATGAGATGATGGGGGTGTCGCTCGTTGACATGGGCGTCTGGAAATGGCTCTACGACAATCCCGGGACTACCCCTGAAGAACTGAAAGATGCCGTATTGGTTATCGCCAAAGAAATATGGAATGAGTATTATGCCGATGTATTTGGCACAAATGACAATCCCCTGCTGGCAATCTACTCGCATATGATCCAGTCGCCCCTGTATCTGTCAAATTACCCCTATGGCCGGCTCATCATGTTTCAGCTGGAAGATCATATCCGCGACAAGGATTTCGCCGACGAAGAACTGCGTATCTTCTCCATTGGCCGGCTAACCCCCAGCCATTGGATGCAGAAGGCCGTGGGAGAAGAGATCAGCAATCAGCCCATGTTTGAAGCCGTTGAACAGGCCCTCGCAGCCATCAGGTAACCTGGATGTCACTGAATATGAACAGCACGCGACACCGGCAGACATTTTTGCTTTTTGTGAATAAAAAATTTCGAAAAGACTGTATGTTCCATTTTTTTTGTATTTTAGCAGCCTGAAAAACAAGGCTGCAAGTGTCAGGTAAAACCGGGAGAGGTGGCCGAGTGGTCTAAGGCGCACGCCTGGAAAGCGTGTATCCGTCAAAAGCGGATCAAGGGTTCGAATCCCTTTCTCTCCGCTGCATTGTCAAATAAAATGAGATTATTTAGTATTAAGAACGTGTTTACGCAATAGTAATTAATCAATTATCGTTAAAACAAAAACCAACAAAATCAGTTATGAAAAAATTATTCGTCTTGTTGACAGTAGCAGGAATGCTTACATTTGGTTTCAACACCATTGTGGCGGCCCAAGAGCCGGCACAGGAAGCAGAAACAGAAGAGGTTGCTGAAACTGATGTTGAACAGGAAACAGAACCCGCTCCTGCAGATATCATGGACCAGGACCTGCTGGCCCCGGATTATGAAGACCAGACTTTTCACTACATTCTGAAAGAACAGTTCATTGAAGGTGGTCCCGCATTTATGAGTATTATCCTGTTATGTTTGATCATTGGTCTGGGTCTTTGTATAGAAAGGATCATCTATCTCAACCTTTCCACCACCAACACAGGCAAACTGCTGAACAAGGTTGAGGATGCACTCAAAACCGGTGGTGTGGATGCAGCCAAGGAAGTGTGCAGAAGCACGCGCGGTCCTGTTGCAAGCATTTATTACCAGGGACTCGACAGGTATAATGAGGGGATGGAGGTTGTTGAAAAATCAGTCGTTTCCTATGGCAGTGTGCTGATGGGCAGACTGGAAATGAACCTAACCTGGATCTCCCTGTTCATCGCCATTGCTCCTATGCTCGGGTTTATGGGTACGGTTATTGGTATGATCAGCGCCTTCGACGCCATTGCGCGTGCAGGTGACATTTCTCCGACTATTGTCGCAGACGGTATCAAGGTCGCCCTGTTGACCACGGTATTTGGTCTGATCGTGGCAGTTATCCTGCAGATCTTTTACAATTACATTGTATCAAAAATTGATACTATGGTCAACACCATGGAAGATGCAACCATTTCATTCATGGACATTTTGATCAAGTATCAAAAATAAAAACCCTGTCATACTATGAACGAAACGGTAATTAATATAGGAATGTATGTCACCTATGGACTGCTGGTCATAGCTGCACTTGCAGCCATTGTCTTTTCGATCATCCATATGTTTGGAAACTTTCGAAAAGCCATACCAACGCTCATCGGTATAGGGGTTCTTGCCATAATTGTGGTTCTTTCTTACTCCTTCAGTACCGCTGAAACGTACGAGAATGCCGGACCAAGGGTATCCCAATGGGTTGGGGGCGGCATTACCGCCACCATGATCCTTATCGGACTGGCACTGGTATCAGCAGTTTTTTCAGAGATATACAAATTATTCAGATAATAGCGAACACCTAAACAGGAGATCTACCTATGGCTAGAATGAATCCTCAGATCAATGCCGGGTCGATGGCAGATATCGCCTTCCTCCTGCTGATATTTTTCCTTGTGACCACCACAATGGATGTTGACACAGGTATCAACAGGATGTTGCCGCCGCCGATCGACCCCAATGCGCCTGAACCACCACCCGTAAGAGAACGCAACGTGTTTGTCGTGCTGGTCGATGCCCAGGACAGGTTAATGGTAGAAGGCGAACAAATGAATATTACCCGCTTGCGTGCAGAAGCAAAGGAATTTTTGCTAAACCCCGATAACGACCCCAATAAGCCGGTGAAAGAGATGGAATACATTGAACACCTGGGTGAAATTGAGGTTTCAAGGGGAATCATATCGCTTCAGAACGACCGTGGGACCTCATATGAAATGTACATCAGCGTTCAGAACGAACTTGCTGCTGCCGTCAGAGAAATACGGGATGAAGTGTCCCGTGAGCACTTTGGGCGGCGATTTGGCGACCTTACCGACGAGGAACTGGTACACGCCGTCAGAAGAGCTGTTCCAATGGCAATCTCTGAAGCTGAACCAAAAGATATAGGAGGAAGATAATATGGCACGATTTAAAAAAGAAGTTTCCAAGGATACACCCAGGATCAACACCGCATCACTGCCCGACATTATCTTCATGCTGCTGTTCTTTTTCATGGTAACAACCGTGATGAGGGAGACAACCCTGTTCGTCAGGACAGCCATGCCCTCAGCAACTGAGATCCAGCAGCTCGAAAGAAGATCGCTGGTCAGCTTCATCTATATCGGTCCACCGCTCCAATCAGAAGTGTTTGGCACAGAGCCAAGGATCCAGTTATACGACTCTTTCGCTTCCGTTGCTGACATCGCTTCGTTTATCGAAGCGGAACGACAGGCAACCGCAGAAGCCGAAAGGCCCCTTATGACTACATCACTCCGTGTTGACAGGGATACGCAAATGGGGATCGTTACCGATGTAAAACAAGAACTAAGGCTGGTGAACGCGCTAAGGGTCAACTACTCCACCATGCGTGGAGAAGTAGCCGGACTGCGTTAGCAACACCGGCAAATAATCGATTGGTTATAAAAGTCCGCACGATAATGCGGACTTTTTTTGTTCCCGGTTTTGCTCCTGGCAAAAACCATCCGGAACATCCATGGCCTAACTGAAGAATTCATATTCCTGCCTGACCACATAATGCCTGGCAACCCCCTGCACCGGACCGTTCAGGGTCACACGGCTTTCAAGCAGCAACCCGTTGTCATCCCAGATTCGCTCCACCTTGCTCACCAACTGCCCATCCATATCATATTCTTCCTGGAATGCCACATTGCCCTGTGCATCATAGCGCATATGGATCGTATTCTTTTTTTTGCGGTTCTCTTCCACCACTTCAACGGGACGCCCTTTCTCATCAGGCCGCAACCGGATGCGCTCAACCGGTTCGTCATCCTGGTCAAACACCGTCACCTGCACCCGGTGCCCCTGCTCATCATATTAATTTACCCTTCGCTGATGGAATTCCTGCACCGTATCCACTTCTGTTTTACCACTAAGCCGGCCCTCACCATCGTATGTATAGATTTGTTTCCGCACCACCTCTCCCGGATCATCCGGATCGTCAAAATCTTCATAAACGGCTGCGCGCACCAGGCGGCCATCCTCATATTCAAAAACCTCCAGCTTTTCCGGGTCACCATCTGCATCTTCTGTTAACTTCCGTATCAACTGACCATCAACATCATATGCATAGGTTACCTTATCTTCAGACCCGTCTGCATAATGCAGAACCTCCACACCAATGCGCTGCCTTTCGTCAGGTTCCCACGACCGCTCTTCCATCACCGTCCCGTCGCCCTCCTTTAATACCTCACGTACCAGGAAACCATCGTCGTTATAAGAATAGATTGTCTCCTGTTCGGGAAACCCTTCATTGTTGTATTGTCGCTCACACACCACTTTGCCCCAGCGCGACTCATATTCGGTTTCCGACAACATACGGCCTTCCGCCTCCTCACACGAAGTCGTGGGAGAAGGCAATTCGTACCTTATGATTTTCAGTTTTTTAATTTTGTTCGTCATTGTATGCTGTTTCAAATATATGCATTCCCCTTTTTCAGCTTAATGTCATTTACAATCTTACGGATCTGCTGCTCGTTCGAACGCTTGCAGATCAGCAAGGCATTATCGGCTTCCGATACAATATACCCGTCCAGTCCCTCTATGACAACCAGCTTGTCATCCGGCACATTGATGATGCACTGGCCAGCGTCATACAGCATTACGTTTTCACCCACTACTGCATTGTTGTTGTCATCTTTTTCACGAGCCTCAAAAAGCGACCCCCAGGTACCCAGGTCCGACCACCCCAGATCCGACACAAACACATACACATTTTCTGCCTTCTCCATGATTGCGTAATCAATGGATATACTTTTGCATGAAGTATAAGCCACATCCATATATGACTGCTCCTCAGGGGTATTATACTTGCCCAGTGCCTCCCGGAAAACAAAACTGATCTCAGGCTGGTATTCTTCAAAAGCACTGATAATCGATTCGCAAGACCAGATAAAGATCCCGCTGTTCCACAAAAAATCACCACTGTCAATAAATGATTCTGCCAATGACCGGTCTGGTTTTTCTGTGAAGGTTTTTACCTTTTTCATACGGTCGTCATCCGGACAAACCGGATCCTCCTTGAACTGAATATATCCATAACCTGTATCGGGCCTGCTGGGTGTGATCCCAAGGGTAAACAAACGGTTTTCATTTGTTGCTGCATTAAGCGCCGAACGGATGATGTCACAGAACGTGTCCTCTTTTAATATGATATGATCGGAAGGGGCAACCACAATGTTGGCCTGTGGATTAAGGTCATATATCTTGTACGCCGCATAAGCAATGCATGGCGCGGTGTTTTTTCGTGCCGGCTCACATATCACCTGGTCTTCAGCCATTCCAGGCAACTGCTCGCTAACCAGCTTTTTGTATTTCTTATTGGTAACGATATAGATGTTTTCAGGGATGCATATCTTCAGAAAACGTTCGTAGGTTTGTTGAATCAATGTTTTCCCCGTGCCAAGTATGTCAATGAACTGCTTGGGACGTGATTCACGACTCATGGGCCAGAACCGCTCCCCCACTCCGCCTGCCATGATTACTGCGTAATTATTCCTGTCCATTTTTGTTTTGTTTTAATGAATGTTATACTCCCTCTCTCCTCCGTCCTCCGGTATTATTCAGGCTATGTGCCGGTTGAACCGTGCCGCTTAACTTTTGCAGCACCATGTAACAGGTAAACACGATGATCGTCAACCGACAAGCACCGGTAACGTGTGCGAAGCTTTTCCCTTTTCCTGAACACGCGTCCACCTCTGGTAATAAAAACCTCATTTTCTGCTATTTCATCAAGCAGTTGCCATCCGGAGTCCTCCTGCTGCCTGTCAAACGCCTGCAATGCCCTGACCACATCTGTGGCAGCAACTCCACACGCTTTTACCCTGTACGAATAATCAGTCAGGAGTGAACAAACAGATGGATGGAAATAGCCCGCTTCCACGCCACGACGGATCAGGGAGCCATAAACCTTTTTCCACTCCTTGCCATGGGGGGTTGCCCTTCTCCCATGGGCAACATATACCATCAGATGCGCCAGTTCATGAAAAAACACAAGCAAAAACTCATATATATTCAGATTTCCATTAATAGAGATCCGGTGGGGCGACCCATTCGCTGATGGCTTGAAATCACCCAGTTTTGTCAACCGGTCACGGCTAATCTTTAATTGAACACCATGTTCCCTTAACAGCTGACTGACAGTTTCAACCGCATCTACAGGAACATAAGCTGCCAAAGCTTCATTTACGGGTCGCCGCATCGGAAAATAGTGATTTTTCGGGTTCAGGAACGGCCATGACCACGCCAGTACTATCCACACCGGCCATGGTATCAGCCTCTGTTGCCGGACTCGTGTGGCTGTACGCCGGACAGTCACATCCTCTGCGAAAAAGAGAACATCCGTTTAAGGCGAACAGCAATACAATACCTGCCAGCAGCCTTATCAGCCTGCTCCTGCACGCCGGCATAAAAGACCACACGCTGAGCCTGTATAATCTACCCTGCATTGTATTTTGCATTTTTTTGTTCAAAAGTAATAATTTTATGGTTAGGCATCTAAAAAAACAGCCATTGCCGGCTATCTGTGGTACCTGGCAACTGTTATTGCAGTAAAAAAATCCCAAATATCCCAAAACTGAAAAGAAAAAGGGTGCGTTTTTGTCCGGATCGTGTAAATTTGCACAATGCAACTGAACTGTCTCCGTTAAAACAAGCAAAGGACAAAAAAATCGGGTGACTCCCCTAAAGGCAACAGCCATAAAAACAAATATGAACGAAAAATGCCATGATACTAATCATTAAACTTATCAGGGAAGGTGCCATATTTGCAGTTACCTCCGTTATAGCCAATAAACTGCGCACCGCATTGACCCTCCTGGGAATTACCATCGGGATCTTCGCCATCATTTCTGTCTTTTCGGTTGTAGATTCCATTGAAAAACAGATCCGTGCAAGCATTGCCTCGTTGGGCGAAAATGTTGTGTACATACAGAAATGGCCATGGGGTGGTTTTGATGGTGAATACCGGTGGTGGGAGTATGTTGCCCGTCCTGTTCCTCAAATGAGTGAGCTCGATGAGCTGATGCGCCGCACCACAACCGTAGAAGCCGCTGCCTTCCTGGCATCCACAAGCCGGCGGGTAGAATATTTGCAGTCAAGTGCCGACAATGTGACAATTATCGGTGTAACAGCCGACTACGACCAGGTGCGCAACTTCGGACTGTTTGATGGGCGGTATTTCACCCCAATGGAATCGTTAGCCGGCCGAAACGTGGCAATACTCGGCTACGACCTTGCCGAAAGCCTGTTCCCGGATGTCGATCCGGTGGGACGTACCGTAAAGGTCTTTGGCCATAATACCATAATAATCGGTGTGTTCGAGAGAGAGGGGATGGCCGGTTTCGGCAACAGCCACGACAACGCCATGATCATTCCCATACAGTATCTTGCACAATTCATCAATGTGAACCAGGAACGTTTCGGACCGTTTATCATGGCCCAGGCCCGTCAGGGTGTTTCCAACGAGGAAATGATCGATGAGCTGACAGGCATTATGAGGTCCATACGACGGCTCTCGCCATTGGCCGCAAGTAATTTTTCGCTGAACGAAACCAGCCTGCTTTCGCAAGGGTTCGACGGACTCTTTGCCATTATCACCATGGCAGGATGGATCATCGGCGGATTTTCCATATTGGTTGGTGGCTTCGGTATCGCCAATATCATGTTCGTCTCGGTACGCGAACGTACAAGCATTATCGGTATCCAAAAAGCCCTTGGGGCAAAGAACTATTTCATCCTGTGGCAATTTCTGTTTGAAGCCGTATTGCTCAGCGTAATGGGGGGGGCTGTCGGACTGTTGCTGGTATTTGCCGGGACAGCCATCATATCTAATGTGTTTGACCTTGATTTTATGCTGAGTATGTCAAACATTTTGCTGGGGGTGAATGTTTCTGCAATCATAGGACTGCTTTCGGGATTCATTCCGGCATGGACTGCGGCACGCCTCGATCCGGTAGATGCCATCCGCAGTACTGGCTGATCATACGATCAGCCAGCGGAAATCTGCTTTGCCGCGATTTCTTTAGTTTCTCGACATCCTGCACGCCGGGAAAGCTGATACAGACTAATGTGGGATCAATAAAAAACACCCTCGCCATGAACACCTTGCCGGGGGCAGGAATGAACTTTCATATGAACCAATAAATAAAAAAGAAAGAACAATGAATAAAAAACGACTGATGCTCATCATATTGGATGGATGGGGCAAAGGAGACGGAAGTGAATCTGATATCATTCAACACGCCAATGTGCCATTTACGAAAAGCCTCTATGACACGACACCCAACACCCTGCTGTCAACCGCAGGTGAGGATGTTGGCCTGCCAGGCGGACAAATGGGAAACTCAGAAGTTGGACACCTGAATATGGGCGCCGGAAGGATCGTCTACCAGGACCTGGTAAAAATTAGTCAGGCGGTTAAAGACAAATCGTTTCAGAAAAATAAAGCGCTGACAGATGCCTTCACCTATGCACGCGACAACGATAAAAAGGTGCATTTGTTCGGATTGGTATCTGATGGTGGCGTGCATTCAGCCATGGACCACCTCTTCGGACTATGCGACATGGCACGTTCGATGGATATGGACAGGCTCTTTGTGCATGCCTTCACCGACGGCCGCGATACAGACCCGAAAAGCGGGAAAGGATTCATCAGGGACCTCGAAAACCATATGGAACAATCAGCAGGTACCATCGCTACGGTGTGCGGTCGCTATTATGCGATGGACAGGGATAAACGCTGGGAGCGTATCAAGGTTGCCTTCGATATGCTGCTCGAAGGGAAAGGCAATGCCTTTAAAAAGGCGGAAGACGCCATACAGGCATCTTATGATGAAGGAGTTACAGATGAGTTCATCAAACCCAAAGTGATCACCGGGAAGGATGGCAAACCCCTTGCCACTGTCGACCCGGGCGATGTGGTGATCTGTTTCAATTTCCGTACCGACAGACTGCGTGAGATCACCACCGTGCTGACACAAAAAGATATGCCTGAATACGGTATGAAAACCATCCCATTGCATTATGTAACCATGACCGAATACGATAAATCCTTTAAGGGTATAAAAGTAGCATTCGGCAAGGATGACCTGAAAAACACCCTCGGAGAGGTATTGTCTGAAGCAGGAAAAACACAGCTGCGCATTGCCGAAACGGAAAAATACCCGCATGTGACATTCTTTTTCAGCGGAGGGCGTGAAGATGTTTTTGACGGTGAAGAACGGGTGATGATCCCTTCACCCAAAGTAGCCACCTACGATCTTCAGCCTGCCATGAGTGCCCCGGAGGTAAAAGATGCAGTAATAAAGGAGATTGAAAGTGGCAAACACGACTTTATCTGCCTGAATTTTGCAAATGCCGATATGGTAGGCCACACCGGCGTTATTGATGCAATTATGCAGGCAGTGGAAACAGTGGACGGCTGCCTGAGGGAAGTGGTGGAAGCCGGATTGACGAACCAGTACAGCATGATCATCACAGCCGACCATGGCAACGCCGATTACGGACTCAATGATGACGGATCACCAAATACAGCACATACCACCAACCCCGTCCCATGCTGGCTCATTGATAATGACTACAAGGAGATCCGGCAGGGCCGGCTGGCCGATCTGGCACCAACCATATTGCATATCATGGGATTAGAAGCCCCGGAAGAAATGGAAGGCGAAGTGCTGGTGTAATGAAAACATAATCAGCGGACAGTATTTTTTTTTATACAGGGTGGCGGACAAACTGCCGGGAAAGGCTATGTTGCACTGAAAAGTACCACCAGCCGGTCAGGCGGAGTCCCGAACCTTTAGAAAGGCAGGAAACACCTTTGTCTGATATGCTGTTTCACCCTCGCCGGCAAGACGGTTGATCAGCAAGCGGGCTGCCTCCCTGCCCATATCATAGCCACGCTGTTCAACCGTGGTGAGCATTGGTTTTACCAACGAAGCAAGTGGATCATCCCCAAAGCCCGCAACAGCGATCTGTCCGGGGATCGTGTATCCGTTTTTTTGCAACAAACGCATCGCAGCAACGGCAGAAAAATCATTCACCGCAAATATTCCGTCGATCTCATCAACCAGTGACAACAGCTGATGGGCTGATTTATCAATTTTTGCAGGTGTGTCACATCTCAAAATGAGCTCATCCCTAAGCGGAACACGATATTCTCTCAATGCCTGCTGATATCCCCTGTATCTTTCCCTTCCAACACATAAATGCTGCGGACCGGCAAGATGGAGGATGCTGCGGCAACCTCTTTTCAGCAGATGTTTGACCATCATGCGGGCCCCTTCATAGTCGTTGGTGACTACCCGGTCAGTAGGAAGCTCATCACAGATCCTGTCCATAAAAACAATTGGGATCTCATGCGATAAAACCTCCCTGAAATGGTTATAGTCAAGCGTACTTTTACTGATCGAGACCAAAAGTCCGTCGACCCTGTGATCCATCAATGCCTTTACATTGATCACCTCACGCAGGTAGTCTTCATTCGACTGACAGATCATCACCCGGTACCCTTTGCCATAGGCAAGGTCCTCTATCCCGCTGAGCAATGAAGAAAAAAAATGGTGCACGATCTCCGGTATGATGATCCCGATGGTCATAGACCGCCTGTGTTTTAACCCAAGCGCCAGTACATTCGGACGATATCCTGCTTCGCGTGCATATTCCTGCACTTTTCTGCAGGTGGCCTCACTGATGTCGGGATGGTTTTTCAATGCCCGCGACACAGTGGATGGTGACACATTCAATGCTTTTGCAATGTCGCCTATGGATATGGGAGTGTATTTCTTCAATGTTAAAAAAGCTTAAATCACAACAGTGCCAATATTCTGAACAAGTCCATCGTTTGACAGGTAAGAATAATACAGGCTAAATATAATGAATTTTTTTCACGTATGTGTTTTTGCCGCGTTATTATTATTCAAACCATTGGCCGAATTGTTTGTTATCTGTTTGGTGCATGTCTCTGATGTTTGATTCCTGCGTTATGCCTGGAAGCAGGTTACCTGAAGTATATGCACCTGGAAAAAGCAAAAACAAGTAAATAGCGGGAATGCAAACCATACCGCAATCGTTTGCGGAAATAAATAGCATAAAAACCTGATAATTAACACTATTTAAGCCAAAAAAAACAAAAAAATCTTTACTTTTGTTGTGATAAAATCCCAACCAAATCCAAAATCAAATAAAGACCAGTAAAATATGACAACATTCATCAAAAAGATCTTGCCCTTGCTGTTGGTTATCATCACCAGCAGCTTTGCCACAGGGCAAAGGGGTACAGTTACCGGGGTTGTCAGCGACCGCGAATCGGGTGAAACACTGCCTGGTGCAAACGTCCTGATCGAAGGTACAACCACCGGTACGGTCACTGATATTGACGGACAATACAGCCTGAGTGTTCCTGCTGGAGAAGTTACACTGATCGCCAGTTTTCTTGGCTATGAAAGTCAGGCTGAAACCGTGGTAATGGAAGCAGGTGCCACGGTGAACCTCAACTTCGCTCTTGCCTCCGACGTCGCCGTCCTGGAAGAGTTTGTCCTGATCGGGTATGGCGTTCAGAAACGGAGCGACCTAACCGGATCTGTTGCCAATATAACATCGGCAGACCTCAACCAGGGGGTGCTGACCGATCCGGTACAGGGGATACAGGGAAAAATTGCAGGTGTGAGTGTAAGCAGAAAGGGGGGCGACCCCAATGTTGGCTTTGACATCCAGATAAGGGGTGCCTCCAGCCTCACCACAAGTACCAGTCCGCTGTTCGTTATTGACGGCGTACCTGGTGCCGACCCGACCACCATCTCTCCCGACGACATCGAATCCTTCAACGTGCTGAAAGATGCCTCCGCTGCCGCCATATACGGATCGCGTGGAGCCAATGGCGTTGTGATCATTACCACAAAACGCGGACTTGAGAAAGAGGGTACGCAGATTGAATTCAACAGCTACATGTCGCTCGAAACAGTTGCCAACAGACTCGACCTGCTTTCAGGCGAAAGGTACCGCAGCTTTGTCGAGAGCGATCCCGGCCTGTCTACTGCATTCAGGGATGGGGGGGCAAACACCGACTGGCAGGACGAGGTGTACCGAACCTCAAACTCCCAAAACTATTCACTTGCTTTTTCGGGAGGCGACGGACGAACAAGGTACAGGGCGTCGCTGACGCACTCCAATTATGAAGGGGTGGTCATCGGCTCGGAAAAGACCAGAACCATTGGACGGATCAACCTCGACCAGCAGGCGCTCGATGACCGCCTTACTGTGTCGGCCGGATTGTCGGCTACGATGGAGAACAATCAATACATCCAGTACGATGGATGGGGTTCCAATCAGATCCTCTACCAGACATTCCAACGCAACCCAACCGATCCGGTCAGGAAGGAAAATGGCGAATTTTATGAAATTGAACGTGTCTTCCAGTATTTCAATCCGGTAAACCTGGTTGAACAGATCCATAACGAACGGGAAGCAAAACGCTATTTTGGCTACCTGAAAGCCGACATGGAGATCTTTTCAGGGTTTGAAGCCGGCGTAAACCTGGCCTATACGCGAAACGACCATGAAGGCTTCTATTTTGAGCCAACCACCATGTATCTGGGAACACATGCCGGCTACGGAAACCGTTCCTACCATAATTTTGAATCAAAAGTACTGGAAGCAACGCTGCGTTACAACAACCAGTTTGGGGTGCACAGCCTGCAAACCGTTGGCGGATATTCCTTCCAGGAGGATTTCAACACGGGCTTCCAGGCAGAAGGCCGGCAGCCTTTCGTCGACTACACCCGCATGCATAACCTTTCTCTTTTCCAGAACGTTAATCCGGGTAACATATCGTCATACAAAACATCCAACCGCCTGATCTCGTTCTTCGGACGGGCAATTTATAATTACGACTCAAAGTACTACCTGACTGCAACCATTCGTCGCGATGGTTCTTCCAAGTTCGGGAGGCACAACCAGTGGGGCTGGTTCCCTTCAGCTTCTGCCATGTGGAACATTACCGCTGAAGACTTTATGCAGGGACTTGATGTCGTGAACAACCTCAGGCTGAGGGTAGGTTACGGGATCACAGGGAACCAGGAGATTGGCGTATACAATGACGTGCTCTATTATGAATCAGCCGGCACCTCATTCAATTTTGAGACCGGCGAAGACGCCATCCTGTTCCGCTTTGCACACAGTGCCAACCCCGACCTTAAATGGGAAGAGGTAGCCGAGCTGAATGTCGGTATCGACTTTGGCATTCTGAATGACAGAATATCAGGTTCAATCGACTATTTCCGAAAAAACACCTTCGATCTGCTGGGAAGATACTCCGTGCCCGTTCCACCCAACGTCTCCGACAGGATCTGGGCCAATGTGGGCGAGTTCCAGGTTAATGGGTTCGAACTGTTTGTTCAGGCCTATCCCTACCGGTCAGAAAATGTAAGATGGCGCACATCGATGGTATTCTCTACCTATGAACAAGATGTGATCAACCTGTCCAGCGAATCGTTCCCGTGGACACCCTTGCGTGAAGGGTGGCTTTCCGGTCCGGGACTGGTAGGTGATCAGAACTGGACACAGACAGTGCGGCCCGGACTTCCGATCGGCACATGGTACATGCCCGAGTATGCCGGACTGTCGCCCGACGGAAAATTCCTCTTCTTCACCGAGGCAGGCGGTGTAACCCGCGAACTGGAGCAGGCCGAAAGGCGGGTTGTGGGTTCAGCGCAACCCGATTTCGAAATTGGCTGGTCAAACTATCTGACACTGTTTAACAACATAGATGTTAACTTTACGATCAGGGGGGTATACGGATATGAGGTGTTCAATACCACACGGCTCATACTCGGCAATCCGATATTCCTGCCCGACCGCAATGTATTGTCTTCGGCGCTGGACGAATACGATAGAGGACTGAGAGACAATCCGGTTGTCAGCAGCTATTACCTGGAAGATGCTTCATTCATCAGGCTTGATAACATATCGATCGGGTACAATTTTGAAAACGTCCCCGGCTTCTCAAGACTGAGGGTGTATCTTGCATCAAACAACGTGTTTACCATCACCAACTACTCTGGGATCGACCCTGAAATATCAACAACAGGCCTCTCTTTTGGCCTCGATCAGTATAACGTTTACCCAAAAACCCGAACACTCACATTTGGGATCAACGCAACATTATAACATTTAAAGCAACAGATCATGAAAAAAATATTTTTCTTATTTTCTTTTTTGGTATTGACCCAGTTTGGATGCACGGACCTCGATGACAAGCTTTACGACCGGATACCGGCCGATGAATATACGGCCGACCCCATATTACAGATGAGTCCGATTTATGCGCCCATGCAGGACTTTATCGACTGGGGTGGATGGTGGTTTGCGCAGGAAATAACAGGCGACCTGGTTACAGCACCCACACGGGGTGGCGACTGGGATGATGGAGGAAAGTGGCGGGTGTTGCACAGACATACGTGGGATAACAACACCGAAGCAGTAAACTCCATGTGGAGCCGCTATTATGAAGGGGTGCTCGAAGCCAACAGGTTTATAGAAGAGCAACTTGTTTTTGAAGGGGATCCGATCATTGATGAAGCCATCGCCAAGGCAAAGATCCTCAGGGCGTATTATCATTACCTGCTCATCGACAACTACAAGGATGTTCCTTATGTGGATTCCTACCTGGATGCCGCGGAACAACCGATGCGAAATTTCCGTGCTGAGATCTATGAACGGATCGTAAGCGATATGGAAGAGGGTGTAAAGCTGCTGCAGCCCAGCGTATCAAAAACGGGCGTCACAAAAGGAATGGCCTACAGTCTGCTGGCCAAGCTCTATCTGAACCATGCCGTATACACAGGAAGCACCAATCCCGAATACTGGAAAAAAGCCGAAGAAGCGTGTGAAAGCGTGATCGCACTCGGACAGTATTCGCTGGAAGGAGATGCCCTTGGCCCCTTTGTCACCAACAACCAGAACTCACCCGAAAACATATGGGTCATCCCATACCATGAAGACAACTACCAGGGATTCAACCTTCATATGCGCACCCTGCATTACAACAGCAACCTGACATTTGAGATGGTGGCCGGACCGTGGAACGGTTTTGCCGTGATGGAAGACCATTTTTACAACTATGAAGACCACGACCGGCGTAAGGACGGGTTTCTCGTTGGACAACAATACACCTTTGTTGGTGAGAAGATCATTGACCAGGGTGCCGGTGGCATACCCCTTGTTTTCGATCCGCATATACCCGCACTCCACATGGGCGCAGGCAACACCCCCGAAGAGATCCGGAATTCAGGGGCACGTGTGGTGAAGTTTGAGATCAAAAGGGGAGCCGATGCAAACCTAAGCAACCATTTCCCCATATTCAGGTATGCCGATGTACTGCTGATGAAAGCCGAGGCTTTGATCCGTCAGCATGGAGCCGGAGCGGGCGACGACTACGTAAACATGATCAGGGAGAGGGCCGGACTGGAACCATGGTCTGGCGTCGACCTCGACATGCTGCTCGAAGAAAGGGGCAGGGAGTTGTTCTGGGAAGGCCACCGCCGTCAGGACCTGATCCGCTTTGGAAAATTTAATGACGCCTGGTGGGAGAAAAGCGCATCAGACCCCGTAAGAAACACATTCCCCATCCCTGAATGGGCACAAGACTCCAATCCAAACCTAAAGGAACCACCTGTATCAATTAACAAATAAATTGTTTACCATCAATTGTTCTTAAACCTAAATTTATCAAAATCAATCTATTATGAAAAAAGAATCATTTAAAAGACTTATTTATCTGTTTGGCGTGCTGACACTTGCAATGGCAGTGTTTGTAGCATGCGACGACGATGACGACGATGTTGATCCGATCCTTGTTGAAGACGGAGTTTATGTGGCAGGGCCTGCTACCGGCTTTGATGAGCTTCGGCTTGAAAGCATGATGAGATCTGGACGTGAGGAAGGTGCTGAATTTGCAACCCTTCCAAGGCAAGGAATGTTTGAAACCTTCCTTCACCTCAGCGCGGGCAACTTCCATATTAAGGAAGTGGCCGGAGCCACCCATACCGCTTACGGATGGGGTGCAGAGGGAGCCAAAGTAATGGCTTTCGACGGAGAAGGTGATGACATTATCGGAGACGTGATCTACGGAACCTACCAGGCCGATGGCAACGAATTTAATGTTCAAACATCAGGTTTCTACCACATCGTATTCGACAAACAAACTGGCAAGGTATTCTATACCAAAATTGATTTTTGGGGAGCCATCGGTGATGCAACCGACTCTGGCTGGGCCAATGACTACCGGATGGACCCTGTGTCTGTCTCTCAGAATGAAGCCAGCTGGCAAGCTACCGGGGTGACACTGCGCGAACGTGGTGGCATCAAATTCCGTTACAACCAGGGATGGAAAATAGCGGATGAAGAGGTGTTCGATTTCATCATTTTTGCCAATATCGGAATGGGTGATGACCAGGACGATTTCATCATGGGTGGCGGTGTTTTCCCGCACCCGGGTGATGAAGGTGAATACACCATCACCCTCAACTGGGATCTTAGTGACGGATGGTCATTTGAATATGAAAAAACCGGTGACGTAGAACCGCTGCCTGAGTTCCCCGAAGAGCTTTACATGATCGGCGACGGTGTAGGTGGCTGGACATGGGAAGATGTTGACCTCCCCATGGTTCCTGTACACAGCAAGCCACACCTGTTCTGGAAAATTGTCTGGATGGAGGCTGAAGGTGGATTTAAGTTTGCGCCACAAAAAGAATGGGCAGGCGACTTTGGTGTAACAGGCGATCCCGACAATGGAGTTTACAACATTGGAGGCGACAACGCCCCTGTTCCCGGAGTAGAAGGATATTACATGGTGGTGGTTAACCTGCACGAAGACCATAACAAAATTGCAGTGGTCGATCCGCTGGTCTACCTGATTGGCGATGCGATCGATAGCTGGGATACGGCGGCTGAAAATGCACTGTTCGATGTTGATAACGAAAACGAGGTGCTGACAATCACCAGGGAACTCCATGCAACAGATGCAATCAGGATGTATGCCTGGTTCGACGCTGCTGAAGGATGGTTT
>PWKN01000082.1 GCA_003559735.1 Bacteroidales bacterium | reverse complement strand
GGAGTCTGGGGGAAAGACCACAACTCCAAGGGTTTTGGGCGGTCAGCGAAAGCAACTGGGTTATCCCGGGAGTCTGGGGGAAAGACCACAACTCCAAGGGTTTTGGGCGGTCAGCGAAAGCAACTGGGTTATCCCAGGAGTCTGGAAAAAAACACCACCGCTGCCAACAGCATAAATGCACCGCCAAAAAATGAAGCCTGTCGCGCAAAACGGATGCCCAGCTGATCGCCACCGGCCATTCCCGCCAGACTGAATACGAATACAATGAAAAACACGGTCAATCCGGCCCTGTAGACCCCCATATGGTTGATGCCCAGTGCCAGACCAGATAAAAAGGCATCCATTGCGGTAGCCAGCGACAGCACTACAATAACACTGGCCTTGTTGATATCGAACACCTTGCTTTTGGGATGGCGTTTGCGTGTCTCCATGATCGTCTTTATCCCGATAACACCCAGCACGACAAAGGCAACCCAGCTTTCCAGTCCGGAAAACATTGTTTGCAGGGCCAACCCCAGCCAGTAACCGGCAAAGATGAATACCAGGTGGGCAAAAGAAAAGGCAATGGCCACTTTCAGGGGTGACCCCGGTTTTACAAGTCCCGAAACGGCACTGTTGCTGATGGCCACTGAAAAACAGTCCATCGCCAGCGCAAGTGCAATAATGAAGATGATCAATGTGTTCATATCTTATGGCGTTTTATGTTGCCTGTTGCTGGTGGACCGGCACCCATCCTAACGGTGGACCGGTACCCTCCCGGTCAGCGGTCCGGCACCCTCCCGGCTGGTGGACCGGCACCCATCCTAACGGTGGACCGGTACCCTCCCGGTCAGCGGTCCGGCACCCTCCCGGCTGGTGGTCCGGCACCCTCCCGGCTGGTGGACCGGCACCCTCCCCGGCTGGAGGTCCTGCACGCAACCGGCCGGTGAACAATCTTATATTACTGCTGTTGGCATAACGGTGCCGGACTCCAATCTGGTGGTTGCTGTTTTATGCCGGACATCTTGCTGCACCCATTGGCTTAACCTGGAATGTATGGACCGATATACAGCATCGCATTCATAGCTCACCAGCAAAGTTACGTGTTTTCACCGATCCTTTCCAGCTCGACGGTAAAATGCCGCATAATGGGTGCTTCCCAGGTAATACGGAGGCCGTTGGTTAATTTGTTGCGGCGCTGGTAGATGTTTCCGAGGCAGGTGGCCACATACTCTATGTGGTTGTTTGTATATACCCTTCGCGGGATAGCCAGTCGGAGCAGTTCGAGTGCCGGGTAGCGGTTTTCTCCGCTCACCGGGTCACGGTCGGCCAGCAGGGTGCCTACCTCTACGCCACGTACGCCCCCTTCGATGTATAGTTCAACAGCCAGGGTTTGTGCCGGATATTGTTCCTGTGGGATATGGGGCAGCATCTTCTGTGCATCAACAAACACCGCATGTCCGCCAACAGGTTCCTGAAATGGCACGCCGTACTCTTTCAGTAGCTTGCCCAGGTAAGCAGTCTGCTCAATGCGCGATTCAAGGTAATGAAAATCGCACCCCTCCATCAAGCCCTGTGCTATGGCTGCCAGATCACGTCCCGCCAGTCCGCCATAGGTCAAATACCCCTCATAGAGGATGCAAAACATGCTGATCTTTTCAAACAGCTCTTTGTTTCGGCAGGCAAGAAAGCCACCGATGTTGACAATGGCATCCTTCTTACAGCTCATTGTTGCCCCGTCTGCATAGGAAAACATCTCCCCAACGATATCTTCGATGGTGTGGTTGGCATACTCCTTTTCCCTTGTTTTAATAAAGTAGGCATTTTCTGCAAAACGGGCGGCATCAAAGAACAGCGGGATGCTGTATTTTTTGCACAGCGCCGACACCTCCCTGATGTTTGCCATCGATACCGGCTGACCACCCGAAGTATTGCAAGTGACTGTGAGCATGCACATGGGGATCTTCTCACGGGGGTGCGCACGAAAGACCGCTTCCAGCTTTTCGGGATCGATGTTCCCCTTAAAGGGATGGTACAGGGTGGTGTTGCTGGCCTCGTCGATCGTACAGTCGATCGCTACAGCCCGTCTGAACTCAATATGCCCTTTTGTGGTATCGAAGTGTGCGTTGCCCGGCACCAGGTCGCCCTCACTGATCGTTGCTGAGAACAACACATTCTCTGCCGCCCGGCCCTGGTGTGTGGGCACAAAATAGGGCATCCCCAGCAAGTCATTGATGACGTTCTTTAATTTATAATAGGATGCTGATCCGGCATAGCTTTCATCACCCAGCATCATTTCAGACCATTGCTGATGACTCATTGCACCCGTGCCGGAGTCGGTAAGCAGGTCAATAAAGACCTGGTCGCTGCGCAAGGCAAAAAGGTTGTATCTGACTTCCCTGATCCATTTTGTACGCTCTTCAGGTGTGCTGCGGCGCAATGGTTCAGTTACTTTGATCTTATAAGGTTCTGCAAATGGTAGTTCCATGGTTTTTTAACTGACACGAATGAATAAAAATGGTTTTCCTGTTACAGAAGAATGAAACAGGTGTATGTTTGACCCCGGCAGCCAAAAAGTTCCTGTCTCACGAATAAATAAAGCTCCAGGCAAAACAAAACAGGTGTATGTTTGAAACCGGCAAACAAAAGGAAAGTCAGAAAGGCCAGTTGTCGCGCCTTTTCAGGTTACGGTAGATCTGTTTTGGTGTAGAAACAACTTCCATGTCCGTGTTGATGTTACCCATTACAAAAGTAATTAAAAATTTTTCATTCGGGAATGCCTGTCGCAGATTGTCAAATACGCTTTGGAATTTACATTATTATCAGGATAAAAATGTAAAAATTACTATATTTATCAGGATAAAAATGTATATTTGCATAGAATATTTCATTATACTTATGAAAAGAGACAGACTTGAGGACCTGATAACCTGGAAAGAGAGCCGTTACAGAAAACCTTTGATTTTAAGGGGGGCAAGGCAAACCGGTAAAACATGGCTTCTGAAAGAGTTTGGCAAACAGCACTTTAGTAATTGTGTCTATGTAAACTTTGAAGAACACACCAACCTTCAACAGTTGTTCCAACATGATTTTGATATCCATAGAATTATTACTGCCCTTCAGATCCATGCTAACTTAACCATTCAACCAGATAATACCCTGATCATATTTGATGAAATACAGGCGGCTGAAAAAGGTTTAACATCACTTAAATATTTTCAGGAAAATGCCCCGGAGTATTATATCGCAGCTGCCGGTTCGCTTTTAGGCATGGGGCTTAACCGTAAAAATTCATTCCCGGTGGGGAAGATAAATTTTTTGGAACTAAGGCCCCTGTCGTTTATTGAATTTCTGTTTGCAGCCGGTGAAGAGAAACTATCGGAAGCAATTCTGGAATGGAACTGGGAGATTGTTTCAATATTTCACGAAAAGTTAATGGAGTTTCTCCGGTACTACTTTTTTACCGGTGGGATGCCTGAAGTTGTCACAATGTTCATCGAAACCCGGAACTGGGAACTGGTCAGGCAAACCCAAAGAAATATCCTGAACGCATATGAATCCGATTTTTCAAAGCATGCGCCTGTTGAAATTGTGTCGAAAATAAGAATGGTTTGGCAAAGTATTCCTGCCCAATTGTCCAAAGAAAATAAAAAGTTTATTTACGGTCTTTTACGTGAAGGTGCAAGGGCGAAAGATTTCGAAATTGCCATACAGTGGCTGGTTGATTCCGGACTACTTCTGAAATGCCACCGGATTGAGAAACCGCATCTACCCCTGATTGCTTATCAGGAGCTGTCGGTTTTTAAACTCTTTCTCCACGATGTAGGCTTATTGGGTGCGATGACTGGATTAAGCGCAAAATCACTGATTGAAGGAAATAAGATTTTGACGGAGTTTAAAGGTGCATTTACAGAACAATATGTTATGCAACAATTAGCGGTGAAGGGAAACAGGTTTATTGGTTACTGGACAAACGAACGCAGTACCTCCGAAGTTGATTTTTTGGTGCAGGATGGTGAAACAATAATACCCATAGAAGTAAAATCGGGTAAAAATTTGCGTTCAAAAAGCTTCAGGTTCTTTTATGAGAGATATAAACCAGAGACAGCCATACGCATGTCGCCGTTGAAATATAAAGATGAAGACTGGATGGTAAATGTGCCGCTATATGGCAACATCTAATACCCAAAGAATATCTGCAATATCCCACGGCATCGCATATATCATTATTCAGGCAAAAGACCCATCTTACCCCATTTACCTGCATCTTCAGAGAATAAAGGTATTTGGGTGCCGTGATGAACAGGATATCCATGTCTTTGCTTCCGAAGCATATATTGGCGAGACGCATGATAAAAAATTCGCGTACATTTGCTGTAGTTATGCCATCCGGACAAGCATGCTTCCTGCTGGCAGTCTGACAATGACAATGATGAAAAAACCGGTATCAGGATGAAGGCTATGATTGCGCGTTTTATATTGCGTTTGTTCGGTTGGAACATTTATACGCGGGTGCCACTGGATGTCAGGAAGGCGGTGATCATCATGGCCCCGCATACCAGCAACTGGGATTTTGTGATCGGCAGACTGGCTTTTTTTGTGCACAGGATCAAACCCCTGATCCTGATTAAGAGGGAGGCGTTCAATCCTATGCTTGCACCATTACTGAGATGGCTTGGCGGCATTCCTGTTGATCGCGACCAAAGCAGCAACATCGTGAAAAAGATCACCACCGAGTTCCAGAAAAATGATGAGTTTTTTTTGCTGATCACACCAGAGGGGACACGTCGCCGGGTGGAACAATGGAAAAAGGGTTTTTACTTTATTGCCCATAATGCCAGGGTGCCTGTTTTTCTGGGGTTTCTTGACTACAGGAGAAAGGAGGGGGGTATTGGAAAAGCGCTCATCCCAAGTGGCGATTTTGAGGCCGATTTCAAGATCATCGAGGAGTTTTACCGCGACAAGACTGCAAAACATCCAAAAAAATTCAACCTTTCACTGTTAGGGTGACCTGCCTTTGGTGATGCAAACAACAGGAGTTGCTTTACTGGCTGAGAAAAAGCCGTGTAAACAATGTGAACTGCATAAAATAGGTGTCGTTGTTGCCCAGTTTGATCATCTTGAAATGACTCCCTGCGCCAAGGGCCAATGCATAGGCATCGCCCAAATCCATCCTGATGCCCAGCGATGCATAAGTGCCCATCCCAATCCCATCATCACGAAAATCGTAATAGGTGTCGCTGAAGTTGCGTATGCTGATGGTCGATCCTTCTATGCGGGCACTGTTTTCCCGCACCCTGGTGTTGGTAAGGCTGAACCCTGTTTCAACAAAGGGATGGGTTGATGATCGTGCTGACAGGAATGTATGCTGCACTCCGATCTTTATCTCTGAGCGCTCTTCGGTGCCAGACAGCGGGTAACGTCTCACGTTATCACCTTCAATAAAGCTTGGTTTCTTCAGTGTCAGGGTGAACTGGTCGCTGGCTTTGAGGCGTGCAAAATTGAATTCGCCATGCAGACTGGTACTTCCGGTGAATTGCAGCGTGCCAAACACCCCAATGAGTATTGCGGGTGTATAGCCCATATTTTCCGGTAATCCGTGCAATTCAAAGTCGTACCCAAGCGATTCCCTTATGCGGTTGTATGTTTGCTGCCGGTTTATCGCATCTTCAAGACTGTGTCGCCCAGTGCCGTTATAATAGTTGGCCGTACCGTTGTTGGCAAAGTAAGCACCCAGGTTCAGTCCGTACGTATAGTGGATCGTTCTCAGCGAATCTTCATCGACCACCTTAAGACTTGCTGACAAACGGGGCGTAACGCCCATAAGCGCATCCGCACTGAGGCTCATCAACATAATGACTGTTACCGGAAGCAAAAACGGATGGTTTTTCATCTGTTGTTTGGTTGTGTTTACAAGGTTCCCGGGTTTTCCTGGTCAATTAATTTAAAATAGGTGTTGATCAGCAAATTGGCAGCCTGGAATGAGGTCATCTTCTGTTCCGCCAGCAGTTGTTCCACTTCCCTGATTTTTTTCGTGATGACCGGGTGGGCGTAGAAATGGTCTTTCAGGGTTTCATTGATTGTTTCGTGCAACCTGTGTTGCTGTTGCCTGTTCCTTTTTTGTTGAAAATGCCCGTTCCCTTTCATCAGGTTTTCGTGCTCCCTGACCATTTCCCACACATCAGGTATTCCGTTCCTGGTCACGGAAGAACAGGTGATCACTTTGGGGGTCCACCCTGAGGTTGGCGGCGG
>PWKN01000084.1 GCA_003559735.1 Bacteroidales bacterium | reverse complement strand
TATAATGGGGTACCGGTGGGCCAGTCCGGCTGCCACATCCCTGTCTGTCAGGTACTCAAATGGCACCTGGTGGTTCATCAGTGCCCTTGACATGCCAATTCTTCCTTCTGAGTGTAGTTGCCTGAACATGCGGTCGCGATTGGTTTCATAAACGGGCGTGGACAATTGGTATAACCCCATAGATAATCGTCCAAGCATTGCCTCGTTTTCCCAGGAATACAATATCCCAACCACAGGTTCATCAAGTGCGTCCCACAGCTCAAACCGCTGTTCCTGAAGTATTTCAGACAACCGGCCTGCAACGATGGCCCTTTCCGTAGGCTCTCCCTGGATGTCGCACAGAGCATACTCTCCAGCCTCCCAACCTTCACCACGGGAGTTCCACATCCAGATACCAATACCCTTGAGTCCCGCGGCAATATATGACAGAAACAGCTGTTTCATCAGGTCACCGTCGACGGTAAGGTGATGATGACCGCTCCATTGCGTCGGACCTCCTGTCGATTCCCAGGTGGCTGCCCATCCTCCTTTGAACATGTCGGCCACAATGCGTGACTGCATATAAACCGGGTGGGTGATTTCGCCATCGAGAAGAAAAAAATGGTGGGTCAGATGGATGGATGCGTAGAAGGAGCCACCAAGAGCAGCTGTTTTAGCCTGCGCTTCAAGGTCCCACGAATTGATTGCCTGGTTTTCAAAGATCTGGTGACCCCCGGTTCGTTCTGGTTCTTCCGGGTCCCAATCATAAAGGATCTGCATGGCTTCGTTATAATTCGCGATGATCAGGTCGGCCTGAAAGCGCATGGCATCGCGCATTCTCCTGAACTCCCATGACATATTGCCCCAGCGATTTCCAAACTCATCAACAGAACGGGCACGCATCAGTTGTGCAGCATCCATGAAACTGTTTATTACAGGTGAATCAGTATAACCATGGTTCCAGGCATATTTTAGTGTTTCAATATCTCCATAGGCATCACTCAGCCAATCTGCAAAATGCGGAATTAACCGGTCGGGAAGGAATGGGGAGTTGCGCCCTGGTTCACCCATGCCTGGAGGTCTTGGTGGTTTATGTTTCATCCTGTCAACACGTTCGTGAAGTTTGTTATCCTGGAATTCAATCATCCTGGGATGGTTTTGTATTGCAGGTAAGTTATTGCAGTTTAATTCAAGGGCAATACCCAGCGAATCGATCAATTCCTGGGTAATGGTTTGCCAGCCAGCCCTGCCGTAGTACCAGGGAGAGATGCCCTCCTCAAGGGCTGCATGAAACACTTGTTCCCTGAAATCTGGTGAGTTATAAGGGGCTTTGAGCTCCACCTGTTTCAGGGCGGTAAATCCAAGGTCATGGATCGTTCTGAATTCTTTTCTGGCTGCTTCCAGATCATCTCCACGTTGCTGATAATAGACCACCCCAACCGGAAATGGCTTGAGTGATCTTAATTTCTGCTGCATAGGGGAATCATTGAGCGACCAGTATAAACGAGTCAGAAACGGGTCATCTCCGTTGCGGGCCTGCACATCATAAACCGACCTCTTGTTGTTTTGAAAACCCGTATCTCCTGATCTGTCATGCTCGGTTTTGCAGCCAGTAACCAGGATAAGAATAATGATCGTGACAAGCTGACTCCTTATTTTTTTCATGGTGGCTGGTTTTAATTGTTCCTTGGATCAATATTCAGGATCATTCCAGGTTCCAATGCATCCTTAAAGGGGCCATATCCTTCTGGTAGTGTTACACCAGACCGGATTGTCAGCAGCAGGTTGTCTGGGTCTATATTGAAACGCAGACCAGGTATATAGCGTCCGTTCTTTTCCCAATGATAATAATCCTGCCAGGCTTTGATGTCAAGCAGCAGCGTTGGTTCGGGGTATCTGAGCTTCAGGTATCCGGCAGGCATATCTGAGAAAACATTGAAATTAGAAAAATGGTGTTCGTTGGGAAACTCGATGGCATGTTTGCGGCAGTCGACAAAAATGTTACGGATCACTTCATGATTTCTGTCGGTGCCACCACGTCCGGCTAAGATCCTTCCGGGATTCGCATATGCACCGAACCCGGTATTTTCGATATCGAATGCCAGGTTATGGTCGAAACGAAGACTGTCTGATCCATCGGTATACAAGGCACTTCCTCCTGCTCCATAGTCCCCGCTGATCCAGTATTGACTTCTCAGTCCGTGAAAAACATTGTGGTCGATACGCATTTTCTTACGGCTCACTTCAATGTAAATGGCCCCCCTGGCTGTCGTTATTCCTGTGAATACATTTTGTGTGATCCTGCAATTTTCGCTGGCCAGGTAATCGAGCCATATTCCGGGTGCGTGTACAATGTTTCTGAAGACATTTCGCCGGATCAAAGTATGCCTGGATAAATGCAGTTTAATGGCGCCCGACTCCCATCCATGTTCCACATCATGCCAGCCGATGTTTTCAAACAGGTTATCCTCAACCAGGTAATACATACCCCGCTGACCCTGGAGTCCGGAAACCCCGCAATTCCGTATGATGTTTCGCCTGAAAATGTGGTGGCCGACCTGCGGTCCAACGGTGGTATTCCACATTTCGTTTCCCAGGTCAACTCCGAGCGAGTTGGCCCATTCAATCACGCAATCTTCGATGATCCAATGGTGACCGCGGCTGGAAGACACCATGCCCCGTTGCGGTACCGGGAAGCCGTTTCCCGCATGGGCGAAATGGATCCCTGAAATCTTGATGTACCCCAGACCATATTTTCTCGGGGCAAACAACTGTTCCCTGGTGGTGATCTCTACTTTTGCAGTTTCAGGTACTTTCCCGTCAGGAAACCTGACATGGATCCTTAAGCCGTTGTGTTCAACCCAATAGGCACCATGTTGTTTGCCAGTCAACTCAACAGGTTTGGCTACCTGTTCAAGGATCTGCCCGTCAACAAAAACCAATCCGCGTTTTTTGAAATGCGATTCCATCTTTACCCTTGTATAATCAAGGTGTGTCTGGTCAACCATCAGGTTGACCATGCCAAAGGGATTGTATCCCTTGAATTCAATGTCGTGCAGGTCGTATTGATATACGGCATCGAGGATGCTGTCGGGGATGACCCCATAGTGATCACGTCCCCCTACCTGCCAGCCACGCGATGTTTGCCATCCGTCCCGGTCAAGGACTTCAGAACCTTTGATCATTACTTTGGCACCAGGCATGGCCTGATATACGATCATCTTTTCAGGCGAACTTCCGCCCCTTGGCGGGGTCACCGTTTCGCGGTAAATGCCCGTTCCAATCAGTACGGTTTCACCGGGTTGGAGTACCTCGGCAGCCCTGCTGATGGTGAGAAACGGGGCATCTTGCGTGCCGGGATTCTGGTCAGATGCATTGGGATGTTCCTGACTTACATAGTAAGTCCGTACCGGGTGCTGTGGCTGCTCCCATATCTCAAAGTGATTGCCATAAGGCATCAGCGATGTATCGATCTGACGGAAAGGATTCTCGCCGGCAAAGGTTATTACGCTGGCCATTGCAATGAACAGTACAAAAAACAGTCTGTTCGCGAATGCCAGACCTCTGTTGCAGTAAAGGGTGTTGATCATTTTTTTCATAAACATACAATTATGATTATTAAAGCATCGTATAGTTACAGGATGCAAGGTTTTGATTTATTTGGCGGTTTCCCCGGCCATCCGATCACCTGCCGGACTCGCCGGGTCAGTCTGGGAGGGCAGCAACCCTTGCCTAAGTACAAATATATGGTACGGTGCGGGACGACCCGTTGATTTTTGTCCCACTTATGAGGTAATTTTGTAAAATTTTAGCCCTGTCAACCTTACGGCTTGTTGGGATAAATGGTTTGTCACTTTGGTACGATTTTCCACATGCCACATGGGTTTATGATTTACTTTTACTTTTGGAAGATTTTATAAATTACAAATTGAAAAGCTGATTGGCTATGCAACGTATTGGTTATTTTATTTTGACATTATCTCTGGTTATCCCCGTATTCATCCTCTCCTCATGCGAGGAGGAAGAAGAACATCCGGACCCCGCCCAGGTTGACTTTGTGGTCCAGGATGCCAGTGCATATAACGCCAATGACGGGTCCATTGACCTGGTCATCAATGGAGGCGAACCCCCATTCTATTTTTTCTGGAATACCGGAGACACAACACAGTCTGTCGGTGGACTTCATGCCGGCGATTATTGGGTAAGAATGATCTATGGCAGGAACGGTTCTTCGTTCTTTGAGTCATCGGTAAAGGTTTCCCAGCCCGAACCGGTGCCTCTCGACCTGGATTTCCAGGTAACACATGTTCCCCTTTACGGGAAACCACTCGGGGCTGTGTCTGTAAATGCCTCCGGGGGTACACCACCTTACAGTTATCAATGGAGTACGGGTGCAACCACACCTTCTGTTGAGGGGTTGTTTGCCGGACAATATTCCGTTGTTGTCAGAGACTCTGGTGATCCCTTCATGACTGAGACGGAAGGAGCGGTGGTTATCAATCAACCTGAGTTTGTGTGCGGACAGGATAGTATTATGG
Source organism: Bacteroidales bacterium (assembly GCA_003559735.1). GTDB lineage: Bacteria > Bacteroidota > Bacteroidia > Bacteroidales > UBA7960 > PUPG01. The sequence continues at coordinate 54,684 of PWKN01000084.1, read as the reverse complement.
ACATTGACGGTCATTTGTATCCAACAGTGGTTATTGGCGATCAATGCTGGATGGCTGAAAACCTGCGCACACAGCACCGGCCGGACTCACCTTATCCCGACCTGGTTCCCATAGAGGGCCGTTTTTGCCAGGGTCTGTTTTGCGAGCAGGAAGAAGGAGCACACTATACCTGGTATGCGGCCATGAATGGAGCGGAGGCAGCAACCTCATCAGACCAGCAAATTCAGGGTGTTTGTCCGGAAGGATGGCATATCCCCACCCGGGATGAATATGCGGAGCTGGAACAGTGGCTTGCCGTTCCCGGTAATGGTGGAGCAGGTACCTTTGCCGGTGCAAAAATGAAGGGAGCGGAAAGCAGTTCAGGATTTAATGCATTGTTTACCGGCAACTGGGGTTACGGAGTGTATGTGCGTGCGGCACAAGCCTCGTTCTGGACCAGCAGTGAACTATCCACAAACCCAAACAACGCTCATCTGATCTATGTCACAGAAGACACACCGTTTATGAATGCCACCAACCGTTCCAAGTTATTCGGACTTAATGTAAGGTGTGTAAAAGACTAATTCAGTCTGAAGTCCTGTTCGCGTTGCGGGATCGGCCAGTACAGTCCGGTATGCGGGAAAGGAATCTCCGCAATGCCCTCCCTGTCACCCGGCGGGAGCGGAAGTCGTAATGCCTGGAGGTAATAGAGTCGATCCCCTTCGAAACTAAGCTCTTTCATCCTTTCCAGGTGGATCATGTCGCTGGTAATGGTTGCAGTGGTGACAAACTCCTCAGAAGCATCATATTCAATCCCGGCAACATCTGCATCCCATGCCCGCCGGCGTACCATGTTCAGGTCATCTGCAGCACCTTGGTGGTTGCCATTTTCATACCTGATGATGGAGCGTGTCAGGTACATCTCTGCCAGCCGCACTACAGGCACATTGCTGTATTGACCGTCGGGCGCACGAAAATACCTGTCATTCCAGATCCGCGGTTCTTTTACGTTGGTATACTGTTGCTCATATACACCCGGGTCATCAAGGAGGTTACCCCTGTTTCCTTCCAGGCGGTGGTATATTTGCTGGTAGCGTTTATCCCTTCTGGCGGCATCGGTTTCGTTCAGTTCCTCGTCCATCCAGCCGAACTGTTTGGCTACACTGTTGGTCATTGAATAGGTATGCCAGGTTGATCTTCGGAAGTATTCACCATGCCCGCCATTAATGGCACGGTAATCAAGAAAGGTAAAAAGGGTAGCGTCAGCGGGTGAATGCCCCATTTCATTGTCGTAATACAATGCCTTCCAGATCACTTCATTGCCCTTTGATGCATCGCTGCGGTTGAAAGCCTCGATCGGGTCCTGATCAAGGCTGAACCGGTCGCCGCTCTCATCAATGATGATGTTTAACTGTTGCAGCGCCTCGTCCCATTTGCCAAGACGGAACAATACCCTGCTTAATATGGCCCTTGCCACAAACCTGTTTGCCCGGCCGTATTGGTATGACGGGTGATGCAGTCCGTCAATAAAACCTTCGGGCAGCATGTCAATGGCAATATTCAGGTCTTCAAGGATGACATCATAGATGGCACTTGTGGTGACGAATTCTGCATTCAAAGCAGCTTCAGCATCTGTAAAATCCAATCGGAGCGGCAGGATCTTTTCGGTCTCAAATTCCGGATCGCCCGGGGCGGGACAATGTCTCAGGGTATGGTGGAAGTAGGCATAAGCGCGCATAAAATGCAACTCACCGACAATACGCTTCAGGTTGTGCTGAATGTCGGCAGCACTTGCCTGGGGGAACGGGTTCTCATCCTCCCCGTAATAAAAATCCAGGGCTGCATTGATCAAGCCTATGGAACGATAGCCGGCCGCAAATGACACATTGGCCCTTTGGATCTCCACATTGGTTTGCCGGTTATATACCTCGTTGACAGGATAGTTGGCCGATGATCCCGGAATATGGTAAATGATGTCGGTCAGTCCGTCCATGATCACCCGGTCGCCCATGAAAAAATGGCCTCCCCAGTCAGAGTAAAATGAATAATTATAGGGCGATACAGCCGCCCGTTCAAACTCCGTGATGTTTAACCACGGGAATTCAGGCGGATTGGTCAATTCAAAAAAATCATCATGATCACAGGCACTTATGCCAGTCATCAGGAATAAGAATCCGGTGATTTTGATCAAAATGTTGTTCATATGATTGTGTTTATGATGGTTATGTTTTTGGTTCACACAGCGCCTGCTGTGCGATCATTTATTTCTCATATGGATGGTTTTTGCCCATTTGTTTTTGATGCCAGTGGTTTGTTCATCAGAATTGAGCTGATACACCGATATTAAATGCACGGAGTGGTGGCAGCACGCCCCCACCGGTTTCAGGATCCCAGCCTGTATACTCCCTGGTCCACAAGAACATATTTGATGCAGACCCATAGATCCTCAATCCCTGTAACCCCAGCCTTGTTGTGGTCGTTGTGGGGAAACGGTAACCCAGCTCAATGTTTTGCACGCGAAGGTAGTCCCCTTTATACAGGTATTTGGAATACGAATTGGTTTCATTGTTGTATCCGTATGTCATGCCGCTATCAGGACCTCCAACCCAGTAACCGGTGGCAAGGGGGTGGTCAGGATCACCGGTCCACTCAGGATTGGGTTTGTCGATATCCCAACCCCAGGGATATTGCGAATCCCATGTAAGCATCGGGTATTTCGCATTGTCACCAGGATTCTCCCACGTGTTCTCCAGCATATCTTTTCTGAGCAGCACCTGCCCGTACTGAACCATGGTGGTGCGTTTTTCTTCATAGTCATATATATAATGTCCGCCAGAAAAGGTGATCAGGATATTCAGGTCAAAACCCCTGTATTCAATTCTGTTGGTCATTCCTCCTGTGAAGCGTGGCAAACGTGTTTTGTCTTCAAGGATCATCCTGTTGCGGGCCAGGTTGGTTTGGGTGGCGGGTATCAGTCTCCCTGTTTTTATTGTTTCGCCGGTTGCCTGCCAGTGTGCATAGTCTATTTCATATATCATATCCACCCCTTTTTCCGGATCCACTCCGGCAAACTCTGCCATATACCATGCCCATAGTCTGCCGCCGGTTCTCGATATGGTTCCCCCGCTTTCGACCCCCCTGCCATCACGGTCAAGCATGGGCGTCAGGCTCAGCACCTCATTGTTGTTGGTGCTGAAATTAAAATCTGTTGTCCAGCGAAAAGCACTTTCCGGTCTGTGCACATTGGTAGAATAGAGAGAGAACTCCAGTCCGTGATTGCGCATGTTCCCAATGTTGTTCCAGACACCGTTAACACCCGATGACTGGGGCAGCATTGAGAACAACAGCAGGTCGTCCACATCCTGGAGGTAATATGCAAGCGAGCCACTGATCCTGCTACGAAAGATCTCGAAGTCAATGCCCACGTCATAACTGTTGGTCGTTTCCCATGTCAGCGTGGGCGTGCCAAGGTTGGAAATGCGCGACCCACCCGGAATAAGTGTTGGCGCTCCGTACCTGTGTGCCCTGTTGTTGGTGAAGTTGGTCTGGAACAAGTTCGGATTGATGTCTTTGTTGCCTGTCCGCCCATAGCTGCCCCTGAGCTTCAGCATTTCGACCCACAGGGGGGTAAAAAAATCCTCATCGGAGATGATCCAGCCCAGTGAATAGGCAGGAAAGATCTCCCAGCGCCTTTCGGGCAGGAACTTTGAGGAGCCGTCACGACGCAGGCTCACACCGGCATAATACTTGTCTCTGAATTTATAATCCAGTCTGCCAATGTATCCCAACAGGTATTCCTCCTCATTAAGTCCGGAAAAAATTTCCAGGTAATCGGCCGGGTTGCCGAGTTGTTTGTAGGTGCCGGACAGGTTCTGGCCAGACATATTCCTGGTATACCTGCTCACGGTCTGCCATTCGGCACCGAATGTCGCCTGTATGTTATGGCCATCACCAAAATCACGGTTTAAGTTTCCATATATATTATAGTTGAAGCTCTTCCTGGTCACAGCCCTGTCGGCCGCATAGGATCCAAGTTCACGCAAGTATTCTGTAACCCAGTATACGCTATTGTTCTGGATGAAATCAACTGCGGCTTCACTCCTGATGTTCAACCCTGTGATGAACGGCACGTTGTAATCAAGAAAAATGCTGCCAAGTCCCCTGTATTGTTCAACCACATCGTGGTGGTTGTTGGGGTCAACACTGGCTACCAGGTTCGCCCCCGACATGGGGTTCCAGTAGCCGCTCGGGTGGCTTGGGTTATAAATGGGAAACCAGGGGAGGGAAACCCTGTTTGCATTACCCCAGCCTGCATTCGCACCCCCGCCACCAGCTCCGATGGCTCCGCCAACCTGCTGTGCAACACGGGTATTCTCGGTAAATGAAAAATTAAGCCTGGAGCCTACTGTCAGGTTGTCGACGGGATTAAAGTCAAAGTTGGCACGTGTGCTGAAACGTTTGAAGTAATTCTCCTTGAGGATGCTTTCGGTATCATTGTAGTTGAGTGAGAGGTAGAAGGAGCCCATCTCACCACCCCTTGAACTCGACACATTCAGGTCATGGTATGAGCCTGTCCGCAATATCTGATCAAACCAGTCGGTATTGATCTTTTCTGCTTGTTCGCGGCTGAGCATGGCCACCGGTTCGTCACGGTAGAACTTGATGATATCGAAAGGATCAAAATGAGGCAAACCAGAGTTGGCCCTTGCCCGGTCAACCAGGCTGAACCACTCTTCCGTGTTGGTAAAACCGATGTCTTCGGGCTTCCTGTTCAGGGTGGTGAAGCCACTTGAATAATTCACATTCGTACCTCCTGCATCCCGTCTGCCTGACTTGGTGGTTACAAGGATCACACCGTTTGACCCACGTGAGCCATATATTGATGTGGCCGCTGCATCTTTCAGCACCTCAATGGATTCAATGTCGCTCAGGTTCAACATCGACATGGGGTCCTGGCTGGTGGAGCCAATCGTACGCTCCAGTCCACCGCCTGAATAGACAGGCATCCCGTCAATGATCCACAAAGGAGCGTTGTTGATGCTGATGGAGCTTTCACCCCTGATCCTGATGTTTACCTGTGACCCCGGCACCCCACTGGTATTGGTAACCTGAACCCCGGCAGCCCGTCCCTGGAGCGCTGAGGTTATAGAAGCAGAAGGCAGGGCGTGAAGATCCTCTCCGCTCACTGATGAAACCGACCCGATAATGTCGCGTCGTTTTCGTGTGCCATAACCGATCACTACGATCTCATCAAGCTCTTCAACGGTGGGTATCATAATCACAGTTATTGGATCTTCATCCACCACAGGGACCTCCTCGGTGAACATGCCAACGTAACTGATTTGCAGCACTGCGCCTTCCTGAACGGTCAGGGTAAAGCGGCCCTCACTGTTTGTCGTGGTGCCTCTGCTTGTACCTTTTTCGATGATACTGGCACCCACAATGGGTAGATTCCCCTCGAAATGAAGGACTGTACCCTCTACGGTAAGCTGCTGTGCAAGCAGATAATGACTGAAAAATGTGATCAATGCAAGTGTGATAAATGATCGTCTCATGCTGTATCAGGATTTTTATGAACAGAACAAATATACTATAAGCGGGCCTTTATCCATTTGTACGTTCGTCCCAATAGTCCGTAAAAATTATCTCACAATGAAATGACCCCAATGGGAACCGGACAATGCCTTCTGTGTTGCGGGAATATTTTAAGGGACGAATGTCTACATTTTTCGGGACAGATTTACACGTGGTAAGGAACATTTGGATTTACATTTGATTGGCTAAAAATTCAACGATTTTTTCTTTTTTAGATTAACATTACCAAACCAAAAATCTTACCGCTTATGAAAAATGGAACATTTACTTTTAAAGGGTTAATCGTGACTGCTGTTATGCTGCTGCTGTTCGGATCGAACGTGCATGCGCAGGCAGTCACCATGTATGCTTCGGGTGATGCCGTCGTGTTTGAGGCTGATCCGGAGGCCACTGCGAGTGCCTTTCACAACAGCAATATTCTGGCCAATATGACGGAAGAGGGGCACGTGTTTTCCTATGTCAAATTCGACATCAGTGCCTTTGCAAACCGCGTCGTGACCGATGCTTCGTTCTCTACCCGTGGGACAGCCAAGCCTGATACGGAGACCATCATACGGTTGAGAAGGGCTGGTACGACCTTCCACCGGGATACGACCAACTGGTCGAACAGACCTTCGACCGGACAGGAACTGGGAACCAAGGTGTACACAACTGATTCAGGGAGAAGAGCCTATACGCCAGAGGGCAACCGCCTGGTTGATTACATCAACGAAGAGCTGATTAATGGGTCGACCGAAATTGCCTTTGCAATACAATATAAAGAAGGTGACCTGGATGCAGTTAACTGGATTGGTGGCCGTGGCGATGGTGCCTGGGGTCCGGAGCTGATGATCGAACTGGACAGGGGCATGGCCTTCTATCCCGCCGATGATGCCGTGGCTTTTAAGGAAGATCCTGAAAAAACCGGTGCAGACTTCCATGCCGGCAACTTGTTGGTAACCCGTATCGATGACGCTACTGAAGCAGTCTCTTTCGTCAAGTTTGAACTCCCCGGGATGGCCTATAAGCAAGTTGCTTCTGCTGAGTTTTCAACCCGTGGTACCAGCAAGCCTGAAACGGTCAATAAGGTTCAGTTAAGGCGTGTTTCCGGAACCGAGATCAGCCGGACCAGCACAAACTGGAACAATAAGCCGGGGATGTCGGGCCGCATCGGAGCCAAAGAGTATACCACGAGTTCTGACAGGATGCCCTATGAGGCTGTAAACAATGGCATCGTCAATTACATCAATGAGGTGCTGGCTGAAGGCAGGGAAGTGATCGTGTTTGGCATGCAGCATGACGGAGGTGATCTGGATGCGGGCAATTGGATTGGCGGACGAGGTGATGGTGCCTGGGGTCCCATACTGAATATTGTACCCGACACTGAAAACACTTCCGCTTTTGCCATTGCTGATGCCATTGCTTTTTCTGACGAACCTGAGGAGACTGCAAGCTTTTTCCATAATTCGAACCTGCTTGTTTACAGCAAGGAGGATGACGCGCAGGCCATCTCCTTTGTACAGTTCGACATCAGCAATTTCTCCGGGCGTGTGGTCAGAGACGTTAAGTTTTCAACCCGGTCATCAATGGCTTCGGGATCTACCATGACGGTTAAGCTCACCAGGTCGGGGGATGACTTTTCAAGGGAGACTACAAACTGGACCAATAAGCCAAACACATCGGGCGAGTTGGCTACAGTTTTGTATGATAGTGACTCGGGTCGAAAGACCTTCGTGCCCAACGGCAATGAACTGAACAACTACATCAACGGGAAGCTGGCATCTGGTGCCTCTGTTGTTTCGTTTGGCCTTGAATTCAAAGATGGTGACGGCGCTGACCTGAACTGGATAGGCGGTATGGGTGATGGTGCCTGGGGACCCATGCTTGAACTGGTACTTGAATACGGGTACAACAGTCTTGCTTCTGATGATGCAGTCGTTTTTGAGCATGAGCCTGAAAATACTGCAGAAGCATTTCATGCCAGCAACCTGCTCGTTAGAAAGACAGAAGAAGAACAAACCATTTCTTTTGTCAAATTCAATGTTGGTGATATTGCAGGTATGGAAATTGTAGACGCCAGATTCTCTACGCGTGGGTCAATGGCTGCTGACAAAACAATGGTCATCAAGCTGACCAGGGCAGGAACTGATTTCTCCCGTGCAACAACAAACTGGAATAACAAGCCATCGAGCTCAGGTGAACTGGCAACTGTCGAGAAGGTGCAAAGTTCAGCCAGACTGGTATATGACAATGTAGGCGACAACCTTGTGAATTACATCAACGACCACACTTTGTTCGGAAAAGCCGAGGTTGCTTTTGGACTGGAATACAAAAGCGGTGATGGCGGTGATCTGCAGTGGATTGGTGGCAAAGGTGACGGTGACTGGGGTCCGCAACTGGAACTCACCCTGCGCAGTCCGCTCGAATCAGATACCATCTATGTGGTGGCTGATGCCTTTGTGAAAGAGGAAGATCCTGCAGAGAATTTTGGTGCCGCTGCCGATATGGGCATCAGAAGAGCCGACGATGGCACCAGCAAAGAAACCTTCCTCAGGTTTGATATCAGCGAGGTGGCCGATGCCGCAGCTGGTGCGGTGAAGTTGACGGCATATATTGCCCAGCATGACTCCGGTACCCAAAGAGAGGATTTCTTTGTGGATGTATTTGCCGTTGAAGATCAGGAATGGGAAGAAATGGAAATCAACTGGGAAAACAAACCTGACGCTGGCGTCAGATTAATAGAAGAGAATGTGACATGGTTTGGTGCCGGGCAGGCGGTTACCTGGGAAAGCGACCTGCTTACCCATTACATCAATGAAGCAGTAGGCGAAGGGCGGACCCACGTCTCTTTCGTTCTGAAAGGGAAAGACAATACCCCGGGTGACAGGTTGTGGATGGCCGGACGTGAATGGCGGCCGCAAGCGACCAGCCTGATCTTTGATTACACCGTTCCACCTCCTGTGCAAACCATGGAAGTGGTTGCCGATGCCTATGTTTCGCAGGTTGAAGGGGAAAGAGATACAAACTTCGGCGATCTTGCTGATCAGCACCTGATCAATGATGATGAAAACGAGGCTTCAAAATGGATCTTTTTCAAGTACGATATTTCCGGGGCCTATGATGAGACTGTTTCCGCTTCACTGAATGTATATGGAGCCATCCATAACGAAACACCTGTCGACTTCACTGAGATGGACTTTGAGGTATTTGGTGCATCGGATGTCGACTGGGATGAATATGAGATCACCTGGAACAATAAGCCAGCTGTTGGTGGTAATGTTTTACTGACCGGCACATTGCTGCGCGGTGGCCGGTGGATGATGCTGTCGAGTCCTGCTTTTACCGATTATATCAATGCAGCCATCGATGACGGCAAGCAATACGTTACCCTTGTTGCCAAAGGTGCGGAGCCTACGCCGGGTAACCGCGGCTGGTTGTCAGGCAGGGAATGGAGGGGCAGCTATCTCACCCTGAACTATGAACCACAGGTGGCACCTGTTGCTTTTGCACCCAGGGATGACCGTCACATACGTTCGGTTGATGTATCGCTGTCAACACCAACTGGCTGGTGCCAGTATATATTATACCATTAACGGTGATGACCCGACAGAAGAAGATGGTACCCCCTATGATGGTGACACCCCCATAACACTGACAGCTGAGTCAGAGAATAAATCTTTTACCATCAGGGCAATTGCTTATGCCGACGACCTTCTGCCGAGTATCGTGACATCCAAAACATATCACGTTACACCGGTAGGCTTGCCACAATTCAGTCCGACACCAGTGGTAAAATACCAGGGCAGCGTGATGGTCACGATCGAGGTGGAGCCTGAAGGATCTGTGATCAGGTATTCCGATGACGGGGGAGCACCAACGGCTATCTATGAAGAACCGCTGATCCTGACCGAACCAACCCTGATACGTGCCCAGGCGTACAACGATGATTTTACGTTTGAAACGGAGGTGGTCGAAGCGTTTTATGATGTCGTGCAGACCATGCCGGCACCGGGTGTTGGGCCTGGAGGAGTTGGTTTTGCAGACCTTTCACGCGATGGCCAGCCGGAATTGTCTCTCTGGCTGAGGGCACATGACATCACCGATGTGGAAGACGGAGGCAAGGTTCACCATTGGGGTGACATGTCAGGAAATGAGAACCATGCGCATAATGATGAGTCGATGGTGGACAGCAACATTGAAAATACCGGTGAGAACTGGAAGCCAGCACCAAGCTTTGTAGCTGGCGGACTAAATAACTGGCCGGTGGTTCATTTTGGCAGCCAGGCAGGTGCTGAAGGAGACAACAGGATTCTTGTTGTTGACGATGCTGATAACCTCGATGGCGGTGCAGGTATTTCCATTTTCATGGTTGTAAAACGCAACCAGATGTTCGGAGATTTTGCAGCCTTGTTCCAGAAAAGGGATATCAGGAACCAACCCGCACAAGCCGCTTACGTGCTTGAAATGGACGGGGGTGCCAATCCCAATAAAATGCAGTTTGTCATTGCCAGGGATATATTCCTGAAAAGCATTGATGAATTCAACGATGAGGACTATTATATCGTGAATGTGAACCTGAACAGCAACCACGGACTTGCAACCTTTATCACTGATGGGGTATTGAAAAGCAGTGCGGCGTATGCAAGACCGGTACAGAGTGTTCACTCCCCTGTGATCATTGGAGGCTTCCAGCCCATAGACGTGGCTGAGATCGTAATGTTCAACTCTGATGTAAACAATGCGCAGACAAAACTTGTCAAGAACTACCTGGCTGCGAAATACGGACTTGAATTGGATAATGGCCTCATGTATACCCATACCGATTATATTTATGATATTATCGGTGTTGGCCAGACTGAAGATATTGCCGGTGCTTCAAGTGAATCACACCTGTTTGGCTCAGGTGGGGCGCTGCAATTGTCGGCCGATGGATTTGCTGCAGATGGTGACTTTGTGATTGCGGGTCATAACGGTGCAGAAATCGATGATGACAACGATGGCAAATCTTGGTCTCGGTTCTGGTACCTGCAAACCACAGGAACGGATGCAGATGTGACCGTTGGTTTTGACTTTGAGGCTGCCGGACTGGAATCTGAGCCCAGTGCAGAATATAAATTGTGGTATAAGGAAGATGCTGCTGATGAAAACTGGACAGATCTTGGTGTGACGGCAATGGTTGATGAACTCCTTGTGAATTTTGAGGTGGAAAACATCCAAACCGGTTATTATGCCATCGGTATCCTTGCACACGGTGATCCAGTTGATGTTCCTGACCATTCAGTTGCAGAGGACATGCTGAATCTTTACCCAAATCCGGCAAAGGACAGGATCACTCTTGAGTTTGAAAGCAGCCATGCAGGCAATGTATATATTACGGTGATTGATATGTACGGACGTGTGGTAGGGTTTGAAACCATAACGAAGGATACCTCAAGAGTTTCTCACGAGATCAACCTAACCGGTTTGAATCCCGGATCCTATTTCATTGAGGTGAAAGACAAAACGCAACGTTCTGTGAAACGCTTTATCGTTCAGTATTAGTCATTATGTTTTTTCATACCTTGTGTTGGTTAATATAAAGCGAAAGGGCTGCCCGAACCCGGGCAGCCCTTTATTTCACCATTTCAGGTAAAAAAAAACAATTCTGATACAGAAATACATACAAAATGCGACGATTCTACCGGTTAAGGTTAGAATATTTGCTTAATTTTGAATTGCTATCATGAACTATCTTTTCAGTTAACATAGTGTTGGGTTTTGGTTTTTGTAGAACAGAAGGGCTGCCTTTTACCGGGCGGCCCTCTGTTTAGAGGTGCCGTATATGACCCATGATATATCAGGAACAACATACGGGGCATGGTCCGCACCACGATTTCATAAAACGTATTCCTCTCCCGGCAAGTAACAATTAAAACAAATTCCATGCATAGAATCATCATATTATCCATTTGTATTCATTTAATTTCCTGCCTGTCATCCTTGGAGACCCGCTCCGTCAATGAGCGCGATCCGGGATTCCTGTTAAGGGCCTCTGTTTTGACAGACTTCGTGGCGGATCATTATGTTCTGCCCTCTATGAATATTCCAGATCCGGAAAAATTCTACTGGCCAAAAGTGATGGCCAGGTTCGAAAAATATGGGATTCGTGACTCCCTTGCCAACTCATGGATCGATCAATTAAAGCACCGCAGTCCATTTCATTTTACCCTGGCAGGGATGGCAAGGCTGATGTCCTTGTATCCTGATGCCCCTGCCATTTACAAAAACCGGATCCTGCTCCTGGAAAAAGTGTTCGAACGTACTGACAGCCATAACCCATGGACATCTGAAGGGACAGAAAACCATATCAACATGGAACGAACATCGGGTTATCTTTATGCCCAGCATGCCCTCGAATACCCTGACCTTTTTCCTGAAGCCGCAGAAAAACTTGCCCTTATGAAAGAATGGATACAGCAATGGTCTTCCATGATTTACCGTAAAGGGACAGGGGAGTGGAACTCAAGCATATACCAGACGTATCATATCATTGGGTGGCTGAACCTGTATGATTTTGCAAATGATCAGGAAGTTCGTGACATGGCACGCGCAGTGCTCGATTATTACGCAGCTGAATCGGCTTTGCATTACAGCTGGGGGGCGTACGGAGGCAGTGAGAAAAGAGGCAGGGGCGTGCGGGATGAATACAGTTCTGCAACCGAATACCTTTGCTGGCTATGGTTTGGAAACCAAAGTGACAGCCTGCCCTTTACCCGTACCGGTGGAGAATACATCCAGTCAATGCATGCCGTTACAAGCAATTATTTTCCGAATAAAGCCATAGTAAGACTGGCGAAAAAGCAATTTGATAAACCTTCATGGACCACAGGGAGCAAGCCTTCTTATTTGTTTGAAGAGCAATCGTTTGTAAGGCAATTCTATTATGTACACAACAATTTCACTCTGGGTACGGCAGTCAGTCCTTACGGTGGCTGGACTGGTTCTACCTATCAGATCGTTAACTGGAAACTGGTTTCCAGGACAGACGATGACCATCCGGTGATGGTTTCCGGTAACGGACGGTTTCATGAGGTGTGGTCCGGGGGTACCGCAAACCCATGGACACAGTTTGCGCAACACAAAAATGTTCTGGCACAGGTCACACGTACCCCTTCCAATGCGGGTGAGCTGATCAGGAAGGTTAGCAGTATTGTTGACCAGTGGAAGCTTGACTGGCAAAGAGATTTTTCATTGAGGTTCCCGGGTGATGACAAGCCGAACGTGGTCAATTTTGCCGGCAATATCATAGCAGAAAACAAAAGCTTTATCAACCTGCCCGGATCTGCCAACCTGGTGTTTCATGACAATGCCTGTTTTGCGGATCTGGGGAACGTTTATCTTGCCATATATTATTTATCCAATGGCAGTGAGGTTACTGACCAGCCCTTGTATCTGGACAACAGGAAAATTCTTGTTGATCAGGCTGAGCCAGGAAATGCATGCGGATTCATACTGGAGGTGGCGGATGCATCAGAGCACAATGGATTTGATGACTTTGTTGCAACCTGTCTCAGTGAACGACGTATTGACAGATCCGCATTATCTGAAACATACCAGGTTGGCTATGTATCTGTTACAGGAGACAGTCTGTCTGTAACATTCAACACAGATGGATGCTTTACAGAAGCGACCTATGACTGGGGATACGGGCCTGTTGAACAACAGGTTGTCACTTTTGCTGCAGAGTGGAAACAACCCGAATGGCCTTGCGGTGAGGGTTATGGGAAAATACCCGAATGGTCGGTCAACGGAAGCCGCGTACAATTGGAAGGGTTGTGGCCTGTATATGATGGTCCGCAACTCAGGTTGAATGAAGGTATATTGTCAGTTGAAATCGATCATTTATTGTATCGCATCGATTACTCAGGAACTGAGCCGCAATTTCTGTCGAACCGGGATGATTGAACCGGATTGCCTCACTGATTGCTGCCGGCCAGGAAACCTTGTTGCTACGGAAACATCAGTGGGTTCCCGGCAAAGGACCGGCGCACTTTGATCACACAATTGACAGGAACCACCTGTTTTCGTGCATGCCCTTAATACACTTGATTATATCGACAGACTTTAATTAAATTTGGCAAGAGAATTCTTTATTTTTGCGGACAATAAAAATATGTAACAATGAAAGACATATGGATCGAAAGAGATGCAGGGACACTGACCAAATCTATTCTGATCATCCTTGTCGTTGTTTTGGTATCAGCCTGCAGTGGCAGAAACAGGGAAGGCCAACCCCCGTTCCTTGAAAAAATAGGCGTATGTACATCCCTTGACAATCATGCATTGCTGGCGGATATGGGCTATGATTTTATCGAAGAAAACCTCCAGCGGTTTATTATCCCATTTGAGTCGCATGAGGTGTTTTCAGAGAACCTGGAACGCCTTGAGGCTTCTTCACTGCCGGTGCTGGCATTGAATGTGTTTATCCCCGGGCACCTGAAGTCAGTGGGACCTGAAGCAGCCCATCCGGAGATCATTGCATATGCCGATACTGCATTCAGGAGGGCACAGATGGCCGGTGTTGAGTCGATCGTATTTGGAAGTGGTGGTTCCAGGCGCATCCCTGAGGGATTTGACCCCGAACTGGCAAAAATGCAGTTTGTTGATCTCCTTAAACAGATGGGGCCGGTGGCAGAGAAATATGGCGTATATGTTGTGGTTGAACCATTGCACAGGGGAGAAGTTAACTTTATCAATACGGTGGTTGAGGGACTTGAGATTGTAAAAATGGCTGACCATCCGCATATCCGTCTTTTATGCGATTTTTTCCATATGCTCAGGGAGGATGAACCCGCCGATCATATCCTGATGGCTGCCGGTTATGTGCACCATATCCATATTGCAGAGAGAGATAACCGCACAGCTCCTGGTATTGCAGGAGATGATTTCAGACCTTACCTGCGTGCATTGAAAGAGATCGGCTACGCCGGACATATTTCCATCGAAGCCAGCTGGTCAGACTTTGAAACGGAGTTGCCCATTGCCATTGCCGCCCTTCAGCAACAGATTGAAGATGTCAGGGCCGGGCGTTAAAAACCAGGTCGTTTCAACCTGGTTCTCAGAATCCGGTGGATTGCTGACCCTGCAGGGCCCGCTCCCTTAACAGGGCTTCCAGGTAATAATAATCTGCATAAATAATCGGGATGTCCACTTCTGAGCTGGCAGGGAGATGGCCTACAGAATGATTCAGCACGGCCACATTGGTTCCGTCTGACCGGTATGCGGTTGAAAGCGACTGCAGCATGCTGACGGCTTTGCTCCTGTAGAAAACTGACTCTGAGTTATCTTCCAGAAGGGTTGAAAGTTCCAGCAAAGCAGAAGCGGTGATGGCAGCTGCCGAAGCATCGCGCGGTGCATTGGGGATCTCAGGGTCGTCAAAATCCCAGTAAGGCACCAGGTCATCAGGAAGTCTGTCAAGATAGACCGATGCCATATTCTTTGCTGTTTCCAGGAATTTTTCCATGCCTGTTTCCCGGTAGGTCATCACAAAACCATATATGCCCCAGGCCTGACCACGGGCCCACATGGATTCATCGGCAAATCCCTGATGGGTGACTTTTTGAACCGCCTCACCGGTGATGGTGTCATAAGCAACAACATGCCAGGAGGAGTGGTCATCGCGAAGCTGGTTTTTCAGGGTAGTGGTGGCATGGGTAACGGCCAGGTCATAATATGCGGGATCCCCCCCGTTTTTGGCTGCCCAGAAAAGCAGCTCCAGGTTCATCATGTTGTCGATGATGGTATTGTGCGGGGCCTCATACCTTTCTATGGCAAAGGGCCATGACAATATGGTGCCGGCAACCGGGTGGTACATCTCAGCAAGCTGATCAGCCGCCTGAAGGATGAAATCCTTGTATTGTGTATTGCCCGTCAGTCTGTACCCATTCCCGAAGCTGCAAAAAAACTGGAACCCCAGGTCATGATCCTTGTAGTCATTTTTTAGGATCTGGCTTATGGGCATATTGCGCTCGTGTGCACGGTCTGCCCAGGTCTGATCACCGGTGTATTCATACATGTACCAAAGTATGCCGGGCCAGAAACCGGATGTCCAACCAGATACGCTGGATAACTCCCAATATTTTTTTCCGTCGGGGATGTTCCTGGGTAGCCGGTAAGGATCTTCATGGGCTTCAACTGCCCTGGCCACCTGTTCTGCTGCGAAATCAAGGTATGTGGTGGTGTCAAACGGGGGTGTTTCCTGTTTGCATGAAATAAAGACCATCATGAATCCCAATGGGATGATGCGAAAATACATGTTGTTCATAGCTTAATCATTTAATGGTTCAGGTTGTCAATATACAATAAAAAATCCAAACGGTTACATATCAATCATGGCTTTCATAACGCCATCGCCGTAAGCGGCCACCAGGTCAAAAGCATCCTTGATCTGGTCAAGGGAGAACCGGTGCGTGACCATTGGTTGTAGGTCAACGAGACTGGTTTCAATGGCTTCAAGGGTTTCCTGCAGGGTATGGTTTTGTCTTCTGACATTGTTGATGGTTATCTCTTTGTGCCTTAGTTTGTCAACACTGAATGACCACCTGCCGGCTTCAGGAATGCCTATGATCATGATCTTTCCTCCCGGCCGGAGCAGGTCAACAGCCTGATCCATGGCCTCCTGCTGTCCGCAGCACTCAAACACCACATCCAGTCCTTTCGGCTCCAATTCAAGGATCGCACCGACCACATCCTGCTTTTGCGGATCTCCCGACCAGGATGCACCCAGTCGTTCGGCCCGCTGCAACCTCTCAGAGATCTTGTCGGTTACATAAACTGTTGAAGCGCCTCTGGATAGGGCCGGCAGCATGACACTCATGCCAATGGGACCAAATCCCAGTATGCCAATGGCTGTCTTTTGCATTGGCACCGACTGTTTTACCGCATACATGCCAATGGCAAGTGGTTCCGATAATGCGGCCTCATCCATTGTCATTTTTTGTGGGATGGGGAAGCAGCTGGCCTCAGGCATAACAATGTATTCAGCAAGACAACCACCTGCCTGTCCGGGGCATCCCAGGAAGCGAAGATGTCTGCAGGTATGCGGACGACCGTTCAGGCATTGATCACAGTCAAAACAGGACATGGCTGGTTCAACGGCGATGCGGTCGCCTGGTTTGACCCGGGTGACGGCGTTCCCAACTTCGACGACTTCACCGGCACACTCGTGGCCTGCCGGGAAAGGATACCGCACCATCTGGCTCCCTATCCTGCCATTGACATAATAATGAATGTCAGAACCACAAAGTCCGACAACGTGCACCCTTATCTTTACTTCATGGTCATTGACGATGGATGGCTCAGGAGCTTCAGTGACCTGTATTTGTCTGATGCCTGTAAGCAGGGCTGTCTTCATATTAAAGTTGCCGGTTAATGATCTGTCTGGGATGCCATTGATACGGGTCTGATGATCAAAACAATACCCGGATATTCATGGCAAAGGGGATGTTGATTGAACAAATGGACAGACACTAAATAATCTGCAAAAGTAGAAAAAATATGTAAGAAACAATCACTATCTTTGTGTGATGACCCACCGTGAGTTTTACAAAGCCATGCATTCCATTGTGGTATTTTCTTATGAAGATACCAGGGGCGTTTTTGGCTCTGTTGCCATGGAATTGACCGCTTCAGCTAAGATCCTGACTTTGATCCTTTATGCGAAAACAAGCACCTGGGTTCGATGCAGTCCGGTTTTTATTTTGACGCATGAATACACCTGATCAATTGAAAGATCTGCTGGAAGCAAAGGCAGGGTTATATAACCGTCAGTCTTTTATACAAGATGACCCCATATTTGTTCCCCATCAGTTTACAGACAAGGAAGACCGGGAGGTAGCTGCTTTTTTAACTGCGACCATTGCATGGGGCAACCGGAAAAGCATTGTGCAAAGTGGCATGCAACTGATGATGTTGATGGATTATGACCCTGCGTCGTTTATCCGGAATTTTTCCTCGAGGGACTTAAGTACATTCCGCGGGTTTGTTCACCGCACATTCAATGAGGACGACCTGGACACTTTCTTGTTTGCACTGAAAAACATATACCTGCACCATGGCGGTATGGAACGTGTGTTTCACGAAGGGGCCACGGGGAGGTCCGCCGGATCGCTATCTGACCTGCAGGGTGATAGAGGCAATGGCGGACAGGCATGTTCAATCAAGGCTGCCATCATCCATTTCAGGGATGTGTTTTTCAGCATACCACATGCACGACGCACCCAAAAACATGTGAGTGACCCCGGTAAGGGTTCGGCGGCCAAACGGCTGAATATGATGCTGCGCTGGCTGATCCGGAAGGATCATGCAGGGGTGGATTTTGGCATATGGAACTCATTTGGTCCTGAACACCTGTATTGTCCGCTGGATATACACTCCGGCAGAGTTGCCCGTGGTCTGGGTCTGCTAAAACGGAAGCAAAACGACTGGAAAGCCGTGGAGGAGCTTACTGCACAGTTGCGGAAGCTTGACCCTGGTGATCCTGTAAAATACGATTTTGCCCTTTTTGGGATGGGAGTATTTGAAAAATTCAGATAAAATCACGTACTTTTGAATGATCAACAACAAATCCATACCTCCCATGAGAAACATGTTCATTTTAGTTATTGTGCTGTTTTTGCAGGCGTGCGGACAGCAGGACACTGTGCAGACACTGATGAACGCACAGTGGGTTGACTTAAGTCATCCTTTTGATGAGGATGCTGTTTACTGGCCAACAGGCAAGCCTTTTACAAAAGACACAGCTTTTTACGGCATGACTGGTAAGGGGTATTTTTATGCCTCTTTTGTATTCTCTGCCGAGGAGCATGGCGGCACCCATCTGGATGCACCACTGCATTTTGGCAGTCCGGAGAGCATGACCGTCGAACAAATTACGCTGGACCGGCTTATGGGTCCGGGTGTGGTTATTGATGTCTCAGAAAAAGCGCTGTCAGACAGGGATTACCTGGTTGGGGTTGCCGATTTTGAGGAATGGGAGAGGCTGAACGGAAGGATTCCGGATAAGGCCATTGTATTGCTTCATACCGGTTATGGCCAGTTCTGGCCCGATCCCTTACAATATACGGGGACCGATCTGCAGGGGGAGGAAGCCGTTCAGCACCTGAGTTTTCCCGGACTTGATCCTGATGCGGCCACGTGGCTGATTGCAAACAGGCAGATCAATGCCATAGGTCTGGATACCCCAAGTATTGACCGCGGACAGTCTGAGTATTTTAAGGCACACCAGGTCCTGTGCGCAGCAGACATCATCATTATTGAAAATGTTGCAAATCTGGATCATATGCCCGCCACCGGAAGCTTTATCATAGCACTTCCCATGAAAATAAGGGGGGGCAGTGGTGCACCATT
Organism: Bacteroidales bacterium; assembly: GCA_003559735.1. Taxonomy (GTDB): domain Bacteria; phylum Bacteroidota; class Bacteroidia; order Bacteroidales; family UBA7960; genus PUPG01. The sequence continues at coordinate 35,745 of PWKN01000084.1, read as the reverse complement.
GCGAATCATCGCGATGGTGTGATCCTTAAAAGCGTGCCGCTAACCGGGCTCCTCCCTGTTTCCGTTTGCATACAAGGCGAACCTGCCTTGCGCACGCGGATGCACATGATCATATTTGTCCCATGGCCATCCCCCAAATTGCGTTTCACGGTAGTCATGAATGGCTTGCCTGATCTCATCGGCTGTGTTCATCACAAAAGGGCCATGCTGAACAACCGGTTCACTAATGGGCATCCCTTGCAAAAGCAGCAGTCTGGCATTATCACCTCTTGCTTCCAGGTGTACCTCCTGGTCGGCCAGCAGCTCAAGGGCATGACCCGGCGATATATCCATCCCGGCAGCACGGATTGCCGTTCCATTATAGAAATAGAGCATGCGTTGCATTTCAGTTGAAGCAGCAGGAATGGTCCACTGAGCACCCGCCTCCATTTGTATGGTCCATATATTCACACCGTTGTCTTTGTTGGCGGCCCATGAATCTGGTGCCGGACCGGGTGCGGAAAAATCCTTATAGCTGCCGGCATATACCTTGATCTCTGTTTTCCGGCCTTTTTCGTCCTTTTCCTTCACCAGGGGGATGGTCTCTGACCACAACATCTTAAAGTGCGGTTCGGCAAATTTGTCTTTTGCGGGGAGGTTCAGCCAGATTTGAAACAGCTCCAGGCGGTTTGCCTGGTCTGTATTGCGCAACGGGAACATCTCGCAGTGCTGAAGACCTGCACCAGCCGTCATCCACTGCACATCACCCATGCCATACCTTCCGGCGGCACCATGACTGTCGGAATGATCGACAAAGCCATCCATTACAATGGTTACTGTTTCAAAACCCCTGTGGGGATGCGCGGGAAAACCGGGAATGCGCTCTCCGTGATACATGCGCCAGCCATCCTTTAAGGTAAAATCCTGTCCGATAAAACGACCAGCAAGTGATGCCGCCGGACCCATTTCGTCATTGCCCTTTGGGTAGTGGTCGAGGTGGTGGACGCAAAACAGGAAAGGATTGCTGACCGGCCACATGAATTCCAGTGGCTTTACATTCTGAATGAGTTTATTGTACATTGTTCCAGGCTCATTAGGAGGTTATAGTTATTATCAAAGATAATCATTATTTTTCAGGGCTTGCTGGTAATGTACGGTTTCAGGCACGGAATGTACGTAATTGAACACACTGCAATCGAACCCACGTATGTATAATTGTTTAAACCATACATTAATAGATATTTGCAACAGCAGGCATGTTTTTTGGACTCGTTATACAAGTGTTTATGTTTTGGCTTTGTGTTTTATAATGGTAAGATCCGGACTGTTGTGCATCCGTCAAATACAGCCGGGCCATGCGATGATCATCCGTTTGTTTGTCCATTATGACCTTGAAATTCATATAAATACATTGTAATATGTTTTATAATTATCTTAAAACAAGTGTCAGGTACCTGGTCAGAAACTATGCATTTGCCATTATCAACATTGTGGGATTAACCACCGGCATCGCAGCATTTTTGCTGATCGCCCTATACCTGCAAAACGAGTTGTCGTATGACAGGCATATTCCCCGCAGCCAGCAAACGTATCGCCTTGTTGGCATTCAGGAACCAAGGGGTTTGGATGTGCAGCACGTGGCATATACCAGCGGGGCCTGGACGGATTTCATCCTTGACCATGTGCCTGACATTGAGGATGTTTTCCGTGTTATGAGGGGACCCCAGTCTACTGTCAAGGCAAACAATGAGGTGTTTCGTTTCACACACATTTATTATGCTGAAGGACATGTACTTCAGCATATGGGGTTGCCTGAATACCATTCCACTGATCCCGGTATTCGCCTCGACAACCCGGGTCATGCTTTTATCAGTAAAGAAACCGCATTGAGGCTGTATAACAGGGAACGGGTTGCAGGCGAAACGTTTAGAAATGGAGACCACTTATATACAGTTGTTGCTGTTTATGATAATGAGCTCATCAATTCTCACTGGAATCCAGACATCATACTTTCCCTGTCTACTGTTGAGGCGGACTATCCTTTTCTGAGCAATTTTCGCAGCAATTCTGTATCGACCTACCTTGTTTTTGAAACCGGATCATCCGTTTCCAATGCTGAAAAGGCCATTAACAACCATTATGCCGGATCACTGGAAGAAACGTCGGATGCCTTTGCAATGCCCATTACTTTTTACCTGCAGAATGTGGCGGACATATACCTGCGTTCTGGCCATCTGAAGTTTCATTTGAGGACACATGAAGGCAATGTCAATAACGTTGTGGTCTTCACTTTTGTGGGAATCCTGATCCTGCTGATTGCATCCATAAATTTCATCAACCTGTCAACCGCAAATGCATCAAAGAGGGCCAGGGAAGTTGGTATGCGCAAGGTGCTTGGAGCGGGACGGAGCAAGCTGTCGATCCAGTTTATCGGTGAGGCCATGCTGCTGACCACTGTATCGGTGATCTTTGCCCTGATCATTGTTGAGTTATTGCTTCCCGAATTAAATGCTTTGTTAAGGACCAGCCTGGAGATAAACTTTATGACCAACCCGCTGCTTAATATTGGCCTGGTGGCGCTTATACTGGTCATATCGGTATTGTCGGGGTTTTACCCGGCACTCTACCTGTCAAGATTCCAGGCAACAGAGGTGCTTAAATCACAATCTGTGTCAGGTCAGCCAACAGGCGCCTGGCTTAGGAAAAGCCTGGTCATATTCCAGTTTGCCATGACCGCTGCCATGCTGATGGCCACTATCGTGGTGATGAGCCAGGTGCAGTATATGAACAATAAAGACCGTGGGTACAATCCTGAAAATGTTTTAACAATTCCTGTGTTTGGAGCCGCTTACGAAAGAATGTCCTTGTTTGCCGAATCATTAAAGGGGATCCCTGGTGTGGTATCGGCAGGGATAGCCAGTAGTTACAACGGAGTAGCCGGAACCCAGGGTGATATTCAGGTCGATGATTCATTGAATACCCGCCAGATGGTGAGGTACGGATTTGTAAACCCCGGTTTTTTCCCAACCATGGAAATGGATATTGTTGCCGGCAGGAACTTTAGTCACGATTCGGGAACCGACCCTTACCAGGCGATCATTATCAATGAATCAACAGCTATGGCATTGGGATGGGATGACCCTGTCGGAAAAAGGTTTGTAAATTCCCGTTACCCCGATCATGGTGCACTTACCGTTATCGGGGTGGTCAGCGATTACCATTACTATTCGCTGCATAACCAGATTGAACCGGCAGTTTATCTCTATCTTGCTGACCAGATGCACACTGTTGTGTTACGGTACAGCAGCAACGATCCCCAAGGATTGATGGCAAGGATCCAGGCGGACTTCATGGAATTCTTTCCTGATCATTATTACAATGCAAGATTTGTTGAAGAGATATTGCATGCACAGACAAGGTCTGAGAATAACATATTCAGATTGTTTACCTGGTTCTCTGTATTGTGCATGGTTATTTCATGCCTTGGCTTGCTGGGACTGACCTCTTTTATGGTAAACCATAAACGAAAAGAGATCAGTATCAGGAAAGTCCTCGGATCAACGGTTCCGGCCATCAACCTCATGCTCCTGAAAGGGTTCATCCGCTGGGTCATTTATGCCGGCCTGGTTGCCATGCCACTGACTTTTCTTGGTCTGAACAGATGGCTTGAGAACTATCCTTACCGGATACAGTTAGGGGCTGAACATATCGTTTTGCCGCTGCTGGTCATTGTGTCCATAGCTTCTCTAACCGTGTTGTCCGTTTCAACCAGTGCAGCAAGACAAAACCCTGCAGAAAACCTGCAAGCAGAATGATCCTGATCGCGGATAAATAATACAGGATCCGGGTGTCCGCTAAGGGGAACCTGCCAGCTCCATATTAAATCATTGTTAATAATGCCTGATCGGGTAATGGAAAATTTGCAGATTATCTATTTTTGCAGCGAAATGTGAAAAAACATGTTTCCACTCCTTTCAGTTATTAACAAAAACAATTACAAAATGAGAATAATCGTTGCAGTGTTGACTTTACTGGCCGTGCTTGTCCTGAATGACCGGCCAAATAAATTGTATGCACAGGGTGTTACCACTTCAGCCATTGAGGGTATGGTGATGACCTATGACAATCTGCCTTTGCAAAATGCCAATGTGGTGGCGGTACATGAACCATCGGGTACAGAGTACGGTACGGTATCTCGTGAGGATGGGCGTTTTAACCTTCCCAACGTCCGAACGGGCGGCCCCTATACCGTAAGGGCTTCCTATGTTGGTTTTGAAACCGATGAGGTCATCAATGTCCGCCTCGCTCTTGGTGAGAGCCGAACACTTCTGTTTATGCTGCCAGAGACGGGAATGATCCTGGATGAAGTGGTTGTTATTGGCTTGCTCGATCCGGTGATGAACGCCGACCGCACAGGTGCTTCCACCAACCTTACCACCGAAAGGATTCAGCAAATGCCCACCATATCAAGAACCATTGAAGATTACACCAGGTTGAGTCCGCTGAGCAACGGATCAAGTTTTGCTGGACGTGACAACCGTTTTAACAACTATACTGTCGATGGGAACATTTACAACAACAACTTTGGCCTTGGATCCGGACAGTTTGCCGGTACCAACCCGATCAGCATGGAGGCCATCGAAGAGATCCAGATCAGCATTGCACCGTATGATGTCCGCCAGGGAGGATTTACAGGGGCCAATGTGAATGCCATCACAAAAAGTGGCACAAACTTTTTTCGCGGTAGTGTTTATACGTACTATCGTGATGAAAATTTTACAGGTGACAAAATCGGTGACAATATTTTTTCGCTGGATGAAGCATACACCAGGATCTTTGGAGCGAGTGCAGGCGGACCCGTAATTCGCGACCGGCTCTTTTTCTTTGTTAGTGTGGAAAAGGAAGACAGGTCAGCGCCCGGTGACAATCGCCTGGCAGCAAGACCGGGTCTGGAGCCTGACGGGGTTACTGTTTCAAGGGTTCAGGCATCTGATATGGATTTCGTTCGCGAACAGATGATGAGCCTGTATGGCTACGAAACAGGTGCCTATGAGAATTACTCCTTTGGCAACGAAGGACTGAGGCTGAATTTCCGGCTCGACTATAATATCAATCCCAACCACCGTGCCTCAATCCGTTACAATCACTTCCAGGCTTTCAGGGATGTGAACATTAACGGGAACAGTGTGCGGAATGTTACCCGTTACCGGAACACCTTCCGGACAGGTGTAGAGGCCCTCACATTCCGCAATGCCAATTATTCTGTCGATAACAATGTAAATTCACTGGTGGCTGAGCTTAACTCGGTTTTTGGGACGCGGTTTGCCAACAACCTCAACATTGGATTTACCTCTGTTGAGGATCCGAAGCGCAGTGTGCCCGGAGGCGAGACCTTCCCTTTCATAGAGGTGCTGGAGTGGAACGGTCCGAAACCCGGAGATGTTGATGAAAATGGGAATCCGGCCGAACTGGGAACCCCGCTTTACTATTTTGCATTGGGCAACGAATTGTATACAGTGGGCAACCTGCTGGCAAACGACATTTTCAATATTACCAATAACTTCTCGGTCTTTATGGGAAGACATACCATTACTGCCGGTATGAACTTTGAATACATGACCTTTGATAATGCATTCAACCCCAACGCACATACCTTTTACAGGTTCAATACATACCAAAACTTTCTGGATGTGGTGATCGATCGTAAAGAGGATGCCGTTCCTGATGGATTTGCAACCAGCTATTCCTATGAGGGGCCGCAAGACCTGCCTATGGATGCAACCGCATTCGGACAATTTGGGGTATACCTCCAGGATAAGATCCAGGTTAATCCTGACCTGGTGGTGACTGCCGGACTAAGGGTTGACTTTCCGTTTTTTCCCATAGATCTGCCCAATAACCCGAGGTATGACGACATCTTTTCGGATCCGTCACAACATTTCACCGACCCCGGTAATCCAGATAGAAGGATTGCACCCGATGTAAGTGTATTGCCCCAAGTGCGGCCACTGATCTCTCCCAGACTGTCGTTCAATTATGATGTGCATGGCGACAACACCCTTCGCCTGCGTGGCGGAAGCGGATTTTTCTCAGGAAGGATTCCGTTTGTATGGATTTCCAACCAGGTTTCAGCCAATGGGGTGACCCGTGGGTTGACCGGCTGGGACAGGTGGGATTTGCGTGAAGATGCTGATGGCAATGAGTACTGGCATGAAAACCAATGGGGGGTGGCTGGAAGACCTTCATGGCAGGGGTTCCAGGCTGATCCTTCGGCATACAAGCCCGGCGGGGATGACCTGGAGGCACAGGTATCCGAGGACATTAACATAACAGATCCCAATTTCAGGTTCCCGCAAGTATGGCGTACCAATATTGCCGCTGACTACCGCCTTCCCCTTGATTTTACCGGTACCATTGAGGCAATCTATTCCAGTGACTTTAACAGTCCGCTGGCACAAAATATTAACCTGAACCAGCCTGCAGGAACCTTCAGCGGAGTGGACCAACGTCCGTATTTTACCAGCTATAGAGATAATCCTGACTTTAACGAGGTAATGATGCTTACCAATACCAACAAGGGGTATTACTGGTCGATCACCGCACAGGTGCAAAAGGAATTTGACAATGGCATATACATGAGCGTAGCCTATACAAGGGGTATGAGCAGGGATTACGGACTGATTGGCGGGTCACAGGCGGCTTCATTATGGCCCGCTGTGGTTGCAGAAGACCGTAACAATCCTGAAATGGGTTACAGTCGCTTCGACCAGCCCAATCGTATTGTTGCTTATGTATCATACAATACCAGTCGGATTACCGACAAATACCCTACAACCATATCGCTCTTTTATAACGGTGGTGAAAGAGGCAGGTTCAGTTATGTATATTCGGGGAACTTTGGCGACAGGGCACAGAGGCTGATGTATATCCCCAACAATGCAAGCGAGATCAACCTGCTCGATATTACCGGTGATGAGGGAGAGGTCTTGTTTAGTGCCCAGGAGCAGTGGAATATTCTTGATGCATATATTGAACAGGATGATTACCTGAAGGCAAACCGGGGACGTGTGGCCGAGCGGAATGGGGCTTTGTTGCCGTGGTTGCACCGGTTCGACCTGCGCGTTGCACAAGATATTGCCTTGCCCGGATTGCCGTCAAACCACAGGATACAGATCACTGCCGATATTCTTAACCTGGTCAACCTGATCAACAGCGAGTGGGGTGTCGGAGAGATGGTGTGGCAAAGCGCACTGCTGAATTATGCAGGAAGAAATGCAGCCACAAATGAACCGGAATACAGGTTAAATACTGTGGCGGGCACAGACGGACTACCATCTGAGACATACCGTACCATCATCAATATCGACCAGACCTGGAGGGCACAGATCGGTATTCGGTATATCTTCTGATAGCAGTATGGGAATACGAACACAAACCGTTCCACTCTCAGAGGGGAACGGTTTTTTTATAGTGTGCCGGGTATAACCCAAAAACAGCATGTCGCCAAACAGGGGTTGCCATGGTTGTTGATGCATTGCGCCAATCAGAATAATTCGGTTAATTTTGTCCGGCACATATTTTATGCGCACTTGTACCGTTTTACTGGTGTAAATGGTGACATTCTCTTGTTTGCAACAACACCAGACAAGGGGTTAAGGGGTTTTGATGGGTTATATGTATTGGAGAATACAGAAATTTTTTTTTCCGGTTGTTTGGTGGGTTTTACTCGCTCTGCCCTTTATGGCTTCCGGGCAAAATATGGCCGGTCTGGTGGTGAGCGACTTTTCGGGGACCAGCAAGGCTGCTGTCAATCCTGCGGCAATGGTATTGTCTGAAAAATATCTTGAGGTCAGACTGATAAGCGGTCAGTTCTTTATTCAGAACAATGTGGTTCAAATTCCCCGCGACCATTTCAGGGGCAATCTGTTTTTGCGCGACTTCGGGGGTATGCTTTCCAATGCGGATCCGGATGAACCTGGGTCTTTCCTTGAAAAGACCAACGCAAGTGGCCCCCTGGATGCATACATGCATTTCCGGCTTGCGTTACCTTCGGTGATGTTTTCGTTTGGGTCACATGCTGTTGCCGTGGGACAAACATGGCGGGGTGCGGTATCGTTTGACAAACTGCCCGGCCATTCATCCCATGCAGTCATTTATGGCAAATTGCCACAGCAGGATATCCGCTATGCTCATGAAGAGCAATTTTCACTTGGATCGGTGAGCTGGATGGAATGGAATGTATCATATGCCACCCTGCTGAGCGATCTGGCACATCACCAGCTTGCACTGGGTGTCAGTGTGAAAGTAAACCGTGGCACACATGCATTCCTGTTTCAAAACGATCATCTTGAATATGAAGACAATGATAACGACGGATTTCTGGTGCATGCAATGACAGCCCAGGCCAACTTTTCTCTTCCTGTTGATTATCAAGACAATTCAACGTTTTTTCCGAATGGACTGTTCGTGGGCAGAGGGTTCTCTTTTGATGCTGGCCTTTTGTACAGCAAGCCGTTGCATGATCCCGGACACCGCCGGATCCGCCGGATTGTTCGCAACACCCGTTTCGGACAGCAAAACAGGCCTTGCAACAACGAGTATGTCCCTTATCGCTACCGAATTGGCGTATCACTCATTGACGCCGGCCGGATCAGTTTCAATGAAAACCTCCGGCAGGTTGACTTCAATGATGTTCATAACAAACACGGTCGTTCTTTCGATAAGGATGCGAGGGAGAACATTGACAAAATGGTCAATGAGATACGTGAATATTTCGACCCTGCCGGAGGGGTTGTTCTGAGCGACCAGCATTTTGATATCGGACTGCCTGCTTCAGTAAGCGTGCAGTTCGATTACAGGGTGAATGATAACCTGTTTTTCCATGCCATTGGGTTTCAGTCCATCGGTATTTTTAACAACACGATCGCACGTCCGCCCTACCTGGGAATTATCCCCCGGTATACATTCGGCGACTTTGAATTCAGCATTCCCCTTGGATTATATAATTATTCGAAACCACAGGCCGGATTAGCGGTGAGGATCGGCAGTCTTACTTTGGGGACAGACAACCTTGGCGGACTGGTCAATGCGGGTGCTTTTTCCGGCATGGATTTTTATATGAGTCTGCAGGCCGGACTATTCAAGGGGAATTGTTTGTTCCCGCCCCGAAGAGTTGATTGTCCCGCTTACTAACCTTTGCCAACCTGCTTATTCATGCACGACATATCCGGGTATGGGTTGTTCTGGTTTGATAATTACTCACAACAGAAACGGAGCGAACGAATACAGGAATAAGGCGGCAGAAAAAACAGCATCAGCTGTTGCCAGCTTCTGGATGCTGAGAATGTTTTTGATGCAGATCACAGAGACTGCTGTTCGCATAAAGAGTTGGACAACGAAAAACAAAAATATCCGCATGCTGTGAGTGTTTGTTATCACAGCCTGTGAAAAATCCCCTCTTACGATGTGTGATAATGCCCTTGACAGGCCACAGGAAGCACAAGGCTCACCTGTGGCCAATGTGTATATGCATGGCAACGGGTGGCTCCCGGGTTCAGGGGGAAAGACCCATGCGTAGAGGAATACAAGCAGGATGAACGCGCCAAACAACAGGTTGATGATCAGGTACGGATGTGCTGATCTGTCCCTACTCTTCAATTTCCTCCAGTACTTTCTCATATTTTGCAGTCACCTCTTCAAATCGCTGCTTTTGTTCATCGGTAAGTTTCGGACCAATTCTGACCAGGGTGGCTGCAAGAGAAGCTGCACGTATCGATACGGTTGAATAGGTGACCAGTGCGGCCAGTTCTCCCTTTTCAACCTCCTGGACAAGCTTTGCGAGCTCTCTGACCACTTTTTCGTACTCCTCCATCACCTTATCAAACTCCTCATCGGTAATTTCATCTCCAAAGTCATACAATTCAGGATCAAATTTTTCCATATCACCAAATGTCTTTTCAAGCTCTTTCCCCAGGGCCTGGATCGATGTCCCCAATTCACGAAACGATTCCTCACCAGCACTTTCAATCACCTGTTCCACCCTGTCGCGCCATATGTCCTTGTCGCGGCTTACACCACCGATGACAATACCCCAGATGGCTGCAATGGTGGTTGCCAGGATAGAGATAACGAGGGCGGCGATGATCAGTCCTTTTGCACCATTGTTCTGGTTGGCCTGTATCAATCCGATAACCGATAAAATTACCGCGATGGCACCCGGTGCAATGGCAATTACACCAACACAGGGAATGAATGCAACGATGAGCGCGATGGCGCCAACTACCATCCCCGCAATTCCAAAACCTTGTCCGGCTGTGGTTTTCGGGGAGACAGGAACCTGACCGGCAGGCGGTGTTTGTTGTTGTTCCTGGTTTTTTTCATTTTCTTCCATACACTTGTTTTTTTTGTGATTATTCAGCATTAAGTTCCAATCAAAGTTACATGAGATATTCCACTTTTCAAACAGAAAGATGAATTATTTGTCCCGCCACAAAACAGCCTCTTCCTTGCAGTGAACCAATCTGGCAATGCGAACCATTGTCATTCTGCGTTAAGAACAAGGCAGGTTAAAGGGGAAACGTCTTTGAAATATTCCATGCCCAGTTTGCCAAAACCAAAAGAACAAAAGCCGCAACGATTGTTTTTTTTCTGAACAATGTCTGCACTTCCTGGTAAAACCTCCAGAACGTTTCTTTTTTGAACAATACATCCCGGGTAATCCAAACCGGGGTTATGAACATGATGACCGCGAGAAACAGTCCGATCGGATTGTGGGTAAGGGCGCCTTGCACATCACCCTTTAACAGGGAAAAAATGGCACCGGTCGATCCGCAGGAGGGACAAGGGATGGTTGTGAGTCCTTTCATCATGCACACACCAAAGGCATCAATACCATAAACCTGGTGAAGAACATAGATCACCAGTAAATACAGGTATCCCGACAGGCAGAGTATGGTTGCCGTCACGTACAATGTGTTCCTGCTGGTTGTCATCAGTAGAGGAATGGTTGAAGTTTCTCCATGTTTTTGTCTTTTGTTATCCCCATGATCAAAAACCAGTCTACAATCGTCCATATTCCCAGTCCGCCGCACGTAATCAGCTTCAGAATACCCAGTCCGGTATCACCGACCATAAAACGGTCAATACCCAGCTGGCCAACAAGTATGGATACAACCAGCATGATCGTCGGCTCTTTGAAATCCAATGTCTGAATAACCGCCTGTGTTGAAGCGTCGGCCTTTTTCATGCGATCCCTGATTTCCGGCAACTGGTAATTCCTGAAATACTTGCCTTTGATCATGATAAACAATTCCACTTTGTTCTCTTCCATGTTTTTGTTGATTTTTGGTGTAAGAATAATGGGTAGCAGCGTGCTTTGTCCGCACAGATCAAATTTAGGTAAAAAATGGATTAGCCAGTATGTTCTTCGAAGTAAATTCCGGCAATCTTTGACATATTTTTGTTGGTTTCCCTGACCGAAATGACTTTTGCCTTTGCCGGCCATTGAAAAAGCGTAATTTTGTCGTTTGCTGTTATGGGAAAAAATGTAGTGATCGCTGGTGTAATAAAAGAGTCTCCCCATCTGGGTTGTGTGCTTGTGCCATGTGTTTGCCGGAAGGATAATCCGGGATTTCTTACCGTGGCCGGATTGCTGTCGGCGCAGCGGGCGGACAAATTTGATGACGATGAATCTTGTTTCAGGGAGTTGTTTGACCTCAGCACCAACATCGATCCGGGTCAGCTTGCCGTCCGTTTTTCAAAAAAGAAGGTCAGTACGGAAACATTTTTCAAGACAGCGGAAAAAAACCTGATCGATCATGTGCTCATGCCTTATGTTTGGAAACAAACCGACCGGATGATACAGGTCATGCGCGAACACGACATAGAAATTTTTGATGGTCGTCCGGCGTGGCCCAACCTCTACCCCGAAAACAAGATAAGTATTCTGCAGGGAAAGCCGGAGCTCATTCTGCATTTTGACCGGAAAGAGGATGGTACCTTGTATACCCTTGAGGTATTGTGCGAAAATGAGGAGATCGATCTGCATTTGCCCGGTACACTGATACTGACAGTGGAAGCATGCCACCTGGTGCACGACAACCGGCTGATGCGTTTTGATCCCAATATCAGTGGCAAGCTGTTGAAACCATTTCTCCTGAAGAGAGAGATCCATATTCCAAAACATATTGAAAAACAATACTTCAATGGTTTTATCCGTAAGGTTGCCAACCGGGTTGACATCAAGGCTGACGGGTTTGAGATGATTGACCTTACATTGGATCCTGCGGCAAAGTTGCTGGTGGAGATGGACTGGCAGGGCTGTTATGGTTTCATGCTGTGTTTTGATTACGGTGACCGCCGGGTACTGGCCAACAATACGCAAACAACGTTCACTGCCCTTGAAAGCGATGAAACGGACTTCACTTTTAGGCGGTTTCATCGCGACCTGGAGAAAGAGAAACAAATGACCGCAAAGCTGTTGGCGCTGCCACTTGAAAAACACGGGGCTTTTTACCGGTTGAAAAACGATCAGAGATCACAGGAGGCAGTGGTTTCCTTTATTCTGGATAACAAAACCTTCCTGGAGCGATCCGGCTTTGTGATCGAACAGCAGGAAGATGGCAACCGTTTCGTATTGACCAGGCCGGAAATTGTTTTGCGAAACTACCACTATACTGATTGGTTTGATCTGCACATACTGATCAGGGTGGGCGACACGGAAATCCCTTTTATGGATCTGAAAGAGCACATACTGCATCGCCGTCAGGTTTATATGTTGCCGACGGGGGAGCAACTGCTCATTCCTGAAGAATGGTTTGAGCGGTATAAGGGATTAATGGTTCATGCACAGACAAAAGAGGGTCAGTTTCGTTTGGAGAGACACCATTATGGATTGCTTGATCACTTTGACCTGCCAGAGGCCAAAGATCTTTCCGATACACTGGAAGCTGAGACATCCTTTGCGGCACCCAGGCTGCAGGATGTTGCATTGCGGCCATATCAGGTGTCGGGGGTTTGCTGGATGAAAAAATTGGCAAAGGAGCATCTGGGTGGAATCCTGGCCGATGACATGGGGCTGGGAAAAACCCTGCAGGTGATTGCCTTGCTCTCTTCCTATTATATGTCTGCCGATGCAGGTGACGATATGAAAAGAAAGACTGCAGGTGATGCTGCCGTTAGTGGAGTGCAGTTAAGCCTTTTCGGGGAAGAAGCCAATGATCATCCCGGCATCATTGAAGAGCCTGATCAGTACCGGCAGGAAGAAAAGGGAAAGCCCCCTGCACTGATTGTAATGCCTGCTTCCATTGTTCATAACTGGGAGAATGAGATCAACCGGTTTTCGCCGTGGCTGAAACGGATCATCTATACCGGTTCTGCGCGTAAGCTTACGCCGGATCAACTGGATGCATGCCATGTTATACTCACAACATACGGTACCTTGCGAAACGATGTTGACATCCTGAAAGAAATAACATTCGGTTATATCATTCTTGACGAGAGTCAGCATATCAAAAATCCACACTCAAAAAGCGCCAGGGCTGCCTTTGCCCTGAAGGGGTATCATCATTTGACCCTTACCGGCACGCCCATTGAAAACAACCTTGCAGATATCTGGTCACAGATGCATTTTGCCAATCCGGGGTTGCTTGGCGGATTGAGGTCTTTTCAGCAACACTACAGCATGCCTGTTGAAAAGGACCCGGAAGCACCTGAGGCTGAGCAGTTATACAAAATCATCCGTCCGTATATAATGCGCCGCACAAAAGACCAGGTGGCTCCTGAGCTTCCTCCTGTTACGGAGACCAGGATCTTTTGTGATATGACTGACGTGCAGGCAAGCATGTATGAGCGAGAAAAATCGCGGTTGAGGAATTTTGTGATGGAAGCCATACATGATAAACAGGCAAAATCCCGGCAACAGATGATGCTGCTGAAGGCGCTGATGAAGTTGCGCCAGATTGCCAACCATCCCCGTCTGGCCGACAACAATTATGACGGCGACAGCGGGAAGTTTGAGGCGATCACCGACAGGCTGTCCACAGTAGTGGCTGAAAACCATAAGGTGCTTGTGTTTTCTTCTTTTGTAACCCATCTGGAGCTGCTTGAACTATGGTGCAGACAGTCGGACATTCGGTATGTCAAACTTACCGGTTCTACAAGGAAGCGGGAAGAGGTGATCAGGACCTTTGAAAAAGAAGAGGTGCCTGTATTCCTGATTTCATTAAAGGCGGGGGGTGTCGGACTGAACCTTACTGCTGCTGGTTATGTGTTCCTGATCGACCCATGGTGGAATCCCGCAGCTGAGATGCAGGCGGTGGACAGGGCACACCGGATCGGACAGGAAAAGAACGTTTTTGTGTACCGGTTTTTGAGCAGAGACACGGTGGAGGAAAAGATCACCAGGCTGCAGGAGAAAAAACAGCGCATTGCTGGCTCCCTGGTGCAGGCAGAGCAGTTCGTACCGGGACTAAGTGCCGGGGAGATGACTTCGTTGTTCGACTGAACACCGCATTTTTTTTCATAGTCCTACCGATGTATGGCATCATAACGATATATTGCCTAAATTCGCAAATTATGAAAAGGCTGTTGCGGTTTTTTGTTCACCCATTTGTATTGCCAGTAATTCCGGCCATTATCATTATGGCTGCCATACCGGTAAGCTTTGACCGCTATATCCTCGAACTGACAGGCAGACAGGAAATACGGGAAACTGATTTTGTATGGTACGGAGACCTTACCGGTGACGGATTTTCGGAGCGGGTGATCATCCAGGAGCAGGATCATTATACTGCCGTTACCGTATATGACCACCGGAACGTGGTGTATCATCAATGGAACCTCCACGGGGAAATTGGCAACCTGATCTTTCCCCAATCACTTCCCATGACTGGCGATTATAATGGCAATGGAAAAAAGGAACTGTTCTTGTTTACCTTGTCAAACGACAGCATCTTTTTACATATGATCGACGATCTGGATCATGCTGATCCCGGAATAGCCAACCGGTTCATCACCCGTATTGGTCCGGTGGGAAGAAGACTTGATATACGGATACTCCCGGCTGTGATGGACGATCTGACGGGCGACGGGTACAATGAGCTGATCTTTGCAATAAACGGCGGATTTACAGTCTACCCCAGGAGGGTGTACGCTTATTCAGTAAAACATGACACATTGATGCGGTCGCCTGAAGCGTACTACAACCTCAACGCAATATACCAGGGCGATATTACCGGGAATGGAGTGAATGAACTGTTTCTGCATGGCAGGGCGACGGCGAATGTATCGCCCCTGGAACACACATACCACGATTTCAGCAACTGGCTGATGGTATTGGATCAGGATCTTGATTTTTTGTTTGAGCCTGTCGAATTTCCGGGAAGGGCCAACCATTTTCGTCCGGTGGTCATTCGACACGATGAAGGTCCTGTTATTGCGGCCCTGGAGTTGACTTCAAACAATGAATACCCCAGTGGAGTTTATTTTTTTGATGCAGGCGGACAACCGGTTGGTAAAAAAATATTCAACCTAAGGGCAAACAACATAATGCTGATGGATGATGGGGACCAGGTCATCGCAATAACAGACGAGAGAAAAGGGACGTTTGTGTTTGACAGAGACTTTACAAAGAAGCGTATGTTTGATGATCTTTCGCTGGGTGGCATGCACTTCAACATGTTCAGAGACCTTACGGGTGACGGGAACCAGGAGGCCGTTGTCGTGCAAAGAGTATTGGGCCGTGTACTTGTGGTCAACCACCGGATGAGCAATTATGTGGAGGTGGAAATTTGCTCAAACCTTTCGCGACGTTCCAGGGAAATCTTGTCCTACATAGAACAGCCAGACGCACCCCCTCTGATCAGTTTGCAAATAGACACGGATCATTATATGTTCAGTTACCGTGCAAACCAGGCTTATTACCTGGGTTATGTATATTATGCATCGGTCTATGCCGGCTTGCTTGGGTTTTCCCTGTTGAGCCGCAAGATACAAAGAGAGCAGATGAGAAAAAAGATCCGTACGGAGAAGAAGATCACCGAACTGCAACTCAGTCTGGTCGGGAACCAGCTCAATCCGCATTTTTCCATTAATGCGATCAACGCAGTAATTCATACGATCAGGGAAAAAGAAACCGATATGGCGGCCGATTATCTCCGCTGTTATGCCCGTTTACACCGAAACCTGCTGTTGTCGGCCGAATCAGTGCACCGCACCCTGAGGGAAGAAATTGAATTTTGCGAAGACTATATTGCGCTCGAAAAGATGCGGTTCAGCAATGCCTTTACTGCTGAATTAGAGGTAGCTGACGGGGTGGACCTTGACCGGAATGTGCCGAAAATGATCATCCAGGCATATGTTGAAAATGCCATCAAACACGGATTAACGCACAAGAAGGGGGAAGGGCGCATATACATTCTGTTGAAGCAAAATTTTAACCGGCTTACAATAAAGGTCACCGATAATGGCGTTGGACGAATGGAGGCCGCCCGGAAGAACAGGTTGTCGACACAGATGGGACTGGAAATGATGCAGGATTATTATGCCCTGTTTCACAAACAGTACAAAGACGCAATCACCCAGGAGGTCAGTGACCTGTATGATGCCGATGGCAATGCTTTGGGAACTCAGGTTATCGTAACAATTAAATATGCAAAGGAGAAACAATAAGATGGTTGGAAAAAGAATTAATGTAGCTATTGTTGATGACGAACGGCACAGTGTGGAAATGCTCAAGAGTCTGCTGAAGGAAAAAGAAGGGATCCGCGTGCTGGCAGAAATTACGGATCCGATGACGGCCGCTGAAGAGATCCTGAAGAAAAAGCCGGATCTGTTGTTTCTTGATATTCAGATGCCTGGAAAAAGTGGCTTTGACGTATTGCGCGAGATCAGTGAGGCCGGGTTTGAGCCAAGCGTGATCTTTGTTACAGCATATGAAAAGTATGCCATTGAGGCGATCAGGCATGCCGCTTTTGATTATATACTGAAACCTGTCGAAAAACTTGAACTGTACCAGGCATTGCTGCGGTATTCCATCACCTATGCCCATACCGGCCTGGCTGAAAACTACAAACAGCTGCTGGAGTCAGATCAGGTGGGTAACATCATTAAACTGAACACCAGCAGTGGTTACAGGAATTTCCATTTGGATGACATCATCTATATTGTGGCCGACTACCATTTTACACAGGTTTATACCGGAAAGGATCAGTATCATACGGTTATCATGAATATTGGGAGCATCGGACAGCGCTTGCCAGAAGAGTCATTCATGCGCATCAACAGAAACACGATCATCCATTTAAAGTACCTGACAGGGTTAAAAAGACTTTCAAGAAAATGCATCTTGCAGAAAGACGGATATCAGTATGAATTCAGGATACCGGTCAACCGGCTGCCGGTCATGGAAGACCTTTTAAAATAAAAACCGGCAGCATGTATGGAACAATGCTGCCGGATGTCATCACTCATCAGCCTTATCGTTGCTGATAAGTTATTTTATTGCCTCTGCATACCTGCGCTCCACTTCCTCCCAGTTGACAACATTCCAGAAGTTGCTCAGATACTCTGGACGGCGGTTCTGGTACTTCAGGTAGTAGGCATGCTCCCAGACATCCAAGCCAAGGATGGGTGTTCCGCGCACGTCGGCGACATCCATCAGTGGATTGTCCTGATTGGGCGTACTGGTTACCTGGAGCTCTCCATTAGCGTTGACAATGAGCCAGGCCCAGCCGCTACCGAAACGTGTAGCACCGGCACGGCTGAAGGCTTCCTGGAAGTCACTGAACGAACCAAAATGCTTTTCTATGGATCTTAACAGGTCACCCGATGGTTTGCCGCCTGCATCGGGACCCATTATGTTCCAGAAAAGATCGTGGTTCCAGTGACCACCACCGTTGTTGCGAACGGCGGCGGGATGCTGACTCATGTTCCTGAAAATTTCTTCGAGCGGCATGTTTTCCAGTTCTGTGCCTTCGATGGCGCTGTTCAGGTTGTTTACATACGCCTGATGATGCTTGCCATGATGAATCTCCATGGTGCGCTCATCAATATAAGGTTCCAATGCATTGTGCGCATAGGGTAAGTCTTGCAGTACATGTTTTCCTGTTTTTGTCATAACCTCTTCTCCTTTATCGTTATTAATCGGATTTCTTTCGCCTGTTGCCTGCTGGCAGCCAGCTATGGCAAGCACCAGAAGAACAGGAAGCATTAAACGGACTACTGTATTCATAACAATTTGTTTTTTTGGGGTTCCGGGTTATTTTTAATTTAGACTTTATAAAGACAACAATATGATTTTTGTTTTGTTCAGTTTGCTGTTCTTTCTGGTGCAAACGGCTTTGGCATTTGAGGAAACACCTGACTTGCAAGCGTGTCTATTCAGGTGATAAATAGGGTGCCAGTCGTTGCCACTGGCATTCATCAATTATATATGATCTTTTGATCTCTTTTGCCGATGCAAATGGTCCGTGCTGATCACGCAGGTTGATTATGGCAGTGGCAATTCTTCTGTCTACGTACGGGTGCCTTAAAAGATCGGGAAAGGTCACCTGGTTGACATCCATTTTCCTGATGTGGATGCTGTCGGCAGTTACCTGGTTGCTGATATCCCCATAACGCAGACTGTCAATGCCAAACACTTCCTGTAACTGTGTGATGCAATGGTACCCGCCCAGCAATTCACGGTAACGCACAATGCGCCGGCTAAAAACAGGACCGATTCCCCTGACGAGCCTCAGTTCAGTTGTGTCGGCCGTGCTGATATTCACCATCACAGGATGGGTGCCTGTACCGGATGACATGGTGTGCGAAACACCTTTTTCAGTATTTTTTGGTTTGTCCGCTTCCCTGGCAAGAGCTCCTGGCATGTCCCCGGATCTTTCCCTCTGCAAGCCTCCCGTATGGTCTGCATTCGCCTGCTCACGCGAGGGAAGCAAGACAGATGCCTCCAGTTGCTCAAATGCCATGATCGCCTCCTGAAAACGTTCGGTGTCTGCCTGGTGCGGCTGCCTGTAATCCTCAATAACTCGCGCAGTCAGCGGGATTGCGAAAATGATCACGGTCAATACCACCATCCCTTTTCGTTGCTGCCGTGTAAAATAAAACCAGTCTTTTACAGGATTGCTGTACATGATCAAAAATTGATATTGTCCATAAAAATATAAAAAAAGAAATAAAAAACATGCATTACATATAAAAAATAATTTGTTTGAGGCAAAATAACCATCTGTTGTTGATTTTTGACCATTATTTTATATTTTTGGCCTTTGTTCTGAACGACAACACCATGAAGGGTTGTTTTGATGGTGAACAGAGCCAGGAAACAGGAGAAAAGACAGTTGTATTATGGGCGCATGGCGGCTTCCGGCCGACCGTGATAGAAAAGATCAATAGTGGATGAACACATGATAAACATAATCAATTTTACATATGTCTGTGGGTAAAGAAAGCCGTGATGGGTTTGCCAGCCGTTTCGGTATTGTTTGTGCTGCCGCAGGGTCTGCAATCGGACTGGGTAATATCTGGCGCTTCCCTTATGTTGTGGGAGAGAGTGGGGGGGGCGCTTTTTTATTGATATATCTTGGTTTTGTATTGTTGCTGGGAATCCCTGTTATGCTGTCGGAGTTTGTTATTGGAAGAAATGCAAAACGGAATGCGTTTGGGGCGTTTAAAAAGATTGCACCGCGGACACTATGGCCGGTTGTGGGGATTATCGGGATTGTTGCGGCGTTTGTAATTCTGGCCTTCTACAGCACCATTGCAGGCTGGACCTTGCATTATGTTTACCTTAGCGTGGTCAATGGCTTTAAAGGGGCAGATGCATTGACGGTTACAGAGATATTTGTATCTTTCCAGACCTCAGGGGCATTTCCTGTCTTCTGGCAGATCATATTTATTTTGCTCACCGCCATCATTATTATCTCCGGGGTTAAAAAAGGGATTGAAAAATATTCAAAAATCCTGATGCCCTTTTTGGTCTTGCTGCTGATCAGTCTGTGCATCCGCTCACTGACATTGCCCGGGTCGGTTGGCGGACTGACATTTTTGTTTAATCCGGATTTTTCCAAGATCAGTTCCACCGTTGTGCTTAGTGCACTGGGTCAGGCATTTTTCTCATTAAGTATCGGCATGGGTGCGCTGATTACCTATGCTTCTTATTTTCCTGACAGGACCAACCTGCCGGTTACCTCGTTTCAGGTGTCCCTTGCCGATGTCATTATTGCAATAATGGCTGGTGTGGCTATATTTCCTGCCATGTTTGCACTGGGCATGTTGCCCGAAGAAGGGGGACCGGGATTGATTTTTATGGTGCTGCCGAACGTGTTTCAGCAAATGCCGGGCGGGTATGTCGTTTCTATTGCATTCTTTGTCCTGCTTTCAATTGCTGCCCTCACCTCTTCCATTTCTATAATGGAGGTGGTGGTGGCATTTCTGACCGAAGAGTTTGGCATAAAAAGACCCGGTGCAACGATCATAACTGTTGTGGCTGCTGCCTTCGTGGGTATTTTCTGCACACTGTCGTGGAGTACTTTTGAGCATGT
This sequence comes from Bacteroidales bacterium, assembly GCA_003559735.1. GTDB lineage: Bacteria > Bacteroidota > Bacteroidia > Bacteroidales > UBA7960 > PUPG01. The sequence continues at coordinate 15,226 of PWKN01000084.1, read as the reverse complement.
TTCACTGGGCAACCGGAATATTTTTGATGTACTGGATTTTACTGCATCGAATGTGCTGTTGCCGCTTGGCGGACTGTTGATTGTGGTTTTTGTGGGATGGTACATGAAACAATCGCAGGTAAAAGACGAAATGACAAATATGGGTATACTGAAACTGATGGTGTTTATGATCGGATATTATACCCGGGATACACGAACTGACGAGGATTATACCAGGATCAGGGTATTGAAACTTAAAATGTTTGAAGTGTTTCTATTTATAATTCGTTTTCTTGCTCCCATTGCCATTGCAATTATTTTCCTCAATGGTATCGGATTAATAAAAAGTCTGTAGTACGCATATAATACAGCATTGTTGATCCTGGCAGGAAAAAATCAATTTGAAAAAAACATATATGGAACAGGTACATGATTTTCTGGTAATGCTCGATGGTTATATTGGTGGTGGCCCTTGGTTTGTTTACCTGCTGCTGTTTACCGGGCTGTTTTTTACCCTATATCTCGGATTCCCGCAAATAAGGTATTTCAGGCATGCGCTGCGGGTGGTTACCGGCCGGTATGACAGATCTACCGATATTGGAGACACATCCCACTTCCAGGCGCTTACAACGGCTTTGTCGGGTACCGTTGGGACCGGGAACATCGCAGGGGTCGCGCTGGCCATTCATTTGGGCGGACCTGCAGCACTTTTCTGGATGTTGGTTACCGGAATGCTTGGGATGACCACCAAGTTTGTGGAGGTGACCATCGCCCACAAATACCGGGAGGTTGATGATGAGGGGAAGATAGCAGGCGGACCGATGTATTTTATGAAAAAACGCCTCAATATTACGTTGCCCAACAAAAAAGTGATCAATACCGGGAAATGGCTCGGTGCCTTTTTTGCCCTTGCAACCATCCTGTCATCTGTAGGAACGGGCAATATGCCCCAGATAAACAGCATTGCCGGTGCGATGTATGCTACCTTTGGCATTCCGCCAATCATTATTGGTGCCATCCTGGCTGTTTTGCTTGCATTCGTTATCCTGGGGGGGATCAAGCGCATTGCACAGGTAACCTCACGCCTGGTGCCTTCCATGGCCCTGTTGTACGTACTGGGTGCAATAGCAGTCCTTACTTACAATTACGACAATATAATACCGGCCATTGTATCGATATTTTCGGATGTGTTTACCGGGACGGCTGCCACCGGCGGCTTTTTGGGTGCTTCCATCATTTATGCCTTCAACAGGGGAGTAAACCGCGGACTGTTTTCCAATGAGGCTGGCCAGGGATCGGCTCCCATTGCACATTCAGCTGCCCGGGCGCACGAACCGGTGTCGGAAGGGATCGTTGCGCTGCTCGAACCTTTTATTGATACAATATGTATTTGTACGCTAACCGGACTGGTCCTGCTGTCATCGGGCGTCTGGAAAGACAAAGTCGAAAACGACTTTCAGCGTGCTGACCAGATCATATTGGCTGGCCACTATGATGAGACTGACCCGGAACATGTAGACCGCCTGTTTCATTTCTTTGACGGCCGTAGCCAGTTGCTTCGCTATACAGGAACCCTGAATGTGGCTGATGGTGTGATCCAAGAAAAGGAAAACCAGGAGATCACCATTCTGCATGCCCGTTCCATTGCAGAAAATGTTAGGGTAAGCTTCCAGGGTGAAAAATTTACCGGTGCAATAGTCGTTGAAAATGGCAGACTGGATGAAGAAAACTTCAGGGTCAGGCTGAGCGGAGAATCACTGATCCATAGCGCTCCAATGACAGCCGAAGCCTATACACGCAGCTTCCTTGGCAATTTTGGCCAGTATATTGTTGCCATCGGATTGCTGCTGTTTGCGTTCTCAACAGCAATTGCCTGGTCATATTACGGCGACAGGTCGGTTACCTACCTGTTCGGGGTGAAATATGTTCTCCATTACCGCATCTTATATGTGCTGGCCTTTTTTGTTGCCTCTTTCTCCGATACCACCATCGTATGGGCCGTATCTTACATAACCATTGCACTGATGGCGGTACCAAACCTTGTTGGTATTTTGTTAATGCACAAAGAGATCAAACATACGATCAGGGACTACTGGAAAGGCTTCAGGGAAGAACATCCCGGTGAAAAATCTTATTGATCGTGAATAACGCAGTCCCCCAAAAAGCGCGGCTTTTTCCTTTTGAGGGAAATACTTTATGTATAAGGTAGGTTAGGCCAATAACGACAGGGTAATGCCCGGCCCATAAAAACCGGTGGCTTTTTGCAGGCAAAACATGCCGGGAGAATGATGCCATTGCAATAAATGCATTATTTGGATGTTCATGTTACAGTCAATTCAACAAAGAATAAACTGGTGATCCGCATATTTTTTTTATTGCTTTGTCTTGCTGCTGTTCTGCCACCGGCTTTGGCTGATGATGAAAGGACACCGATCGACTGGCAGGCAGGAAGCATCCAGTTTGACCGGCGTATTGGCGAGGATGTGCGAAGGCTGATCGATGATGTGGTGTTTATCCACGAAGACACCAAAATGTATTGCGACAGTGCCTACCTGTATTCAGAGGCCAATAACCTGCGCGCTTTCAGCAATATTGTCATTGAGGTGAGCGATACTGTGACAATATTTGGTGATGAGCTGTTTTATGATGGAAACAGGAGATGGGCAGAACTTACCGGAAACGTACGCATGGAAGATCCCCAGATGACCCTCTATACCGAATACCTTGAATACGATCTGGAAAAGAATACCGCCAACTATATTGATGGCGGAAGGATAGTGGATGCTGATAATGTGCTCACCAGTATCTGGGGCTTCTATTTTGCTGATGAAAAAGAATTCTTCTTTCGCGATGATGTGGTACTGGTCAATCCGGATTATACCATGGAGACCGATACCATGATGTATAACACGGCATCAGAAATTGCCTATTTCTTTGGTCCCACTACCATTGTCAGCGATGAAAATACCATTTTCTGCCGCAACGGGTGGTACGATACACGAAATGATATCGCACGGTTTAGCCGCGATGCATTCTTTACCAATAAAGAACAATCAATGACGGGCGATTCGGTGTTTTATGACAGGAATGCGGCTTACGGCAGGGCTGTGAATAACGTGGTGATACGCGATAGTATTGAGAATGCGGTAATCACCGGACACTTTGCTGAACATTTTGAAGACAAAGGGCTCTCGGTGGTAACAAAAGAGGCCATGTTTATCATGATCGCCGAAAACGACAGCTTGTTCCTCCATGCAGATACCCTGCGTTCTGTCTATGATGAGGAAACAGATGAACGGCAGCTGTTTGCCTATCACCGCGCCCGGTTTTACCGCACTGACCTTCAGGGTCTGAGCGATTCCATTGTATACCAGATGGCCGATTCCACAATTTATATGTATCACGATCCAGTTCTGTGGTCAGAAATGTATCAGCTTACCGCTCAACGGATTGAGATAAAAACCACTGAAGATGAGGTGCAGTGGGTGCAACTGCACGATGCGGCATTTATCATTTCCGAAGAAGATACGCTGGGATATAACCAGATGAAAGGTCGTACCATGGTAGGCCATTTCCGGGATAACGCGCTGTGGCGGGTGGATGTTGACGGAAATGGTGAGACCATTTTTTTTATCAGGGAGGAGGATGGCGGTCTGGCGGGCATCAACAAGGCAATATCTTCCAATATCATCATTTTTGTAGATGGTACGGAAGTCACCGGCATCCAGTTCATACGCCAGCCGGAAGCCACATTGTACCCGCCCGAAGACCTGCCTGCCGATGACCGGCTGTTGCAAAACTTCGAGTGGCTCGACCACCGGCGTCCGCGCGACAAGGATGACATATTTGTATGGCGTTAACAGATCTGCCAACTTTGTCCGGAGGCACCTCCACGCAACGGGATGTCCGTGACGGGAAGAAACAGCATATGATCCTGCAGGGTAATGGATCATGAAGGCAATGACATACGACCAGATACGTGTGTGGTCTTTTGTGGGACTGCAGGATAACCGGTTACTTGCAAAAGCCGGCGTTTATATAATGATGTGGTTTGACTGTTGGTGGTCAAAAACAAATGAATGAACAGAAGCATGATCTCTTTCGACAGACACCGTCTTAAAAATGGTTTGCGGGTTGTTGTGCATCGCGACCAGACAACCCCCATGGCAGCGGTAAATGTGCTCTATGACGTGGGGGCGCGTGACGAGCATCCTGACAGGACCGGCTTTGCCCACCTGTTTGAACACCTGATGTTTGAGGGTTCTGCGAACATCCCCCGTTTCGATTATGCCCTGCAACTTGCAGGAGGTGAAAACAATGCGTTTACTACCAACGACATAACCAATTATTACCTGAACCTGCCTGCACGGAATCTTGAAACCGCTTTCTGGCTGGAATCAGACCGGATGACCGGACTCGATTTCTCAGATAAAATTCTGGACACTCAAAAAAATGTGGTAACGGAAGAGTTCCGGCAGTCTTACCTGAACCAGCCCTATGGCGATGCCTGGCTGCTGCTGAGGCAGCTGGCTTATTCAGTACACCCCTACCGTTGGGCAACCATTGGCCGGGAGGTCGCTCATATCAGGGATGCCAGTCTCGATGAGGTGAAGCGGTTTTTCAGCATGTATTACCAGCCTGCAAACGCAATTTTGTCTGTAGCAGGCAACGTGGAAGCAGATAAAGTGTTTGCCCTTGCAGAAAAATGGTTTGGAGACATTCTGCCGGGCAAGGTTCTTCAGCGGCAGCTCCCCGCTGAACCAGCACAGCAATCAGAAAAACGCCTCACTGTGAACAGGGATGTCCCCCAACACCAGATATTCATGGCATTTCATATGTGCGCCAGGTCTCATAAGGACTTCCATGCCGCTGACCTGATCAGTGATATCCTTTCAAACGGTGAGTCGGCGCGACTTCCTGAGAGACTTCTGTACGACCGGAAAGTGTTCAGTGAGGTAAATGCATATATAACGGGGAATATTGATCCCGGACTCTTTGTTATTACAGGGAAGCCTCATCATGGAACAGACCCTGCCGGGGCAGAGGACATGCTTTGCAAGGAAGCCGCTGATCTTACAATAAACAGGGTGCTTGGCAAAGAATTACAAAAAGTAAAAAACAGGGTGGAGGCCGCCCGTACATTTTCTGACAGCAACGTGATGGCCAAGGCCATGAACCTGGCATATTACGAGCTGCAAGGCGATGCTGCCTTATACAATGAACAAACGGCAGTCTATGACCGTGTTACGGCAGAAGAGATCAAACAGGTTGCCTGCAGCATATTCAGGCGTGAAAACATGTCGGTATTGCACTATGGCAATTCCGGTACCTGACAGGTTTTCAAACAAAGTCGAACACACTAACATAAATATTCCTAATAGCGCAAACAAAGAAATGATTGACAGAAAGAGTCCGCCGGCAACCAGCACAACCACAACAATCCCCTATATCCACCCAAAGATGATCCGGCTGGGGAACGGGATGCCGTTATACTTAATGGAAGGGGGTACGGAGGACTTCGTGAAGGTTGAAATGGTGTTTTATGCAGGCAGCTACTTCGAGTCCAGACCACTTGTATCGTTTGCTGTTTCCCATCTGCTGCGTGGCGGAACCGGGACAAAAAACCGCCGGGAGATCAACGGACTGCTCGACTATTACGGTGCACATCTGCAAGTGGAGGCACAAAATGATATCGTGTCGGTTGCCCTGTTCGTGCTGAACAAACACCTTGATCCGGTACTCGAACTGTTTGCAGACATCATAAACGATCCGGTATTCCCTGAAGATGAAATGCATTCTTTTCTGAAGAACCGGCAACAAATACATATCATAAACCAAAAGAAAGTGCAGCACCTTGCACGGTCGTATTTTAAAGAACTGGTTTATGGTGAACAGCACCCATATGGGTACAGGGTAAAAACTGACGATTTTAACAAGGTGAGGCGGACAGACCTGCAGGAGTTTCACCGGCGCTGGTTCATTCCCGGAAATGCTTTTTGCATTGTGTCGGGTCGTGTGCCGCGTGATATGGAAAAAAAGACAGCAAAGGCATTTGACAACACCAGGCCGGTAGCGTCAGAACAGGAAAAGCAGCTTCCCGCTTATTCGATGCTGACGTCCGGTAGCCGGAAGGTGAAACTCGAAATGCCCGACTCCCTGCAGTCGGCGCTACGCATCGGCAAGCAGCTTTTTAACCGGACCCACCCGGCCTATCACCGGTTTAAGATCACAAACGCCCTCCTGGGTGGATATTTTGGATCACGACTGATGCAAAACATCCGCCAGGATAAAGGATTTACCTATGGCATCAATTCGGGCATCATTTCGCTGATGCGCAGCGGCTATTTTTTCATCGCCACACAGGTTGGTACAGAGGTTGCGCAACAGGCTCTTGGGGAAATATACAGCGAACTCAGAAACCTGCGTTCCATCCCTGCCACACACGATGAACTGGAAAGTCTGAAAAACTACCTGTCGGGCAGCTTCCTCCGCTCCTTTGACGGGCCGTTTGCACAGGGCGACAGGTTTAAGGAGTTGCTGGTGTTCGGACTTGATTTTACGCATTACGACGATTACCTGGAAACACTCAAAACCATTACACCGGAAACAATCATGGAAACCGCCAGTGATTACCTGCAGGAGGATGGCATGATGGAAGTGGTTGTAGGGCGATAACCAGGAAGGGATAAACGTAGGTACGATGCAATAATTGTTTCATTGGCTCGTCCTGAAAAAGAAAACCTTTTTGTTGCACGGCTTTCCCGGCAACACAAAAAAGAAGCAGCAAATGAAGAAGTCAATATTCACTGCATGGGTTAAAGATTTTGGACTTTCCCTGGTTCTGACAGCCATCGTGCTGTTCCTGTTGGTGAACAACAGGGGGGCTCTTGCCAGTGGTTACAAAGTATATGACGGGGCTATTTCGCTCGTTCAGCTGAGTATTGACACCCTTGACGACCGGCTGCTGCATGTGGTGTTTCAACTGGATCCAGGAGTGACGGATGGAGAGATCGATTTTAACTTGTTTGACGGAGAGACTTTTGAAACTGTTGAGCAATTAAGGGTTGAAGACGGACTGACTCCATGGGAAGAGGGGGGGGCGGACCAATACATTCACACGGTGGACGTACCTGCCGGTTACCCTGACCCGTACCGCATGTATCTGGCACTTGATGAAGATGGTCTGGGTGCTGACGCTTTTACCCTTATACATGGAACGATACAGCTAAAGTCTGTAACATTCGATAATTGTACCCATATGGCCGGGTTCATGTGGGACGAATACCGTGTCTGGACACACAGTCAGTATGCAAATGACCCGGACGAACCTGGGGAGGAGATCCCCTTTGCCGTTTACCAGGTCGTTGCCAATGGTGAAGTACTGGAAAGTGTGGCCGTTGGACAGGACTCTGTCGCCATTACGGTTCCGGAGCCGGGTGAATACACCTTTCGGATCAGGGCTGCTGCTTCTGATGAGGCTGAACAGGAAGGTTTGTTTTCCAGTTCCAACGCCCTTGAAAAAACCATTTACTGGCCTGTGCTCGATGACCTGCGCATCGAGCTGGTGGATGTCACTCCCGAGGAGGAGGTGGTTGTCCGCATAGCCGCAGATGGCTCTTATACTGATTACGAATACCGGTTGATGCGCCGGAGTGCGCCTGGTGCTGATCCTGAACAGGTTGGGCAGGGATTTATGGACCCCGGCAACAATGCACTTCAATTTGCCGATGCAGTGGAAGACCTGGATGCAGCTCCATGGCATTATCATGTGGAAGCGCACGTGATGGATGAAGACGAGGTTTGTCCGGAGCCCGCTGTTGTTTCCGACCCCGTATCAACGCTTTGGTTTGCAGCGGAGATCTCTGAATTTTCGGACGACCAGCTTACTGTTGACATTCGTTTTGAACGGGTGCCTCCTGCCGGCAATTACACATTGCAGCAAATATTGCCAGGAGAAAGCGCTTACCAGGATGGTGCAACGGATATCGACAGCCCGTACACCCACGATCTGTCCGGCGAACTGCCCCTCGCTGGTGAGATGCGGTTCCGCATGAAGGGTGAAGAGGGAGGGGAGGAATTCCATTCACACGAAGTAGTGTTTGCCATTGATCCGGTGATCAATATTCCCAATGCCTTTCGTCCCCGGGTCGGAGAGCCTGATAACCTCGAATTTTACCCTAGCTTTGTAGGTTTTGATGCGGACTACATTCTGACCATATATGACCGCAATGGGCTGCTGATTTTCTCGGGCGACAGTAATCGCGAGTGGGACGGGCAAATGGATAACGGGGGACTTGCGCCTGAAGGGGCCTATTGGTATCATATCAGATACACCCCCACTACACCTGGTGTAGAACCCGGCGAAAAAAGAGGTGTGGTCTATCTTATACGTTAATAGATCATATCAGGTTATTTGTCATAAAAGATCATTGAGTCCGGTCCGCCGGGGAGCAATGAATCGAATGAGCTGATTATCAAAAACATCTTTATCAACAGATCTATGATCACCAAACCCCATCTTTTTACATTTTTTTACAAAATTTCTCTCCCATATTTTTCATACTTTTGCAGATTAAATTAAAGCATCTGACATGCAACCCCATAACGAAAAATTTTCCGGTGAGGGACTTACCTACGACGATGTGCTTCTTAAACCGGCATATTCAGAGGTTTTACCCAGGAATGTGGATGTCTCCACCTGGTTTTCAAGAAATATTCAGCTGCGCATACCTGTTGTTTCTGCTGCAATGGATACCGTGACCGAATCGCGGATGGCCATTGCAATGGCACAGGAAGGCGGAATAGGAGTGCTGCACAAAAATATGAGCATTGCTGACCAGGCGATCAAAGTGCGCAAAGTGAAGCGATCTGAAAACGGGATGATCATCGACCCCATCACCCTCCATGAGAACGCCCTTATTGGCGACGCATTGCACATAATGCGGGAGAACAAAATAGGGGGGATCCCGGTGGTCAGCGATGGGAACAGGCTGGTGGGCATTGTTACCAACAGGGACCTGCGGTTTGAAAAAGACCACGGCCGTCCGGTTGCCGATGTGATGACCAGTGAAAGGCTGATCACCACAACAGAGTTCATCGATTTTGAGGTGGCAGAAGAGATCCTGCAGGAACATAAGATTGAAAAACTTCCTGTGGTGGATGCAAATTACTGTCTGGTCGGACTGATCACGTACAGGGACATCATCAAGATCAAGGAACGGCCGAATGCCTGTAAGGATGAGCGCGGACGGTTACGTGTGGCGGCGGCTGTGGGTGTTTCACCCGATACGATGGACAGGGTGGCGGCTCTGGTAGCTGAAGATGTGGATGCTGTGGTGGTTGACACCGCGCACGGGCACTCAAAAGGGGTGCTCGATATAATAAGAAAAATAAAAAAAACGCATCCTGATCTGGACCTCCTGGCCGGAAATGTGGCAACGGCGGCTGCAGCGAACGATTTGAGAAAAGCCGGGGCAGACGGCATCAAAGTGGGTATCGGACCGGGAAGCATCTGTACTACAAGAATCGTTGCCGGGGTGGGTGTGCCGCAACTCACCGCAATATATGAAGTTGCCAGGGAACTCGAAGGGTCCGGCATCCCTGTGGTTGGCGATGGTGGCGTAAGGTATACGGGTGATATTGTAAAGGCAATCGCTGCCGGTGCATCTTCAGTGATGGCGGGCTCGTTGTTTGCAGGCGTGGAAGAATCGCCCGGTGAAACCATCATCTACGAAGGGAGAAAATACAAAACATACAGGGGTATGGGAAGTATTGAAGCCATGCAACAGGGCTCCAAAGACCGTTACTTCCAGGATATTGAAGAGGACATTAAAAAGCTTGTACCCGAAGGGATCGTTGGCCGGGTCCCTTACAAAGGGGGACTCTCTGAAGTGGTCCACCAGATGGTTGGCGGACTGAGGGCAGGGATGGGTTACTGCGGCGCTGCTGATATTGAACAATTACAAAAAGCATGCTTTATCCGGATCACCCATGCCGGTGTTAAGGAAAGCCACGTGCATGATGTGACCATAACAAGGGAAGCACCCAACTACTCAAGATGATCAGTTAACAATAAAAAAAATGTATATGAAAATGATGCGCTTCTTTATTCTGTCAATGTTTGTTTATGGTTGTGCAACCACAACGCCGCTGGTCGTTGAGCAGCATGATGATCCTGTGCTGCTGCGGATTGAAGACAGTGAGGTTACACGTTCCGAGTTTGAAAAGATATACCGGAGAAACAACCTCGATCTGATGGTAAACGACCCCAAGGAAGTTGATGAATACCTTGAAATGTATATCAATTTCAGGTTAAAGGTAAGAGAGGCCAGGTCCCTCGGACTGGATACCAACGAAAGTTTTATAGAGGAGCTGCAGGGGTACAGGCAGCAGCTTGCCCAGCAATACCTGAGAGACAGGGAGGTTACTGAAGCATTGGTCAGGGAAGCCTGGGAAAGATCGCAATACGACATACGGGCTTCTCACCTGCTGATCAACCTTGATGCGTATGCCCCACCTGAAGACACACTGGAGGTGTACAATAAAATAATGGAGCTAAGGCAGCGTGCCCTGGATGGAGAATCATTTGCCGGTCTGGCCACAGAATACTCTGACGATACCCACGCACGTGATACGGAAGCAACAGGCAACCGTCCGCCACGCAAAGGCAATGCAGGTGACCTTGGCTATTTTTCTGCGCTCAATATGGTATACCCGTTCGAATCAGCTGCCTATAACACACCCGTCGGAGAGATCTCGTTGCCTGTGAGGACCAGCTTTGGGTACCACCTTGTGAAGGTTGTAAACAGGCAACCTGCAATGGGAACGGCAAGGGTGGCACACATCATGCTGATGACCCCCGATGGTACAGAAGAAGATGAACTGATTGAAAAAGAACAACAGATCAATGATCTTTACAAGAGCATATTGTCCGGCGAAGATTTTGGTGAGCTGGCCGCAGAGTATTCGGACGACAGGCAATCGGGGCAACGCAAAGGAGAGATGCCGGCATTCAACAGCAACCGCATGGTGCCTCAGTTTATCGAGGCAATCAATGACCTGGATGAACCTGGTGATATTTCACCCCCGGTACGATCTGATTTTGGATGGCACATTATAAAATTGATTGAAAAAACCCCACCTCCATCCTTTGATGAAGCATATGAGAATTTGAAAAGAAGGATCGAGCGTGATGCCCGGTCCCGGCTTTCTGAAACAGTCGTCATTGACAGGCTGAAAGAAGAGTATGGTTTTACATATGATATAAATGCCCTGCGTGATTTTTATGAGGTGGTGGATGAATCGGTTTTCCGGGGTGAATGGGACAAAACAGAGGCCGGCGGACTCGACAAACAACTGATCAGTTTCGGTTCAAAGGTCATGGGACAGCAGGACTTCGCCAAATTTCTTTATGAAAAGCAGAGAAATCAGGATGCGGAAAACATTGCAAGTTATGTGTACAGGCTATACAATGAGTTTGTAAAAGAGCATATCCTGGCTTATGAAAACGAAAGACTGGAAGAAAAATATCCCGAATTTAAAAGGGTGATGCAGGAGTACCACGACGGCATCCTGTTGTTCGAGATAACCGACCAGGAAGTCTGGTCGAGGGCAACTGCTGACAGTGACGGACTAAGGGCATTCTTCGAAGCCAATAAAGACCGCTATGATGCTGAGGAAATGAGGGAAGTACGTGGACTGGTGATTGCTGATTACCAGAATTACCTCGAAAAACGGTGGATTGAGGAACTCAGGAATAAATATTCCGTGTATGTTGACGAAGAGATTTTGGAAACCATTCGTTTTGATTAAAAAAATGGATTATGCAAGGGTTGTTTGATCTGCTCATGCAGAAAGGATTGTATAAGGCGTGGCTCGTGGCCCTTGTCCTTATACTGGGCGGGTGCACTCTTTTCGAACTGCGCCATGAAGACACATTGCTTGCAAAAGCCTATAACAGCCGCCTCTATCTTGAAGATATCAGGGAACACATCCCCCAAAATGCCAGTCCGGAAGACAGCATTGCCATCATCCAGCGATATGTTGACAGGTGGGTGTCCCAGCAGGTCTTTGTGCATCATGCGAAACAGACTTTGCCTGATCACAAAATGAACTTTGATGCACGGATAGCCGACTACAGGAATGCACTCATTATTCACGCCTATGAAAGTGAACTGGCGCGGACGGAAATGGATACAGTGGTCACCGCTGAGGAGATCGGGCAGTATTATGAACAGAACATATCCCATTTGTTGCTCAGGGACAATATTGTGCGGGCCAATTATATCAAGCTGCCTTTGAATGTCCCAAACCAAAACGTTGTCCGCTCACTGTACAGGTCTGACAACAGCGATGACCTGGAAAGGCTGGAAAATTATTGCCTTGAAAATGCAGCGGTCTATTACCTGGGAAAAGATGCATGGATGGTTTTCAGGGAGCTGTTAATTGACATGCCCCTAAACATAAATAACCAGGCGACCTATTTGCAAAACAACCGCTTTGCGGAAATAACGGATGATTATTATCGTTACTTTTTATACATCTATGAATACCGCCTAAGAGGAGATGTTTCACCGCTCGATTTTGAGCGTGACAATATCCGGATGCTCATTCTTAACCACAGAAAAAAACAGTTTATCGAGAGCAAACGGCGGGAGTTTTTCAACCAGGCTATCGAAGCCAGCAAAATCGAAACATATTTTTGAGTAATATTCTTATCGTATGAACAAATTACCGGCATATATTCTTATTGTCATATTTCTGGCAGCCAACCATCTTTCTCCCCAGGTGCATGCCCAGGAACATGTTGTTATTGATCAGGTCATTGGAGTGGTTGGCAACAGCGCCATTCTGCAATCCGATCTGTTTGACCACAGGCGTCAGGCAGAGGCCCAGGGAGTAAACCTTGGTGCGAACCCTTATTGTGTGTTGTTGGATGACGTGATGTTCCAGAAGCTGCTGTATAACCAGGCGATGATTGACAGCGTGGAAGTAGGCGACTCGCAGATTGAGCAGGAAATTGAACGGAGGCTTCGGTTTTTTATCCAGCAGATAGGATCGCGCGAACGGCTGGAAGAATACTATGGAAGGTCGGTGGAAGAACTCAGGGAGGAATTCTGGGATCCAATAAGGGAACAGTTGATCAGCCAGCGGATGGAGTCTAAGATTACACAAAATGTCAATGTAACCCCTTCCGAGGTCAAAGCCTTTTTTGACAACCTGTCGGAGGAGGAAATCCCCATGGTTGAGAGCGAAATGACACTGGCAAAAATTCTGATCGAACCGGAAATAGAACAGGAAGAGATCGATGAGGTGGTAGAAAGGCTGGAGGGCTTTCGCCAGCGGATCATTGATGGGGAGAGCTTCAGAACACTGGCCATCCTCTACTCTGACGATCCCGGTTCGGCACGACGGGGGGGTGAGTTGGGTTTTTACTCACGGGGCGAGCTTCATCCGGAATTTGAGGCGGTTGCCTTCAGCCTCCGGCCGGGAGAGGTTTCTGAAATCGTGGAAACCAGATCAGGGTATCACATCATTGAGCTGATCGAAAGAAGGGGGGAACAAATCAATGTCAGGCATTTGTTAATGCGCCCGAAGGTGTCGCCCGAAGTGGAACAGCAAACAAGGAGCAAGCTGGATAGCATACGCACACTTATCATGAGAGATGAGATGACATTTGCGGAAGCTGCAAGAAGGTTTTCCGACCACCCTGGCGGACGGGCTGGAGGTACCATCCTGAATCCTTATACAGGAACAACCCGGTTTAAAACAGAGGAAATGGACCCAAATTTGTTCTTCGTCGTTGATCGCCTGGAGGAAGGGGAAATATCCAGGCCCATACAAACAATGACAGATGAAGGTCAGCCTGCCTATAAAATTGTTACGGTCAGGCAACGTGTTGACCCCCACCGGGCCAATCTTCAGCAGGATTATGATTTTATACAAAGACTGGCCTTGCAGGAAAAAAGAGGAAAAGCAATCAGGAAATGGGTGGAAAGAAGATTAAAAAGCACCTATATATCCATACATGATGATTATAAAGACTGCGACTTTGACATACAATGGCTGCAGTAGTTTTGACGGTTAAACTTATCTTTTGTTATGAATTTTTCTTCGGATGTTGAAGCACTGGATGCACTGGCTGTGAAGTACCAATCACTAAAGGGTGAAATTGCCAAGGTAATTATCGGGCAGGATGCTGTGGTGAAAAATGTACTTATCTCAATATTCAGCAAAGGGCACTGTTTGCTGGTAGGTGTGCCGGGATTGGCAAAAACATTGTTGGTCAACACCATATCAAAAGTGCTTGGATTGAACTACAGCCGTATTCAGTTCACACCCGACCTGATGCCTTCAGACATTATTGGCACTGAAATACTGGACGAAACCCGTAACTTTCGGTTTGTTAAAGGCCCGTTGTTTGCGAATATTATCCTGGCTGACGAGATCAACAGAACACCACCAAAAACTCAGTCGGCACTGCTGGAAGCCATGCAGGAACGTTCTGTCACCGCAGCCGGCAACACCTATCGCTTGCATGAGCCTTTCTTCGTACTTGCCACACAAAATCCTATTGAACAGGAAGGGACTTATCCCCTGCCGGAGGCCCAGCTCGACAGGTTTATGTTCAATGTATATCTCGACTACCCCTCATTTAAAGAGGAGATTGATGTGGTGAAAAGCACAACTTCAGGGAAAGTCGTTGATCTGGATATCGTTATGGAAGGGGAGGAGATCCTGTATTTCCAGGATCTGGTAAGAAAGGTGCCGGTTACTGACCATGTGATGGAATATGCAGTTGACCTTGCTTCAAAAACGCGTCCCAATACAGAAAAGGCACATCATATGGCCAATGAGTATATCCACTGGGGCGCTGGTCCGCGTGCATCGCAATACCTGATCATCGGGGCAAAATGTCATGCAGCCCTGAATGGCAAATACGCACCTGACATCGAAGATGTAAATGCCATTGCATATGCCGTCCTGCGGCACCGCGTGGTAAGGAACTTCAAGGCAGAAGCAGAAGACATCTCTGTCGAACAACTGGTGGATGCCTTTCTTGAGTGATCATTTCTTGCTGGTTTTTTTCAAAAAGAGATTATTGTTTTTAAAAAAAGTATTATCTTTGCCCTCCCCAAAGGGGGAAAAATAGAAAGCTCATTGACATAATGGGAGGCCAAACAAAGACAGAAGCAGACCCGTCAATTTTAGAGAAGTGGGGACAATATGTTTTCACGGTTTTTTTTTG
>PWKN01000188.1 GCA_003559735.1 Bacteroidales bacterium | reverse complement strand
TGGTCGAGGTTGGTGCATGGCTCATCCAGGAGCAGGAGTCTTGTTACGGGGAGGATGGCAAGTATCAGTTTTACCCGTTGCTTCATTCCCGACGACAGATCTTTGATCTTTGTATTGTTGGTGCCAGGCAAGTTCAGTATATTCAGGATATCCTGCATGTCCAGGTTTTCAGGGAATGTTTTGAACTGTTTATGAAACCCGATCATTTCCGGCACATTGTATTCTTCAATCAGGTCGAGATATGGAGCGGCAATGGACACTTCATTGTATATTTTATCTGGTTCTGTCACACGGCCATTCCCTGACCAGGTAATGGAACCCGCTGACGGTGGCAGGAAGCCGGCCAGCATCTTTACCATGGTGGTTTTCCCACTTCCATTTCTGCCAACAATGGCATATTTGCCCGATGCTTCAAATGTCAGGTTCAGGTTTTTCAGTATCCATTTCCGGAAGTACCTTTTTCCGGCTTCATGCAGCGTTACCTGTATCATACAGGCGGGATTTATTATTCGTTATAGGCATATCCCTTCATGATCCCCCTGCTGGACTTTGAGATAAAGGTAAGGATTTCATCCCTTTCAGGTGTTGCAGGCATTTCGGCTTCGATGTAGGTTGTTGCCTGGCTTACATTCAGGTTTTTCAGGTAGATGTAGCGATAGATATGTTGTATTTCATTGATCTTGTCGCTGCTGAACCCCCTCCTTCGCAGTCCGACTGAGTTGATCCCGACAAACGACAGCGGGTCACGTGCCGCTTTGGTATAGGGGGGCACATCTTTCCTGACCAGCGAGCCCCCTGATATCATCACATGGGCACCTATATTTACAAACTGGTGCACAGCCGACAATCCGCCAAGGATGGCATAATCATCAATAATAATATGTCCGGCCAGGTTAGCGGCATTGGCCAAAATGCAGTAGTCGCCGATTATGCAGTCGTGTGCAACGTGGACATATGCCATCAGCAGGCAGTTGTTGCCGATGACTGTTTTGTTGCTTGCTTTTGTGCCCCTGTTTATGGTGACAAACTCCCTGATGGTGGTATTGTCGCCAACTTCAACAGTGGTCTCTTCGCCGGCAAACTTCAGGTCTTGCGGGATGGCACTGATCACGGCGCCCGGAAAAATACGGCAGTTTTTTCCGATCTTGGCCCCCTCCATAATCGTAACGTTTGAACCTATCCAGGTCCCCTCACCAACTTCCACGTTCTTATTGATGGTGACGAAAGGTTCAATGACTACATTTCTTGCAATTTTTGCCTGTGGATGAACGTAAGCTAATGGTTGATTCATTATTCCCGTTTATTGTTTTTTACTCACTTGTGCCATCATTTCTGCTTCCATCACTACATTGTTTCCAATATAGGCATTCCCTCTCATATGGCAGATCCCCCTTCTGACCGGTGATATAAGGTTCATCTTGAATACCAGTGTGTCTCCCGGTACCACTTTTTGTTTAAAGCGGACATTGTCAATTTTAAGGAAATAGGTGTTGTATTCTTTCGGATCTTCCACGGTCGAAAGCACCAGTATGCCCCCGGCCTGTGCCATGGCTTCCACCTGGAGTACACCCGGCATAATGGGTTCATCTGGAAAATGTCCGGCAAAGAAAGGTTCGTTCATGGTGACATTTTTTACCGCCACAACAGACTTGTCTGTTACTTCAATGATCTTGTCGACCAACAGGAAGGGCGATCTGTGTGGGAGCATTCTCTTGATGTCGTTGATGTCGTAAACAGGCTCTTTTGCCGGGTCGTAAACAGGAATCTGTTCCTGTTCAATCCTTTCCCTGATGTGTTTTTGCAGATGCCGTGCAAAAAGGATGTTGGATGCGTGTCCGGGTTTTGTTGCGATGATATGACCTTTGATGGGTTTCCCGGTCAGCGTCAGATCACCCACAATGTCGAGCAGTTTATGCCGGGCCGGTTCGTTGTGAAATGCCAGTTCCAGGTTGTTCAGGATGCCCTCTTTCCTGACCCCTACGCTTGGTTTGTTAAGCACCTTTGCCATGCGGTCGAGTTCATCCTGGGTTACCGGTTTGTCGACAAAAACGATGGCGTTGCTCAGGTCGCCACCCTTGATCAGGTTTTGTTCAAGGAGAAATTCGAGTTCATGAAGAAACACAAAAGTGCGGCATCTGGCAATGCTGTCCTTGAACTCGCCAATATGGTTCATGATGGCATACTGGTGTCCGAGCACCTTCGACTGGTAATCGATCAGGCAGGTTATCCGGTAATTGTCGCCAGGCAGTGCAATGAACTCACAATCTTTTTCTTCATGGTAGAACCGGATTGGTTCCCTGATCTCAAAAAAGTCTTTAAAAGCTTCTTGTTCTTTGGTTCCTGCCTTCTCTATGGCCTCGGTATAGTATTTACTGCTTCCGTCAAGTATTGGTGCCTCCGGACGGTTTACCTCGATGATTGCATTGTCAATGCCCATTCCGGTGATTGCCGCCAGTACGTGTTCTACCGTGGCGATCCGGGTGCCGTTCTTTTCAAGGTTTGTCCCCCTCGATGTATCGGATACCAGCCGGGCATCTGCCTCCACAAAAGCATCCTCACCAATATCGGTGCGTAAAAAACGGATGCCCGAGTTTGCGGGGGCTTCCCTGATCGTTAGCAATACATTCTCCCCCGTGTGTAAGCCGTGACCTTCGATGGTTGCCGGCGCTTTGATCGTTTTTTGCTTTTGCTCCATCACATACCATTTGGGTTAATCTTTTCTTAAGCTTTTGAGTTCCTTTTCCAGCTCGTCGATCCGCTTAACCAGTTTCTCAAAATTACGGAAGTATATAAATGCTTTTCTGTAGCGGGATGCTTCCATGGCTGGTGACCCCATAATGATCTGACCGTCCTTCACATTGGAAGGCACACCTGCCTGGGCCGCCATTTTTACGTCATTGCCAATGGTAAGGTGTCCGCTGATCCCAGCCTGACCACCGATCATACAGTTTTTCCCTATTTTTGACGATCCGGCAACACCACATTGTGCTGCCATAACAGTGTTCTCACCGATCACTACATTATGGCCGATCTGTATCAGGTTGTCGAGCTTTACCCCCTTTTTTATCACCGTAGAGCCCAATGTTGCCCTGTCAACTGTTGTCCCGGCACCGATTTCCACATTGTCTTCAATGACCACATTGCCAATCTGTGCAACTTTTTTGTAGTTGTTGCCGGTTTGCGGAGCAAAACCAAATCCGTCGGCACCAATCACAGCGTTTGAGTGAAAGGTACACCCCGAGCCGATCTGACTGTTTTCGTAGATCCGTACACCACTGTACAAGATCGTATTGTCACCAATTTTCACATTGTCGCCAATTGTAGTGTGGGGATAGATCCGTACATTTTTTCCCAACACCACATGTTCTCCGATCCATGCAAACTCACCGATATACGGGTTTTCTCCATAACGGGCAGATGGAGAGATGAATGCCAGCTCAGACACCCCGGTTTTTTCAGGCATTGCATTTTTATACATTTCCAGTAAACGGGCAAGTGCCCCATAGGGGTCATCCACTCTTATCAGTGTGCTTTGGATCTCCTTGTCGGGATGAAAGTCCTTCCTCACAAGAACGATCGATGCGTTGGTGGTATAGATATACGGAGTATAGGCCGGGTTGGCCAGGAATGTCATCGTCCCTTCGGTTGCCTCTTCAATCTTTGCAATCTGTGCTACCTTTACCTCCGGATTTCCTTCCAGTATTCCGTCAAGGAAACCGGCGATCTGTTTGGCTGTGAACTCCATTCAACGTTTGCATTGGTTAAAAGCGGGCGCAAGTTACCAATATTTATCATGATAGACAAAATGTTTTTGGACTGCTTTATCGATTTCGTTTGGCGGAAAGGGGTGATGCAATCAGAAACCATTATAAAACAAATGTTTAGCCTGGAATATGCATTTTTTATCAATAAGGTCAAATACATCTCATCATTTTTCGTTAAATTTGTTGATAACCAAAAAACAAAAAAATATGGGCGTAAAAATCCTCTGGGCAGATGACGAAATTGATCTTTTGAAGCCACACATATTGTTCCTCAAGGAGAAGGGATATGAAGTAATCACTACAAGCAGTGGTTCAGAAGCACTTGATTTGATCGAGGATGACGATTTTGACATAATTTTTCTTGATGAAAATATGCCTGGATTGACGGGTGTGGAAACACTGGAACGGATCAAGGGCAAATACCCCGGTCTCCCTGTTGTTATGATCACCAAGAGCGAGGAGGAGACGATCATGAATGATGCGATCGGCAGCAACATCTCCGACTATCTCATCAAGCCGGTCAATCCGAACCAGATCCTTCTGGCGGTAAAAAAAAACCTCGATAACCGGAAACTGGTCAGTGAAAAAACAGCTTTAACTTATCAGCAGCAGTTCAGGCAAATCGGCATGCGGTTATCATCATCGGTCGATTTTGATGAATGGAAAGACATATACCGGCAGCTGGCTTTTTGGGAGCTTGAACTCGGAAAGTCGCAGGACGATAGTTTGAGGGAGATCTTCATGATGCAGAAGGGGGAGGCCAACAATGTTTTTTCCCGTTTTATAAAAGAGCATTATGTTGACTGGCTGGCAGGGCGTTCAGACAGCAAGCCCGTGCTGTCGCATACCGCTTTCCGCGAGAAATGCCTTCCCGTGATCAAAGAAGAGAAACAACTCTTCCTGATCATTATTGACAATATGCGCTTCGATCAGTGGAAAGCAATACAGCCCAGGCTCGAGGAGGCTTACCGGTTGGTTGGTGAGGACATTTACTGCAGTATTTTGCCCACGGCAACCCAATATGCCAGAAATGCGTTCTTCGCCGGATTGATGCCTGGGGAAATTCAGAAACGGCACCCCCAGTACTGGGTCAGAGAGTCGGACGAAGGGGCGCGCAACCAGTATGAACCAGA
Source organism: Bacteroidales bacterium (assembly GCA_003559735.1). Classification (GTDB taxonomy): domain Bacteria; phylum Bacteroidota; class Bacteroidia; order Bacteroidales; family UBA7960; genus PUPG01. The sequence goes on along the minus strand of PWKN01000188.1, from coordinate 1,383 downwards.
GTTACTGGCCGAACAGATCAAACGCCTGGGTGCAGGAATATCCTTTCATTATCATAAGATCCTTAACCTGACCGCAGGAAAGAAACTGGCAGGCAGTCTGAGCGACTATATGGATAAAAAGCTGAATGTGCTCGTATACAATTTTGTGGATATGTTGTCGCATTCACGCACCGAGATGGAAGTGATCAAAGAGCTTGCCGAATCAGAGGCTGCTTACCGTTCATTGACACTGAGCTGGTTCGAGCATTCACCGTTGTGGGATATCATTCGTCAGCTTGCCGCGAAGAAAATTCCTCTGCTCATCACCACAGATCATGGCTCCATCAGGGTGCACCATCCCACAAAAGTAGTGGGAGACAAAAATACCAATACCAACCTGAGGTATAAGACAGGAAAAAACCTGCAGTATGACACCAAAGAGGTGTTTGAGGTAAAAAATCCCGGAGATGCCTATTTGCCGAAGGACAATGTAAGTGCAAACTTTATTTTTGCACAGGAAGATCACTTCTTTGTTTATCCAAACAATTACAATTATTATGTGAACTATTATAAAAACACTTTTCAGCATGGAGGCGTTTCAATGGATGAGATGTTGATCCCATTTGCTTACTTGAAGCCAAAGTAGTGTTGTAACCGGTTATGTTGCAAGTGTACATCCTTCGGGCCATCTGCTTCGTATCGAAAGCCTTGAAGCAAAATGCTTTGCCGGCGGTTTTCGATACTTGCATCTGGCCTGAAAGATATGCGTAAATAAGGTTAGGTTTGGTGAATAGGAATGTATAGATGATCAAGGAGAAGGAATATACGGTTGATCGCATTGAAGGACTTACAGAGGTCGGGCGGTCCCTGTTGAAGAGACACCCGGATGCGCGTGTTTTTGCACTATATGGTGCAATGGGCGTTGGGAAGACAACGTTCGTAAAATCGATCGGCAGGTTGCTTGGCGTGTCAGACATGATAACCAGTCCCAGTTTCCCTGTCATAAATCATTATATAACAAGCAATGGTGATAGTATTTATCATTTTGATTTTTTCAGGATCAAATCGATAGAGGAGGTGTATGACCTGGGATATGAAGATTATTTGTATTCAGGCAGCTATTGTTTCATTGAATGGCCTGAAAGGGCCGAACAACTGATGCCGTCAGAAGTTGTCAGGATACTGATGGAGGAGAAGGATGGCATCCGGTTCATACGTTTCTGATCACCTGCATGGTATGATGGATCATCAGGCCAATTTATTATTATGTTTTCTAAAGCATCATCAGGTATGGAACAATCAGGCAAGGAGCACGTCCTGTTTTCTAAATCCTGGCATTTTAGTCCGCAGGAAGAAATGCTGGAAGTAAGAAAAAAAAAGAACAGTCTTATCATTGGCATACCC
>PWKN01000118.1 GCA_003559735.1 Bacteroidales bacterium | reverse complement strand
TATATTTTTTTGGAAATATACCGGTTCCGTAACGATCCGGTAGGCGTTCGCTTTCGCGACTACCTGGTGAAAAAATGCCGCGAAGGGGTAAAGGTGCGGTTGCTGATCGATTCATGGGGCGCTTCATCATCGGTTTCGTTTTTTCAGGAACTCATTGATGCCGGGGGGGAGTTGCGTTTTTTCAAAAAGATCCGATTCAACTGGGATGCTTTCACCAAAAGTCACCGCCGCAACCACAGGAAAATTCTTGTGATCGATGATGAGATCTCCTACATCGGTTCGGCGAACATTTCCGGATATTCACTTAACTGGCGCGAATCGATGTTCCGGATCAAGGGAGACATTGCCCGCGTTTTTAAACGGATAACCTCTGAGAATTACGCTATTTACAACAAGTTTTTTTATGACAAACAAGCATATACCCGAACCATACGCTACAACAAACATCTTGAGATCCTTCGGGATGTTCCATCGATGGCTTATCAGCCTGTAAAATCCAAATACCTGCAATTGATCAACGGGGCAAAACAAGAGATCATCATTGAAACCCCCTATTTCCTTCCGGGCAGCAAGTTGCGCAGCGCACTTGTTGATGCTGCAGTACGGGGCGTAAAGGTAAACATTCACATCCCAAAAAAGTCGGACGTAGGCATCATGGATGTCTTGTCGTCGAAATACATAGGAGAAATGGCCGAGCAGGGCGTTAGTTTTTATTTTTACCTCCCGCAAAACCTCCATGCCAAACTGTTTTTATCAGACCGGAAACACTTTGTTGTTGGCTCTACCAATTTTGATTACAGGAGTCTGCGCTACCAGCATGAAATATGTTTGTCGGGCGAACACAAAGGGCTTGTCCGCCAAATGATCAACCACTTCAACGAAACCCGCAAGGAATCTGAGCCCTTTATATACGAAAACTGGATGCATCGACCGGTAATACAGCGGTTCTTCGAATGGGTGCTGGTACCCTTCAGGCATTTGTTTTAACCTGCTTTATTGTTTCTTTTTCTTATTTTTGGAAAAACATAAACAAACGCATATGCCAACAAAAATCGCTGAACTACACGATATGGCCCGTGGCCATACCCGCAGGCGCCTTGTGCTTGCTGCTGCACACGATGAACATGCATTGGGGGCCGTTAACAATGCATACAAGAATGACCTTGTTGACGGCATATTGATTGGGGACGAAGAAAAAATGCGTGCCATTGCCTCCGGAAATAATATTGACTTAAGCGGATTTACCATTGTCAACGAACCGGACAATGCCCAGGCAGCGGCGCTGGCGGTGAAAATGGTTAAGAACGGGGAGGCAGATATCCTGATGAAAGGAAACCTGGGTACTTCCGTTTTGTTGAAAGCAGTATTGAATAAGGAGTACGGATTACGAACCGGAGAACAGATATCGCATCTGGCAATATTTGAAATTGCCTCTTATCACAAACTCATCGGATTGACTGACGCGGCAATGAACATTGCCCCCGATCTTAATGAAAAAGTAAGCATTACACGCAATGCGGTACGGTTTTTTCACAAGCTGGGCATAGAAAAACCGAAAATCGCCATGCTCAGCGCCGTTGAAACTGTGAACCCGGCCATGAAATCGAGCATGGAAGCCAGTGCAATTGCCAAGATGGGCGACAGAAAGCAGATCCCTGGTTGTTTGATTGATGGTCCGCTTGCCTTCGACAATGCTGTGAGCAGCAAAAGTGCCCGTTTGAAAGGCATTGACAGTGAAGTGGCAGGCGATGCCGACATCCTTGTTGCTGACGACATCGATGCAGCAAATGCGCTGTATAAGGCTTTTATCTATTTCGCATCTGCACAGTGCGCTGCCGTTATCCTGGGTGCCGCTGCACCGATCGTGCTGACGTCACGGGCTGATTCTGACGACACAAAGCTTAACAGTATTGCCCTGGCCGCTGCCTCCAGGTGATGTTTGGGTCTGAATGATCACTGCCGAATGCCTGGATCATCTTGCAAAAAAACCAACCATATGCCAGAAAACTTTATTTTGTCCATTAATCCCGGATCAACCTCTACAAAGATAGCGGTGTTCCGGAACACCAAGGAGGTGTTTTTAAAAACCATCAGGCACTCAACCGAGCAGCTCGATTCTTTTGAAAACATTACCGATCAGTATGCTTTCCGAAAACAAATCATCCTTGAGGAACTGGAAAGTGCCTCTTTTGAACTGGAAAACATCAAGGTGATCGTGGGACGTGGCGGACTGGTTAAGCCGATCCCTTCTGGTGTTTACCGTGTCAACGAACGACTGGCAGAGGATTTGAAGATCGGCATACTGGGTCAGCATGCCAGCAACCTGGGCGGATTGATCGCACGAGATATTGCCGACTCCATCCCTGGTGCCGAAGCCTATATTGCCGACCCGGTGGTGGTGGACGAACTCCATGATCTTGCCCGTATTTCCGGACATCCAAACTTTGAGCGGGTGTCTGTTTTTCACGCCCTGAACCAGAAAGCGATCGCCCGGCAATATGCCAAAAGCGTGTCGGCTGAGTATGAAGATCTGAACCTTGTGGTGGCACATCTTGGTGGCGGCATCAGTGTAGGTGCCCACTACAAGGGTCGTGTAATTGATGTTAACCAGGCACTCGATGGTGAAGGTCCTTTTTCACCGGAAAGAAGCGGCACCCTCCCGGCGGGCGCCCTGGTAAACATGTGCTTTAGTGGTGCGTATGCCAAAGAGGAGATCCTTCGTATGATTACGGGGAAAGGCGGACTCATAGCCTACCTGGGAACCAATGATGCTTATGAAGTGGAACAGCGGGCTGCCGGTGGTGATGAAAAGGCCAGGCTTATACAGGAAGCGATGGGCTACCAGGTGGCTAAGGAAATCGGGGCCATGTCGACGGTTCTAAAAGGAAATGTTAATGCAATCCTGCTTACAGGGGGTATTGCCTATGGAAAGCCTTTTGTCGACTTCGTGTCTGAACGGATCAGACATATTGCCCCCGTATTCATTTATCCTGGTGAAGACGAGATGCGTGCCCTGGCAATGAACGGACTGATGGTTTTCAAAGGGGAAACCGAAGCACGGGAATACGAATAACGTGTTCTGACTTTATGGACAGGCACTATTTAGCGCTGCTGCTTTGCTGCTGGCAGAGTAAATGCAAACACACTGCCCTTGCCCTCTGTTGAAGAAAAAGATACTTCACCCCCAACGCCTTCAATAATGTTCTTGACCATTGAAAGTCCCAGTCCCATTCCCCTGGCTTTTGTGGTGAAATACGGATTGAATATGTTCTGCTTTTGATTGTCAGGAATGCCACATCCCTGGTCAGCAATGCGTATATGGTACGTGCTGTTTTCTGTGTCGCAGTATACGTCTATGTTTGCAGTCTCCCCTTTGTCGTATGCCTGAATTGCGTTTTTTATCAAATTGTTAAACACCCGCAGCAGTTGATTCCGGTCGGCATATACAGGCATTGGCTCATTCCCTCCACACATATGCAGATAAATGTTTACCTTTTCAAAATCCTTATACAGGTCGAGAACCTCTGGAACAAAACTCCGCAGGTTAAGCAAATCATTTTTCCCGGAGGGCATCTTGGCAAAGTCGGAAAACTCCCTGGCAATGACCGACATGCTGTCGATTTGCTCGATCATGGTTTTGGTAAAACGCTCCAGGCGCTCCTCCCAGTCGGGCACTTTTTCTTTCCACGCCTTTTCAAGATACTGAACGCTGAGCTTCATAGGCGTTAAAGGGTTTTTAATCTCATGGGCCACCTGCCTGGCCATCTCCCTCCAGGCTGTTTCCCGCTCACTTCGCGCCAACAGGTCCGCACTTACGGCCAGTTCGTCGATCATGCGGTTATACTCCGTGATGAGGTTCCCAATTTCATCTTCGCGGTTCCATTCTATCTTCTGGTTGGTCTTTCCCAGCTTAACCCGTGCCATATTATCGCGGATCAATTGTAACGGCTTTGTAACATAGCCTGAGATAAATAAAGCCATAACCACCGCAAGTACCACCAACAACAAATAAATATTGATAAATGCCACAAGGAAAAAGGACACTTCATTGCGCAGTTCACTTTGCTTGGCAAAATAAGGGAGGTTCAGGTACGCCAGGATCTCATTGTACCGGTTATATAACGGGGTGTAGGCCGATAAGTATTCCAGTTTGCCAATGCGTTCGGAGTGTATGTACTGGCTGCGCTGCTTGCTGTGCATGCTGTGGTAGGCCAGTGGATTCATTTTCCTGCCTACCAAACCTTCTTCAAAAACCTTTGGTCTGCTGGAAGCAATCAGGTTGCCCGACTGACTGTACAGGTTAATATCGGTGAAAAACACGTTGGAATATTTCAACAACAGGTCATATAAATAATACTCCATTGTGTAATCGAGATACAGTTCGTTGGCCAGCTCTGCTTCTATCTCCTGTACCACACTGTGTGTTTTTTCATTCAAAAAAGAGAGGTTCTTGTTTTTATAAATATTGTAAATAAACAAACCGGAGACCCCCCCTATCGACAACGCAGAAACCAACAATATCGCAATCATTGAATATTGGACCCTTCTTCTGAAATTCATCTGTAACAAGTGGGATGGCTTTCTGCGACTAACAAGCAACCAGAAAACGATCAACAAGACAAAAAACGTGATAAAAAGGTAAGAAAATGGGGCTACCGCTTCCAGAAAGGTTGGTTTCGGCCGGCTAACGATGAGCAGGGTTTCGTCATCTTTTTTGTACATTAAATGGCTGTAGTCATCAAACTCAAACATTGTATACTCATCCTGCGGATCATCATATACCGATGAATAAATACTGTAAATAAACGGACCCGACTCATTGACCAGTACCCCTTCCTTATATGTTGCATACGAATAATTTAACAGGTCCCTGTTGATGTCGACCGCATCGTCAATCAGGAGTTCCGGAAAGCCCATGTCGCGGGAGATAAACTTTGAGTCAAACTCTATGTATAAATGGTATTCTGCATCCTGATCGGCAGGATCGCCATCTCCGACCGTGATATAGGTAATATAACTGTTCCTGCCCGTGTTGTTGTCCAGATAGATAAACCGTTCACTACTGGTCTCTTTTCCAAAGGTCTGGATATAATCATTGAAAAACAATGCACACTCCACTTCCACATTTTGGGGTTTGATCAACAGGGGTTCTGTGGGTCTGCATACCGTAACCTGGAGGTCGTACTTTGCCCAGAAATCATAAAAGTAATGATACTGCAGGTAGTGATATATGAGGGTTTCATTATATGGATCGCGTTGCACAAGGTTTTGAAGCTGGTTGTCGTTGAATAACGCGTCTTCTATTTCCAAAAACAAAAATTCTGCTACCGGATCCTGTTCGGATGCGAGTTGAAGTGCCAGACTTTTTCGTTGTTCCATCTCTGTCTCTTTATTGAACCGGTAGAGGGCAAAGGTGGAAATGATGCTGAACAAAAACAGGGACAATACCAGGGCAAAAAAACCTTTTTGTGTTTTATTTGTTTGGTTATCAAGCAAATACACCAACGCGCCGGCAATGGAGAGCATCCAGAGCAATGGTGTTGCACCGTAAATGATCCATGTGATCACATACAACAACAGAAAAGAAATAAAACAGACAAGCCAGAAACGGCGCGTGTGCACAAGTATGTTGGATGCCAGTCGGAACAATACCACACTGAAAAAAAAGAATGCAAAAAATATCAGTCCGATGATAAAAAACCCAACCAGGGTGTAAATATCAAGGTTAAAGATAAAGTTTACATCCAGGTTCAGATGCGAGTTCATTACCAGTCCCTTGATCAGGTATATCGACAAACCACACATAAAATAGATCATTGCAAACAACAGGATGCCCGTTATGACGGCTGCAGGAAGATTTTTCCCGACTTTCAGGGAGAACTGTCTGAGGTTATAAAACAGAAAATAGCCAATAATGGTAATGATTGAAACATTGAGCAGCAAATCGCCAAGTGATGGCAAAATATCAGAACTGGCATATAATCCGGGAGAAAACATGGTCCCTTCATAAAAAGCGACGGGTGTATTAAGCCAAAAGGATACCGCGCGCACAACCAGAAGCACTGCCATAAATCCTGTGATGGCCAACTTTTGTCTGCCTACCCTGAACAGTCGTGAAAAATACCTGAATGAGAAGTACGCAAAACTCAGCAGGGCAACGACTGCCAATAAAAGAGAAAGAACATATACAGGTTGTATTACCTGAACAAGGGCTGCCTCTCTTCTTAGTCCGAGGGAAAACAGGTAGTCCCCGTCCTTATTTCTTATTTGATAACCTTCAT
>PWKN01000080.1 GCA_003559735.1 Bacteroidales bacterium | reverse complement strand
CTGAATACCTTGGGTGATCACAGATTGAACGCAGCCTTGTCGTACTTGTACCGTATAAACGAGCAAGTCGGATATGCCCAGGATATTGAAAACACGAATACCTTTCTCCGAACATCCTATGTTTACAAAAAACGGTATATCGCCGAGTTTGTCATGGCATATATGGGTAGTAATAGGTTTTCAGGTGATAAACGCCATCAGTTGTTCCCCGCCGGTGGTCTTGCATGGATTATCGGTGATGAACAATTCATCAAACGGTTTTCAGCTATCAATTACTTGAAACTCCGGGTCAATGCAGGGATAATAGGTTATGATGCGTTTACGCCGCAATTCCTAAATCAAAACCGCTGGCAGGACTCCGGAAATGTAAGCTTTGGAGATCCCTCCGGCACCAATCAGCCTATAGTGACATCCTCCATTAAGGCAAACCCTGGTCTGGGATGGGAAAAATCCCGTGAATTCAGCGTTGGCTTGGAAGGCATCGCCTATGACCACCGGATGTCTTTTGAGTTTAACTATTTCAATGAATACCGTTATGATATCATTCAGCATGTACATGCCGCATTTCCTGCACTGTATGGAGGGATTTTTCCCTGGCAAAACTGGGGTGAAGTAAAAAACCAGGGTTTTGAAGTCTCGCTGAACTGGAACGACGAGCTGGGAGATGTGATGGTCCGTGTGGGGGCAAACTACATATACGCACAAAATAAGGTACTTCAGGCTGATGATGTTCCCTATGCCGAATTGTACCGCATGACCATCGGAAAACCTTCTGATGCGATGATGGGCTATTCGTCACTTGGACTCTTTGGCAGGGATGTGGCACTCGGTGGACATCCTCACCAAACGTTCGGTCCTTATGGTGAAGGAGATATTGCTTACCGGGATCTGAACGGTGATGGGGTGATCGATGACAGAGACCGAAAAATGCTCGGGAACAGTTTTCCAAGGCATTCAATGGGTGTCGATTTAAGATTGAGTTATAACAACTGGGAGCTGTTTGTACTTGGTGTAGCCCAATTTGGTTTTCATGCATGGCTGAATAATGCATACTACTGGAACAGAGGAGAAGGCAAATACTCGGTAATGAGTGCTGACAGGTATCATCCTGAAAATAATCCAACAGGGAGTTATCCGCGACTGACCACCACGGAAGGAACCAACAACTTTATCGACAGTGACTTTTGGATTGAAAATGCCGGGTTTTTCCGTTTAAAAAACATGGAACTAAGCTATACGATCAGCAATAAGGAGGTTGTCGCCATACCCAGAACGATGAGGCTTTACCTGAGGGGAAGCAACCTGTTTGTGTTATCTGCCATCAAAGACCTTGACCCCGAAGTGCCTGATGGCGGATTGACGAACTACCCTGTGCTCAGGTCTGTTTCGCTGGGTGTGTTGGTGTCTTTCTGACACAGAATGCCCCTTAGCTGGTGGCCTGGAAATAACCCATGTAATTCTGCGACCTGTCGCTGCTTTACAGAACACTTGATCAGGGCAAGTGACCAGCAATTTGGCCGTTAAATAACTATAAAACAAATATATATGAACCGATTGACATTGTTAGCAAGATGGACTTTCCTGACAATCTTGTTTTTTTTCTCATCCTGTGAAAAAATTCTGGATCCCAAACCGGATGATCAGTTTACAGATGAGTTTGCCTGGGGATTGCCTGAAAAGGCAGAAGGGGTTTTGATGAATGCATATGCAAATATCATGACGCAATGGGACCATTATGATGGCTATAACTTTTTGGATGTGGCTACCGACAATGCAGTGACCAACGATTTTGGATCGGGACTTTACCGCCTTGTTTATGGCGGGATATGTAATCAGACCTATCCGCTCGCAAACTGGGATCTGGCCTACGAACAGTTTCGAAACATTCACCTCTTTATGGAAAACGGCCTGGGCGACAATGTAATTTATAGTGTGGTGGATGATGATGTGGATGCAACGCATCGACGGCGCCTTTTGGGGGAGGCCTATTTTTTGCGCGCCTGGTGGGGCATGGAATTGCTGAGAACCTATGGGGGTATTGCCGAAGACGGACAGGCACTCGGATACATTATCATCACTGAGAACATAGAATCCGGACAGTCAGATGCATTGAGCACAATGCCAAGAAACACCTTTGAGGAATGTGTGCAGCAGATCACACAGGACGCCGATTCAGCGATTAAATATTTGCCAATGGTTTACCAGGGGCCAAGTCGTGTAACGGGTTCGGCCCAGTTCGGACGGGCTACAAAAAAGGCTGCATGGGCACTCAGGTCGCGCGTACATACCCTGGCTGCCAGTCCGGCATACCAGCCACAAGGAGCATATGCCATTCCGGCCGACTCATTGATAAGAAAGTGGGAGCGGGCGGCCATTACCTCTTACCGTGCCATTACAGAGGGACAGTTGGGAAACTACCGGCCCTTGCAGGAAAACCATATGACAGCTCCTACTACTCCTGATGAGTTTCTTTTCAGAATGCATTTCAGTAATAATCATATGGAATTAAGGAATTTTCCGCCTGCTTTTTTCGGCCAGGGAAAAACAAATCCTTCCCAGAACCTTGTTGATGCGTTTTCTGACAGTGAGGGCTACCCCATCGATCATCCCCTGTCGGTTTATGACCCGCAAAACCCATATGCTAACCGGGATCCTCGTCTGGACCTTACTGTCTATTACAATGGACGAACTTTTGATGATCGTCCGCTTGAGATCTATTACGATAAAGAGAACGATCGCTATGGACAGGATGCGGCGGGATATCACCACCGGAACACCCGTACAGGATATTATCTGAGAAAGTGGCTGGCCACCGAACCCGATATGCTGAACCCTGTCCAACCAGCGAATGCAAGACATATGCATGCTCTGCTGCGTCGCAGTGAGGTTTACTTTAACCTTGTGGAAGCCCTTAACGAGGCTGCAGGTGCGTTTGGTATTGTTGAGGGAGCCGGTCAATACCGTGCATATAATGTACTGGCGAACATAAGAAGCCAAAACCTGAACATCTCCTCTGATCCATACGCATTGTCGGTCGCCATGAATGGGAAGGAGTGCTTCAGGGAACTGATATTGAACGAAAGGCGTCTGGAATTTGCCTTTGAAAATTTACGGTACTATGATATGCGACGGTGGCTGATGCCACTTGACGAAGCCATCAGGGGTTGTGAAGTGGTGAAAGACAACAACACTTTTGTCTATCAGGGGACCGAGCCCGGTGGACAGCAAATCACAATAGAAAAGAGGGCGCTGAGCGACCCAAAGTTTTACTACGCGCCGCTGCCACTGGAAGAGCTGCTCAAGAATCCGTTGTTGAAAGACAACAAAGGCTGGACCGGACAATAAAAAAACAGTGGTTGCGAAAAACAGCACTGACCCTGTAAGCATATGGTTCAGCGTTTTTGACTGGCACAGGGGATATGAACAACCAGCATGCTGGTGTTTTTCCGGCAATCTATTCCGTAACGATAGTCACAACTGCTTCTTCAAGCCACGGAGATGTAAAACGTATCGTAGCATCACCCGGTTCGCCTGTGGCTTCCACGTAGGCAATCATTCTGCCATGGTGAACCCTTAACCTGTTGTTGGTGTAATCACCCATGTCGCGCGGGTTGCTGGCTTCCAGTCCAATTAGCCTGACAGGGCCGTCGGTAACGCACGTGATCTCCTCATCGGAAAAGAATACCGGCTTTCCGTCCTGGTCAACAATTTGTATTTCGATCTGTGCCACCCCCACTTTCCATCGTGTCATCCGGATAGTTCCACAATGGGTTTGCATTGATGTTCGGACTCCGCTCAAATCGCCTGGTGGGGTATGTCCCGATATATATCATGGGTTCATCACTCCACAGACTTTGCCGGAAATATCCGCGAGGTTTGACAAATCCGGCCAGGTCGAGCAACCCGGTGGTAAAACCGCGCGAGGGCCATCGATGCGACGCTCCAAGATAATCGATGCCGTGCTGTTATCCGGACAGTCAATTTGGCAGTGTGCTGCCATTGGCATACCCTTTGCTATGTTGTCGGAGGTAAAAATTAATGTTCACTGGCTTAAAAATATTGTCCCATGCAAAAAGGCAAGATCAACGTACAAACGGAAAATATTTTCCCAATTATCAAGAAGTTTTTGTATTCAGATCACGAAATATTTTTGCGCGAATTGATATCAAACGCGGTCGACGCGACGCAAAAATTAAAGACACTGGCATCAAAAGGTGAGTATAAAGGCGAGTTGGGCGATCTGCACATTGAAGTCAGGGTAGATAAAAAAGAGAAAACGATCACCGTGAGCGATAAGGGGATTGGGATGACAGCAGAGGAAACGGATCGCTATATCAACCAGATCGCTTTTTCCAGTGCAGAAGAGTGGGTCAGCAAATACAAAAGTGAGGAAGATGCCAGCCGAATGATCGGTCATTTTGGCCTTGGGTTTTATTCTTCTTTTATGGTGGCTTCAAAAGTTGATTTGCACACCAGGTCATACAAGAAAAACAGCAAGGGCGTGAAATGGAGCTGCACAGGCACACCAGAGTTTACCCTTGAGGAAAAACCCAAAAAACAACGGGGCACCGATGTAATACTGCATGTTGCCGATGATTCGACCGAGTTTCTTGAGGAACACAAAATTCTGGAGCTGCTTAAAAAGTATTGCAAGTTTTTGCCTGTAGAGATCGTATTTGGCACCGAAAAAGAAACAAAGAAGGAAAAAGACGAAAAAGGGGAAAAGAAGGAGGTGACAATTGAAAAACCCCGCGTGGTCAACAATACAAAGCCAGCATGGACGCGTAAGCCCGCTGAGCTATCAGACAATGACTACAGGGATTTTTACAGGGAGCTCTATCCAATGACTTTTGAGGAACCCCTTTTCAATATTCACTTAAATGTAGATTATCCTTTCACGCTGACAGGGATTCTGTACTTTCCAAAAGTGAAGCAAAATTTTGAGGTACAGCGTGACAAGATACAGCTATACTGCAACCAGGTATTTGTAACTGATTCGGTAGAGGGCATTGTGCCAGATTTTCTGACACTCTTGCACGGTGTGATCGATTCACCGGATATTCCCCTGAATGTGTCGAGGAGTTTCCTGCAAAGTGATGCAAGTGTAAAAAAGATCAGCAGCCACATCTCTAAAAAGGTGGCCGACAAACTGGATGAGCTGTTTAAGAATAACCGGGAGGACTTTGAGTCAAAATGGGATGACATCAAAATATTTATTGAATATGGTATGATCTCGGATGAGAAGTTCCGTGAACGTGCTAAAAAATTCTGTCTGCTGAAAAATACGGATGGAAAATACTTCACTTTTGCTGAATACAGGGATCATATCAATGCGACCCAGACCAATAAGGACAAGAAAGTGGTTCATCTGTATGCCACGAACCAGGAAGAACAGCATGCGTTTATTGAAGCGGCAAAAGAAAAAGCCTATGATGTACTTGTTCTGGACACACCAATCGACAGTCATTTTGTGAACATGCTTGAAACGGAGCTCGAAAATGTTTCTTTTGCCAGGGTGGATGCCGATGTAATGGATAAACTGATTGTTCGGGAAGAGGAGATGCCGTCCAAGTTAAGCCAGGAACAAAAAGACAAACTCAAGCCTGTGATCGAGCAAAACCTTGATCAGAAGAGTTTCCAGGTCTCTTTTGAAAACATGAGTGAATCTGAACAACCAATGGTTATCACACAGCCTGAGTTTATGCGAAGGATGAAGGACATGTCTGTCACGGGTGGTATGAGCTACATGGGCAATTTGCCCGACAGCTTTATGCTGGTTGTGAACAGCAACCACAGGCTTATCGGGAAACTGCTGGATGAAAAGGATGAAGCGTTGCGCGACAAGCAGGTAAAACAACTGATAGACCTTGCCATGCTGGCAAAAAACATGCTAAAGGGTGAAAAACTAACACATTTTGTCAAACGCAGTGCTGATTTAATGTAATCCCGATCATTATTCATATGGCAGGTCAGCACTCCTGACAGTCCAATGCAACCAGTGATGCGCGCGTAAACGAATTAAAATAATTATTTTTTTTCATAAAGGTTTATTGTTTTTAAAAAAAGTATTATCTTTGCCCTCCCCAAAGGGGGAAAAAGCGAAAGTTCATTGACATAATGGGAGGCCAAACAAAGACAGAAGCAGACCCGTCAATTTTAGAGAAGTGGGGACAATATGTTTTCACGGTTTTTTTTTGATTGACAGAGAGGTTACCGGGCCGGGACAGTATACTTTTTTTTGAATTTATTATTTATAAACAACGGAGAGTTTGATCCTGGCTCAGGATGAACGCTAGCGGCAGGCCTAATACATGCAAGTCGAACGGTAACAGTCCCGGCAACGGGAGCTGACGAGTGGCGCACGGGTGCGTAACACGT
>PWKN01000169.1 GCA_003559735.1 Bacteroidales bacterium | reverse complement strand
GAGCATGTTCATTTAAAGGGTGTCAACAGGCATGAGCATGATCCGGAAACGGGACATTACATATCGCGCGAATTAAAAATGAAAGACATCCTTTTAATGAAAGAGTTAAACATGAATGCCGTAAGGACTGCCCATTATCCACACGACCCTTTCTGGTATAAATTATGCGACCGCTATGGCCTGTATGTGGTTAATGAGGCCAACGTCGAATCACACGGTCTGGGTGCAGCGCTTCAAAGACCATACGATTATCATATTGCTGCAGACCCCGAATGGGACCGTGCCCACCTTGACCGCATCGAAAGGATGTATGAACGGGATAAAAACCACCCCTCTGTGATTGCCTGGTCGTTTGGTAACGAATGTGGCGACGGACCGGTATTTGAGCGGGCATACGACTGGATAACCAGTATCGACAGCCGGCCTGTAATGTTTGAACAGGCTGGGGAGAAGGCCCACACCGACATCGTAGCACCGATGTACGATGACCGCTGGGAGCTTGAAAACTACGCCCTTCAGCCACAAACCTACCGTCCGCTGATCCTTTGCGAGTATTCGCACGCCATGGGTAACAGCATGGGCAACCTGGCCGACACCTGGCGCACCATTGAAAAATACGATGTATTGCAGGGTGGTTTTATCTGGGATTGGGTCGACCAGGGATTGACCAATACCACCGAGGACGGTAATGAATATTTTGCCTATGGAGGGGACTTCGGACAGGAAGAGGGGCGGCACGACGGTGCATTCTGCATTAACGGGGTGATCAGTCCGGACCGCAGGTTAAACCCCCACGCGCATGAAGTGAAAAGGGTATATCAGTACATCGATGTAGAGCCGGTCGATCCTGCATCAGGTGTATTTCTCATAAAAAACAAATACGACTTCAAAACTTTAGGCGGATACCGCCTCGAAACAGACATCATTGAAAATGGGGTCGTCATCACCAGTCAAAGCATGGATGCACCTGATATTGCTCCGGGTAAATCGACCATCATCTCTATGGATCAAATCATTCCCGGCTTCACAGATCTTTCACTGGATGAAGAAAAGGAATACTTTGCAAACTTCCGTTTTATCCTGACAGAAGACGAAGGGCTGCTGCGATCCGGATTTGAAGCTGCCTATACCCAGTTGCTGATGCAGGCGTCTGCCACCCAGGTAAAGCCTGAACTGTCGCTGGCGACCTCTGCCGTAAACATCACAGAAACCCCCGGGGGGTGGCTGGTAACGACCGGCGATACAGAACTCTTCATCGACCGGGAGAAAGGGAGTTTTACCAACCTTACCCACAAAGGCAACCTCCTTGTGGAGGAAGGTCCGCAACCCGATTTCTGGAGGATACCGGTCGACAACGATTACGGATCGGGGGTCCCCAGAAATATGGGGGTTTGGAAAGATGCCGGTCCTTCTGCCAAAGTGGTCAGCATAGAGCACAACCACGACGCAGACAGGGCAGTTTTTACCATCTCCAAACGGATGGAGGATGTCAGCGCCACATTCCGTTCGACATATGCCGTAGAGGCAAGCGGACTGATCCACGCTGAGCATCACCTTGATGTTGACCTCAACAGAAGAAGTCCAAACCTGCCCAGGGTTGGGACATTACTTCGCATCCCTTCAAACATGGACAAGGTTGAATGGTACGGCAGGGGGCCGCACGAAAATTATGTTGACCGCAGAGAAAGTGCCATCATAGGGATATACAACAATACTGTTGATGGTTTGTACTATCCATATATCCGCCCACAGGAAACCGGATACAAAACGGATGTCCGCTGGCTGGATATCGGCACAGGTGACCATGGCATGAAGGTTTTTTCAGGCACTCCCTTCTCTTTTGGGGCCATGCGCTACGACAAGGAAGATTTTGAAGACCCCGAGGGTCGCCAGGGAAGGCCGTTGCTGTACCAACATCATCTGGAAATAAAGGATTACATCAACCTGAACATCGATTATGCTCAGATGGGCGTTGGCGGTGACAACAGCTGGGGCAAGCCCGTACACCATATATACCAGCTGCCAAGAAGGATATACCGGTTTTCATACACCATAAAGCCCTATTCACTATAGAATAAAAGCTCCTTTCTGTATAGCAAGCCAGATCATCACATTTATTCAAAAAAAAGATCAGTTATGAAAGTCCTGCCAACAAAAATGAAATTCAATTCTTCCCTGTTGCTCTTTTCAGGCGCAGCCCTCCTGTCAGCCTCCTCCTGTCAGCAGGCAGATAAACAACCGCCCAATGTGTTGTTTATCATTGCCGACGACCTGGGTTATTTTGACCTGAGCTTCACGGGCAGTCCGTTTTATGAAACGCCACACACTGACCGTATCGCCCGTGAAGGTATTTCTTTTACCCATGGGTACGCAACATCTCCGGTAAGCAGTCCGTCGCGTGCCAGCCTGATGACCGGTCAGTTTGCCCCCCGGCATGGGATCACCCAGTGGATCGGATCACGCTCAGGAGAAGCCTGGCGCGATTTGGGTCGTCACAATCAGCTCATACCCGCTGACTATGACCGCCACCTGTCGTTCGATCATGTTACCCTGGCAGAAGCCATGCAGGAAGCAGGGTACAAAACCTTTTTTTCAGGGAAATGGCACCTGGGAAGCGAAGGGTCGTGGCCAACGGACCATGGATTTGATATCAATGTTGGCGGATGGGACAGCGGGAGTCCAATAGGTGGTTATTTTGACCCTTATGAAAATCCCAATCTGGATAACAGGAACCCGGGAGAAAACCTCTCCTGGAGACTTGCCGATGAAACGGCTGAGTTTTTCCGCAAATACAATCCACAGCAAACCGGACAGCCATTCTTTGCCTATCTTTCTTTTTATGCCGTTCACGGTCCGCTGCAAACCACCCAGGAAAAATGGCAAAGATACAGGGACAAAGCCGAAGAGGCTGGTCTGGCTGAATATGGATATGAAATGGGGCAATACCTGCCCATACGCATGGTACAGGACAATCCGGTATACGCCGGACTTGTAGAAGCCATGGATGATGCAGTGGGTCACGTACTTCAGGCACTTGATGATCTTGGATTGAATGAAAATACCATTGTCATTTTTACATCCGATCAAGGAGGCGTCTCTTCCGGCGACGGCTTTGCAACCTCCAATCTGCCTTTCAGACAAGGCAAAGGGTCAACACTGGAAGGGGGATTGCGTGTACCCATATTTATCAAAGCACCCGGGATAACACAACAGAACACCTTCAGTGATGTCCCTGCAACGGGCGCAGATCTCTACCCGACAATCCTCGACCTTGCCGGCGTGGAGCTCAGGCCCAATGAGCACAAAGACGGCGTAAGCCTGCTGCCGGCCATCCAGGGTGCAAAGATGCCAGACCGGCCGCTATTCTGGCACTATCCCCATTACAGCAACCAGGAAGGCAGTCCGTCATCAGTGGTCCGCCATGGCGACTGGAAGCTGATCCACTTTTATGAAACCGACAGCCAGGTGTTGTATAACCTGAGAACTGATATCAGTGAAGAACGGGACCTGTCAGCCATGTACCCTGCCAAAGCAGAATCCCTTACCACCCTCCTGTTCGACTACCTGGAGGAGGCAGGCGCCAGGTATCCGCAAAGAGACCCATTATATGATGCAGCAGCTGAGCGCGCAAGACTTCAAGACATCGAACGGAACAGGATGCGGCAACTGGAAGAACAACGCCTCCTTTTTCTGTCGCCCGACTTCGATCCGGACAACAACTGGTGGGGTAGTCAGGTGGATTAATGGATTGATGCGGCTATTCCATCATCTGTTCAAAACAGAAGCCATCCTGTCAGGTGGTTATAATGTATGCCAGACTCTGTATAAATGATATGGGGGTGTGTTGCCAGGTTTTGCAGCAATACGGTCATGGGCGCGTCGGCGCCCACCTTTCCACCCTGCTGCGCTGGTTTCGCCGAAAGCTTTCTACCGCAGCGGGTTCGAAAAGTTTCGCCATAGGCATTTCTCCAAAATTGATCAGGATACTCCTGGCATGAAACCGGATGCGGTTGCTGTTGTTGTTTTCTGCCAACTGTCTGATTCCGGGAAGGACAGACTCCACTTCATCCCCCAGCTGTTCAAGTGAGGAGATCGCATTGGTGTTTCCATCCCATGCCTGCTCAACCAGGGCATGAAGACCTTTTTCTGTATACCCCGCATAAACCAGTGCTTCTGCAGCCATCGAGGCCACGCTGCCAAAGGGGTCATCGAGCAATCCAAACAAAGCAACCGGTACCTCAGGCAGTTGATCCAGGAAAGCCAGATATGCCAGTCCGGAAGCACCCCAAAAACGAAACTCAGGTCTTTCATGAGCCAGAAGATCCTCCAGGAAATATCTTTCATCGGGCTCACCGGCTGAGGCACTTTCAACTGCACGGTACAGGAGCTCGAAGGGATAATCATTTTCCCTTACCCAATCATACATGGCAATCCCTTTTTCAACAAATGAGATCCTTACATCCCTTGGCCAGAAACCAATATCTTTGCTCTCGCGGATATGGGTTGATGCCGCCTTTCTCAACTCCGTGAGCACCTCTTCATATTCAGGCTCCCCTGCCAGGTTATTCATCCCAAATGGGTCATGCTTCCTGTCAAAAAGCATTTCAGATGGTTTTGGCAAATAATATTGCCGGTGTTCCGGTTTTGTTTCTGCAAAATGAAAAAGGCTGTCCCACGCCATTTGCGCCGGCATGGCCCACTGGTAAGACTGACGCAGACCGTGAATCTTGTATGGGGTATAATTTCTAATGTATTGGAATTTACTGGTAAATACAGAACGTGAAGGATCAAAGTGATCGGTTGTATTGGTTCTGAAGTTAAATGAATACTCCCTGGGATCTTCAGCATACCTGCCCATAAAGGCCTTTCCCTGCATATGCCCGGGAGACTGAACTCCGGCGATGCTCAGCAAAGTGGGGCCAAAGTCGGCAAATTCAACCAGGCGGTCACTGACACTTCCCGGTGGGGCAGGCAGGAGGTGCTGCCATTTTGGAGGAGCATATATGATGAGTGCGGCGGTAAATCCAGTCTCGTAAGGAAATGCTTTACCCCGCGGCAAGCAGCCCCCATGGTCAGAAAAATAAAAAATGATGGTGTTTTCCAGAAGTCCCCGCTCTTCCAGATCACTTATAAACAAGCCCGTCCATCTGTCGGTGTCTTCGATCGCATCAAGATGCAGGGCATAATCAGATCGGGTTTCAGGCAGATCCGGGACATAATCAGGCAGAATAACTCCTTCCGGATCAAGCCTGGGAGGTTCCCTCAGATGCATATAAACACTGTTCATACGGCTCATATGGGATGTATTGTTGTTGAACTGGGCAAAAAACGGACGCTCACCTCTTGCCTCATCGTTGTATGACGCGTTGGGGCGTCCAGGCGCTTTCAGACCGCTCATCCTGTCCCATGCCACATCATACCATTGTTGCTGGACCTCCTGTGTTACATTGTAGTCCGTTTTCCCGGCGTTAACTGTAAAGTAGCCAGCTTCGCGCAAGTATTGTGGAAAGAAATAATGGCCCGGTACAATGTGGTTGTTCCGGTGCCAGTCGTTACCATATGTTGTGGCATAGCTGCCACTGATCAGCGAGGAACGTGCAGGAGAAGAATAAGGGGCGTTGGCCAGTGCACTGGTAAATACCACCCCGGAGCTTGCCAAACGGTCAAGATGAGGTGTCACGATATGTGGATTGCCATATGCCGGATACAAATAGGGAGAAGCATCTTCAACCACAAGAAACAGGATATTGGGCCGCACCTCCTCATTGGGCGTTTCATTTGCCACCGGGGCAGGTCCCGGTATCAGGGCCAGACCACCAACCAATGTCAAATGTGCCTTTGCCCGAAAAGTTTTGTTCTTCTTATACTGCATCATCCTCCGGTTTTCTTTCTTCCTGAATAACAAATGCCATTGTTGCAATCATCAATAAATAACCAGCACCTTTCCGGTTTTGTAAAAAGGATCAGAATCTGCATATCCCTGCACCTGCCACATATATGCTCCCCTTGGCACCATGGTTCCATTGGCATGACCGTCCCAGTGTTCACCCCAGTCACCAGTGAAGATATGTCTGCCTGTCACATCGGTGAGGCGTATACGGTAACGAATGGATACAGCCGGATCAATGGGACCAAAACGCGCTCCTTTTACAGGATTGATAAAACCGGGGAACAATAGTCCTTTGTACATCATATCAGGAGTGTTTGTAAAAAAATCTTCAGTGTCTGCCTTTTTATCCATAGTAAAAATATTGGACCGGAAAAAACCCTTTCCACGCTCATTTTGAGCGCCAATGCGGTAGAAATATTTTCCAGCCGAAAGAAAAGTGGAGTCAGCATAACTCGTCTGGTTTATTCCTGAATCTACGAGTTCATAACCAGACCAGGCATTCTTACTGCGGTACACATTAAATGATGCCTGGTGGGTACTGTCAGAGGGGATCCAATTCAGGTGGACCACACCTGTAACAGGATCTTCATGTCCATGCAGGTACCAGGGTGCTTGCGGAATGTGTGTCTGGGGTGTTGCCTGCAATTCATCAGAAAGTGCACTTTCTCCCATTCCGTTGTAGGCAGACACACTGAAATAATATGTGACCCCGTTCTGCAGATTCCGAAGCACATACCCGGTAGTGTTATTTGCATCGATAATCTTATCATATACACCAGGTTGTGTGCCATACCGTACCTTATACCCGTTGGCATAAGGTACGCTTTCCCATTCAAGGGTAACCCTCCGGGAGTTGGGTCTGGCTATATCAAACAACGGTGTATCGGGAACATCAACATGATAGGCTACTTCATTTGACAGCACACTGGTCCCGCTGGCATTGGATGCCTGCACAGCAAAGTAATATGTCTGTCCGTTGGCGAGTTCACCAGTTTCATATTCGCTGACATCCTGTCCGATAGTTACATGATGGTTATATACACCAGATGTGACCCCTCGGAGCAAGGTATATTTTTCGGCTGTTTCACGCTCCCACCATTTTATCAGCGCAGAACCTTCTCCATGCTCCACCGCATAGATCCGTGGAGCGGGAGGAGCCGGCATTGTTTCCGAGTCCCATTCAAGCCGGACAACCGAGTATGGGGGTATCCTTACAGGAGCCGCTGTGGTTTTGCTCTGCACCAAAACATTACTCACGGCAGGGTCGGATGACCATGCATAGGTCATGGTCATCTCCAAATCCGGTGAACTGCCATCCAACAGGATATCCATTTCATTAAACAGGTCTGATTTATTGGTGATCAAGACATATTCTTTTCCGTTCAGTCCACGATATGCCCGGGCATACAATGCAGAGATATAGGATCCACCCAGCAATTGCACCCGCGAGCCGCCATCGATGGTTGACTGGTAAACAAAATCAGCCCTGTTCAGGGCTTTATTCACAACGGTAAAGGTTTTTCCGTCAATACGCAGATTAAAGCCGGTAGGCACCGTGTCCGGATCGATCGTCTGTCCGGCATCAAATGCATCCATGAACAGATCGTGATGGGTATTGTTTGGTCTGGCTGCATGGTTCACGACATGGTTGCCAATCAGTTTTGCCCTCGGGTTGGCCGACATCCGCATAACGTATTCAGAGAGGAAGATGGCCCCGTAGAGTGTATTGCTAAGCATATCGTTCCACACACCATATTCGGTAACAATAAATGGCGCATCAGGCCAACTGACCGACTGTACCTTATTGTAGAAAGCTGCATTTGTCCGGTCCATGACCCTGCTGTTGGCCCTGCGCATGGCATAGTCAAAATCGGTATCTGCAGCCCGCAGCGGATAAGCATGAAAAGATACCGCATTCCAGTATACGGGTTCATAATCGCTTATGCTGCGGGCAAACGAACCCAATCCATCCCATCCATAGCTCAGGGCAAGTCGGGCATCAGGATCAACAGACAGGATCGAATCAGCAACCTCTTTCTGCTTTACCGCATAATCTTTGCCATCATTGAAAAGATACCTTCTTGGGGGTGTATAGAAATTGGGTTCGTTTATAAACTGCCAATAGTCAACGATGATGTTGTTGTTTTTACAAAAACGAGCCAGCCGGGCAGCATTTTCAGGTGTGTTCATAAAGCTGTTAAAGGTGATCACCAATTTTGCACTGTTCTCCCCAAGCATGTCGTACAGATCAATAAGCCGGTGAGGCCCTTTTACCTCCACCCATTTATACAGAGCAGGATAATCATCATATGAGCTGCCATGGTTCAGCAGCTGTTCAAACCATGCATACTCCATCATACCGGTGTTCATATTGAGATAGTTTCCGGTAGTTCCCGAAAAGTAGCGCAAAAATCCCGGTTTCAAGGTTTGTACGGCCTCTCTGAAATCGGGATGGTTATAGTTCCAGGGGCCATCTGAGATCCTGACATTGAATCCGCTAAACCCCTCATTGATAGGATGTCCATCATCTGTATTGATATTTAAAACAGCAACCGCTGCATTTTCACTGTGAATAAAGTCCGCCATAGCCTGACCAAGATGTTCTGCAGCATTGTCAACCTCTTCCTGTGTTGAATCTGTGTCATCATATATTTCAAGCGCCATCCCGAGGGCATCGCCAAGCATATTGATTGACGCCACCGGATATTGTCCGGGGGCATCACCTGGTTCCGCATCATCAAGGAGTGCCTGTGCCTCTTCTATTCGCAGTCGCAGCAAGGTCTTGTCGCGCTGATAGTATACAACACGCAGGTCATCAATATAAACCCTTCCCTCATTGCTAAACATATAATCATTCAGAAAGACCACCGAGGCAACATTTTCTGCATGTCGCAGTAATGGAACAGACCGGGCCTCCTCTGTCTGTCGTCCGTCCACATAAAGTGTCGCTTCCTGTGTAAAGGTGTTTATTGAGAATGCAATATGGTAGTTGCGGTTCACGCCAAACTGTTCAGGCAGGGCATTCACCCCTTCTGCCATCCTGCCGTTGTCATCCATAGCAGTTATCGCCAGTATCCCCCTGTTGCCAGCACTTCCCAGTGTGAGGGCACTTACCGTATCTGACTCATGGTTTCGTATGTATACAAAAAAGTGTATCCAGTTACGGGTTGACCGGGCATTGAATTCTATGCTGATAATACCTTCAGCCGGTTCAAACTCCCTGACAGCACCAGGGCGCTGGTCCGTATAATCAAATTGCAGTTCGCCGTTCACAACAGTCACCTGTCCGGAGGAATTGATCTCCTTCCAGCCCTCAAATGGAAACACACCATCATCAAAATCATCATCGACAACCACAACCTGTGCTCCGGCCGCAATACATAAGAAAAGCACTGGCACCATGATGACCATACGCATATGCAGCCGTACTAACCGTGTCATCAATCCGGTCACCACAGATCCGGTTATTAAAATCTTGCTGCTGGCATACAATTGATTTTGCATACTGCGAAAATAACGACCAAAAAAGGAATAAACTGGTAATTTTCTTCCATTTTATGAAAGATTATTCGCAGATGCAGTTTGATGAATAATCATACGGTACCGACACCTTCTGTCTTTCCCCGTTTATGGCCAGCAGACTACCTGATGTATTGATTCAGTATTGATTCATAAAGCTCCTGCTTCCCGCTGATCTGTGCGGGTTCACCATTTTTTATGGCCAGTGTCCGCATATCCTCCAGGGTCATTTCTCCCTTCTCGAAAGCCTTTCCATAGCCAGAATCGAATGAGCTGTAGCGCTCCTTCCTCATCTCGGGGTACGGGGATTTTGCAAGAATGTCATCAACGATCATCAGCGCCCTGGCAAACACATCCATGCCAGAGATATGGGCAATAAAGAGATCTTCACTGTCGGTTGAGTTCCGGCGAAGTTTTGCATCAAAGTTTATACCGCCCGTTGTAAATCCACCGGCTTCCTGGATCACAAGCATGGCTTCCACCACTTCATATATGTTGATCGGAAACTGGTCGGTATCCCATCCGTTCTGGTAATCACCCCTGTTTGCATCAATGCTTCCAAAGAGTCCGGCATCAGCAGACACCTGCAATTCGTGCTGAAACGTATGTCCGGCAAGCGTGGCATGGTTTACCTCAATATTCAGTTTAAAGTCCTCCGCAAGTCCGTATTTATTCAGAAAACCAATGATTGTAGCCGCATCATAATCATACTGGTGTTTTGTTGGCTCCATGGGTTTGGGTTCGATCAGGAATGTCCCCTTAAAACCGTTCTTTCTTGCATAATCCTTAGCCATATGCAGAAAACGGGCCATATGTTCCACCTCACGTTTTGTATTGGTGTTGAGCAAAGAGAAATATCCCTCACGTCCGCCCCAAAAAACATAATTTTGTCCGCCCAGTGCAATGGTGGCATCCAGGGCATTCCTGACCTGTGTGGCGGCATGGGTGATCACATTGAAGTCTGGATTGGTGGCTGCCCCGTTCATATATCTCGGGTGAGAGAACAAATTGGCGGTACCCCACAGCAGTTTCACGCCCGATGCATCCTGCTTTTCCCTGGCATAACCAACCATGGTCTGCAGTCTGCTTTCCGTTTCGCTGATGGTGTCCGCTTCATCCACCACATCGATATCATGAAAACAATAAAATGGTGCGCCCAGCTTTGTGATGAACTCGAATGCGGCATCCATTTTGTCCTTGGCGCGGCTGATGGGATCACTGGCCGCATCCCATGGAAAAACCCGTGTTCCCGGTCCGAACGGATCGCCACCGGTATCACAGAACGTGTGCCAGTAGGCCACGGCAAACCTGAGGTGCTCCTTCATGGTTTTCCCTGCAACCACCTTGTTTTCGTCATAAAATTTAAACGCAAGCGGATTGTCCGAATCGCGCCCTTCGAAGGCAATTTTGCCAATGCCTTTAAAAAATTCTTTGTCTCCTGTTAAGTAACTCATAGCAAATGATTTTTTGTAGAATGGTGTATAGATTAATGATTTATTAATGATCTGCCTGTTTATTTGGCCGGCTGCAACTGTTTGCGGAGGATGTTTTTCCAGTTATTAAACGCCTCACTGACCGGCTTCTGCAATGTTTTATCCGGACTGACGGTTTCTACGATCTTTAGTCCGCCGAAAGCGTCACTTGCCGACGCGAATATTCCGGCACCCACTCCGGCAGCCCTGGCAGCTCCCTGCGAACCATCGGTATTATAAAGCTCTATGGTGGCATTGGTCAGTGCGGCAAGGGTTTCTCTGAAAACCGGACTCAGGAACATGTTGGCGTTGCCTGCCCGGATCACGGATGCCCTGATACCGGTAGTCTCCATGATATCGATCCCATACGCAAAAGCAAATGCAATCCCTTCGTGGGCTGCCCTGACAAGACAGGCATTGTTGTGCCTGTTAAAATCCAGCCGCTCAATGATACAGCCGGGATTTTTGTTCCCGATCATCCGTTCTGCCCCATTGCCGAAAGGCAGTACGATGAGGCCGTCAGATCCTGCAGGGACCGATGCGCTCTGACGGTTCATTTCTTCATAATCCCAATCTGCTGAAACCACATTTTTCTTCAACCACGAATTGAGGATCCCGGTACCATTTACACACAACAGCACGCCAAGGCGTGCATCTTCGCTGGTATGATTAACATGGGCAAAGGTATTCACCCTTGACTGCGGGTCGTACGTCACCTGGTCACTAACCCCGTAAACCACTCCGGAGGTTCCTGCATTTGCCGCAATTTCCCCGGGATTGAGCACATTCAGCGAAAATGCGTTGTTGGGCTGATCCCCTGCCCTGTATGCAAGGGGAATACCAGCCTTGAGACCAAGTTCACCTGCAGCCTGTTTTGTTAAATTACCCTGTACGGAAAAATTGGGAACCACCCCAGGGAAGAGATCCCGGTCAAAACCATAGTAGTCCAGTATCAATTCAGCCAAACCATGCTTTTGAAAGTCCCAGAATATCCCTTCAGACAATCCTGAGGGTGTTGTCAGCGCTTCTCCAGTCAGCTTCAAGGCAATATAGTCACCAGGCAGCATCACCCTGTCAATTTTTTAATACAATGCAGGCTCGTTCTCTTTTACCCATGCCAGTTTTGAGGCGGTAAAGTTACCGGGCGAATTGAGCACAGCCGACAGGCATTGCGTTTCACCGATCTCCCTGAAAGCCTTTTCCCCATAAGCCACAGAGCGACTGTCGCACCAGATAATAGAAGGTCTGAGCGGCTTGCCGTCCCGGTCAGTAATGACCAGTCCGTGCATCTGGTACGACAACCCAATGGCACCAACAGATTCTTTGTCAATTTTCTGCTGCTGCATCAGCTCGCTTGTCACAGCCACGATGCTATCCCACCATACATTAGGATGTTGTTCAGCCCAACCGGGCTGCGGAGAAGATATCTCCATCTCCTTTTTCGGATAAAAGGAGGAAGCAATACACTGTCCCGATGAACTATCCACCAGGCTCGCTTTGACAGATGAACTGCCAATATCATATCCGAGTAATACCATAAGAATATCTGCTTTATGTTAAAAAAAACTGATTGACTTGCGGGACTGTAAAAAACGTTTGTGGTCAAAGCTGTACAACCGGGCCGGTTTATGGGCTACATTGCGTTGTTTTTCCCTTAGTGGGACAATGAAGTGAAAGTTTTTTAGTTTTTTCCGGAAATTCCGGCTGTCCAGTTTCTCCCCGCCAATCACCTCAAAAACCTGTTGCAGCCCGGCAATGGTAAACTTCTCAGGCAACAGTCCAAAGGCAGTCGCATCCACCCTCAGTCGCTGCTGAAGCACTGCAAGTGCACGTTCTATGATGGCACTATGGTCAAAAGGCAACTGCTTCGTCTCATCCAGGTTCATCCACCGGGCACCATCCTTTACTTTCGATACCAGCGGGTCGTTCAAATTGACCAGGCCAAAAAAAGCCACCGAAACAACCCGTTCAATCGATAATCCGGTGGTCTGCTCAAGCCACTGCCTGTCCACACGGTTGTCCATCCGCTCCAGCGAATCGAGAACATCATATCGTTCAAGGCAGATGCCACCGATGCCTGTCAGGTCATGCAGCACCCTGCGGGCCGCATCTTTCAATAACTCTTCGTTGTAAACAAGACTCCCGGGAAGCTTGTAATCACGGACCGTCTTCTCCGTATCCCCGTGAAAAACAATTTCCCTTTCCACCAGAAGTACGCGCAAACAATCCCTGTCAAAACCAAAAACCACGCAATCTACTGATATATTAGGATTAAGCCTCCCGGTCATCTTGCCTGTGCTTTGTCTTAATGATTGTATTCTGCATTACCCATAGAGCATAAACAGAAAACGGCAAATCAGAGCCGGCGTCTTTCAACGCCTTGCATCCGGACTGGATGAACAGCATGAATAATACAGGGTGTAAAGCTACAAAAAAAATAGTTAGCGTAATATGTACGCTAAGATTTTTTTGTTTTTCCGGAAAAAATGCGATCTTTGCTGCGACACCAGGCAGGAATGCATTTGATTTTATCCAATATTTAATTTTTTTTGAATATTTATTCTTATGACACATCATAAAACATCAAGGGTGCAATTGGCCGGCGGACTGGTATTTCCTTGTGAGGAGGACTTTTCTATTATGCTCAACGGGAAAAAGACCCATCTGTATACCCTGAAAAATGAGAACGGACTCCGTGTTGACATTACCAATTATGGTGGCCGTATCGTATCGCTGATCGTTCCTGACAGGGATGGTGTCTGTGACGACATAGTAACCGGCTATCATACCATAAGACAATACCTTGACTCAAATGAAGTGTATTACGGTGCCCTTATCGGCCGTTTTGGCAACCGCATTGCAAACGGCAGGTTTTCGCTGGATGGCAGGGAATACGCACTGGACACCAACAATGGGCCAAACCACCTGCATGGTGGCAGCGGCGGTTTTCACAATGTGGTCTGGGATGGAGAACAAAACAGCAGCCAGATGCTGACCCTGCGTTACCTGTCACCACACATGGAGGAAGGGTATCCCGGCAACCTGCAGGTGACCGTTCAGTATTCGCTGAACAACGAAAATGAACTGCGCATTGATTACTTTGCCACCACCGATAAAAAAACCGTTGTCAACCTCACCGGACATCCCTTTTTTAACCTTGCCGGAGAGGGTAACCGGACGATCAATGATCACCGTCTGAAGATCCTGGCCAGCCATTATACCCCGACTGACGACAACCAGATCCCCACCGGGGAGATTGCACCGGTTGCCGGCACCCCATTCGACTTTAATGAGTATACCAGGATCGGCGACAGGATCGGTTCAACCCACCGGCAAATGGTTTATGGAAGAGGATATGACCATAATTTCGTGCTGGATAAAACCAGTCCGGACAGCCGCCTGCCTGAACCTGCAGCAAGTGTATTCCATCCTGAAAAAGGGAGAAAAATGGATGTCCTGACAACAGAGCCGGGTATCCAGTTTTATACCGGCAACTTCCTGGATGGGTCTGATACCGGCAAACGGGGTGAAGCCTATCACCGCAGGACTTCTTTATGTCTTGAAACACAGCATTTCCCGGATTCCCCAAATCAACCTTCTTTTCCATCTGCAATGCTTTCACCCGGCAGCAAGTACGAATCGGCAACCATCTATCGCTTCTCTGTCGACAACACCAGGTGATCGCTGTCCCCGGCCGGACACCTTACCATCCAATTGGTTCAACAGCGCAGCAAAGGGGGTGCAAGAACAGAACATACCTATCAATACATAGAACATAAATACAAGCCCTTCTCTCCGGCTTGTGGTACTTTTATCATCGCATATTATTCCTAACTATTAACCAAAATCCATCAAATTATGAAAAAATTCTTTACATTTTTATTTCTTATTTCGGCGATATCTCTGGTTCAGGGTCAGGATATCATCTATGAAGACATTCTCATTGTCGCCGATTTTGAGGGTGATCCCGAAGACCACGGGTATACCCTTGGAGGCTGGGGGTACGAAGAGCTGGAAATCGTTGACAACCCGCTTCCTGAAGGGATCAACGAATCTGCAAAGGTCGTGATGCAGAATAGGGAACCCGGCAACTGGAACAGTGCGGCGGACATTATGTTTGACGAAGCTGTTGTTTTGGGCGACAGAAATACGCTGCGTGTCAAATTCTACGCTGAAACCGATGTATATGTTTACATGCGGCCGCTCGACAGCGAAGGAGAACCATTGGGTGAAGATTGGGCTGCAAGACCGGCACCTGGTGGTGAATGGTCATACGGGGCACTCGATGTCAGCGCTTTAACAGAGTTTTATGGTGTGCGTATGGAGTTCAGCACATCGTGGGGTGACACACCAGAGGATGCCAACACAGTTGCCTATTTTGATGATATTGAGATCAGCAAGGCCGTTGTTCCAATGTTTGAGCCCGACAGAATTTACATTGCTGCCAGGACCACAGAGGAAATGGAAATAGATGGCTTCGACATTGAAGATGCATGGTTCGATGTCGATCCTTCAAACATTGAGAATGTAAACTTTGTTATGGAGGGTGAGACTGCCGTTCCTGCCCAGGGAAGCAACTTCAGGGCATTGTTTGATGATGACTTCCTGTATCTGTTCATCGAGATCATGGATAATTCGCCGACAGCGCCAACAACGACAGACTGGTGGAACCATGACGGTGTGGAGATCTTTATGGATGGAGAGGGACGTAACGCAGCAGGTGGCCGCCTCAGTGGCCAGTATCAGATCAGGATCAATTATGATACCGAAACCCTTTCCGGACAGGACGGTGCAACCGTTGACCTCTTTATGGACAATGGAATGCATTGGGGGCAGGGATCAATGACCGGTGGCTATACCATCGAAGCTGCTATTCCGTGGATATCGATTTACGGTGGGGATGAGGAAGCCGCTGCAGCTGCAGGAGACGGATTCTTCATCACCTTCGACCTCGCTCTGGCTGACCACGATCCGGCCATTGCGGATGAAAGGTATTGTAACGTGATTTGGGCGGGGGTCGATGGCGAACATCACCCCTACGAATCAAGCCAGTACTGGGGCGCCATTAAATCGGAAGGTTTTGTGGCCATAGAGGAAACAACCACAGAATCGTCCGCACTGGTAGTTTATCCCATGCCGGTTACAGACAGACTAACTGCTCAGATGCAGAACATGGCATCCTACCAGATCATCAGCATTACAGGGGCATTGATCATGGAAGGCAGCACGCATGCCGACCAGGTTGACATCAATACCAGTTCTTTGAATCCGGGAATATACCTGTTCAGGGCAATCGACACCTCGGGAGATGTCCGGATCCAGAAGATTATCAAACATTAATCTGGTGTTTGACTGTTGCCGGTCTTTTGATGCCTTGCATCACTTTATGGACATCAAAGACCCATAGATCATTATTTTTGCCATAGCAGAAAGTCCGCTGTCAGACAAGGTCAATGCATCCATATTGATTGTTCAGCAGCGGACTTTTTTTGATCTTTTTTATGCATATCTGACCCACATTAGGTATTTGTGCAAGTATTATCAACATATCTGTTATACCGCAAAGACAACCATTTGTATTTTTGAGAAACTTTTTACAAACCATATCATTCCAAATATAAATAATATGAGTACAATTATCGGATCTTCACTTTCAAATCTTCCGTGGGAAGACAAGCCAAAAGGGTGTATTGAGCCAATGTGGCGTTACAGCAATAACCCAGTTACCGGATGGGACCCTACGCCATCAACAGCAAGGGTGTTTAACAGTGCCGTTCTCCCGCATGAAGGTGAGTTTGTGGGTGTTTTCAGGGCAGACCACAAGATCATCACAGCCAACCTTCATTTTGGCCGCAGCAAAGACGGCTTCAATTTTGAATTCGACGACAATGTGATCCCCTGGGTGGACGAGCAGGGCAACCCGGCACCTTCAAACTATGCATACGATCCGCGTTTTCTTAAGATCGACGGCACATTCTATGTGATCTGGTGCGATGACATGCACGGACCATCAATAGGGCTTGGTTACACAAAAGACCTCAAAAACTGGATACGCCTTCCCAATCCGCTGATGCCATTTAACCGCAACGGGGTTTTGTTTCCCAGAAAAGTCAACGGAATGTATAAGATGCTCAGCAGACCAAGCGATAGCGGACATACACCCTTTGGCGACATATTCATCTCCGACAGTCCTGACCTCAGGTACTGGGGCAACCACAAATGGGTGATGGGAAGCGGGGGAAAAGGCTGGTGGCAGTCATTAAAGATCGGAGCAGGTCCACCACCCATTGAGACCACCGAAGGATGGCTCCTTTTCTACCACGGAGTTGTAAACACATGCAACGGTTATGTATACAGCATCGGAGCAGCAATCCTTGACATAGATGAACCATCCAGGGTACTATACCGGTGTGGCAACTACCTGCTTACGCCCCAAAGAGACTATGAGGTATCAGGATTTGTTCCGAACGTGGCATTCCCCTGCCAGAACCTGTATGACGCACCGACAGGTCGTATTGCGATCTACTACGGTGCAGCCGACACCTACACGGCCATCGCCTTTTGCCATGTCGACGAGGTCATCGGCTATGTTAAAAAACACCACGAGGAATTCTGATCAATGCAAATTGGCGGCAGACTAAAGAACAACCCAAACAATGATTGCCATGTACAAAATCAACCTGCATATAATTATCCTGATGCTGTGCTTTTCCCCCTTCCAGACAGCAGCCCAGGTGTTTGCCGACTTTGAAACCGAAGCAACCACCCCTCTGCTGGAGGGTGGCAATGCTTCAGTGGTTGACAATCCATACCAGGACGAAGTCAACCCAAGTGCCCGCTGCGGAAGGTACGAAAAAGATGAGGGCAACTGGCACTACGTCGCAATGGTTTTTCCCGGATCCCGTTCCTTTGGGAACAGCACAAAAATGTCGTTCAAGGTACACTCTTCTACGGCAGGCAGGGTGTATTACAAATTCTGGGATGGCGACGATGTGGTTATCGAAAGCTGGGCTCACAACTGGAATGATATCCCACCGGCAAACCAATGGTTGGAATTCACCGTTGACGTAAGTGATGCCATGGGACGGTCATTCACCAGGCTTGAGATAGCTGCCGGGGTGGACAACAACAACCCGGCCGTGGTCTATTTCGACGACTTCAGGTTTTCCAATCCGCTCGCTGATGAAGGCTATCCTGTCCTCAACCTCTCCGTCAGTCCGCCACCTGTCTACGCCGGCAGTCAGGTGACGTTCGACGCATCGGAGTCGTTCGATTGGAATGACCTTGAACTCACCTATGAATGGGATTTTGGTGACGGCACCACCCTTGAAGATGGTCCGGTTGTTACACATACATATGCCGAAGGCGGACTCTTTGATGTATCCCTTAAGATAACAAACACCGATGGAAAATCCGCATCAACCGGCACAAGGCTGTTTGTGTTCGCACCCGGTGAGCTGTTCAGTAAGCTGAGCTTCCCGGATGTTACCCCGGTAGTGTACGGAAAGATCGAAGGGGTCTTCCAGATAAGCAGATCATACGCCAACCCCTACGATCCCGGCATCGTGGCGGTTGACGCACTGATTACCAAACCCGACGCATCAACGGATACGATGCCTGCTTTCTACTACATCAGAAGCTACCCTGACGATAACGGCAACTGGCAAAACGACTCTACCTACCAATGCTGGATGGTAAGGTTTACATCCGACCAGGCAGGGGAACATACCATCGTGCTGCATATGCATGATGAGGAAGGGCATTTTGTATCAGCAGAACACACCTTGTCTGTTTCTGAATCTGACAACAAAGGCTTTGTATATCCAGATACCGGACATAAACAGTATTACCGGCATTCAACAGGCGAACCGTATCTCCCGATGGGGGTCAATGTAGCCTGGAGTACCAAAACAGACAAAATTGCAGACTACCACGAACACATAAGCACCCTTGGAGAGAACAATGCCAACATGTTGCGCTATTGGACCGTAACATTTGCCTCCCAGTCGCTCGAAGCAAGAAAGGGGCACTCCTATTATGATGGGATTGGAATTTACAGTCAGCAGGCTGCCGGCTTACTCGACTCTGTATTCGCACTGTGCAGGCAACATGACATACAGGTCATGCTGACCATTTTTCAGCACGGCATACTGTCAGAGAACGTCAACCCCAATTGGAACCTGAACCCATACAACATTGACTATGGTGGGTATCTGGAAAAACCTGCCGACTTTTTTGGCAATGAACTGGCAAAAAAACATACCAGGAACCTTTTGCGCTATTATGTAGCCAGGTGGGGCTATTCTACACATCTGTTCTCCTGGGAGTTCTTTAATGAAGTGGATCTAACCGGCATGCACATGTCAAACCCCGACTACTGGCTCACCGATGTAGTTGACTGGCATGAAGAAATGGGAGCCTATATAAGAAGCATTGACCCCTATGACCACATACGCACCACCAGTGTGAGCGGTTGGCTCGATCATCCACTGGTCGAACCGCTGGGACAGGTTAAAGAGCTCGAAATATACCAGTTTCACTCATACGGGCACGATGTTACCGGGGCAATCCTGTCAAAATATGAGACGTTCAAGACAAAAACAGACCACCCGATTATCTGCGGGGAGTTTGGCAAAAGCGGACTGACAGAATCGAAGGATGAGGTCAGAAATGCCTGCTGGGTGGGATACTTCAGACATCTGCCCAATATGCACTGGTATTGGGACAGAGCATTGAACATGGGGTTCTACCAGATCTTTAAACCAATGGCAGACTATTTTGGTGATCTCGACTGGGTGGCAGAGGGAAATCCGACAAGCTTCAGCATTAAAACCACCTCGTCCGACCCTTCAGTCAGAACGGAGGGGATGAGAACCGATGCAGGAAATTACTATATGTACGTATACAGCAGAAGCTTTGCCGCTGATATAGTCAATACGACACTGGATCTCGACGGTATTCCATTCGGACATTATGCACTAACATGGTACGATCCCGTTTCAGGAGATATTTCGGCAACAGACACCATTGTGCTGGCAAACAAGTATATTGACCTTACTGTTCCTGCTTTTTCCAAAGACCTGGCTGCCAAGCTGATCTTTCTCGAAGGCTATGAGTACCCGGTGGCCGTGACCGGCAGGGACCAGAAGGTTCCATACGGCGATGCCGCCTTAATAAGCGGAGTTGAAAGCGTGAACCCCAGGAGATTGCCACTGTCGTTTTATTGGAACCTGGTAAGTGAGCCACCAGGAAGCGAAATGGAGATCGAAGATCCGACAGCAGAAAGCTTTGAATTTCTGGCCGACAAGGCCGGAGAATATACATTTACCCTCGTGGTGAGTGATGAAGAGGAGGCCTCCATGCCCGACACCCTGAACGTGCTGTTTGCTTTACCACCAGTGGCCATTGCGGGAGCAGACATGACCGTCAATACGGGAGAGACAGTAACCCTTGACGGATCAGAAAGTTATGGCCACTGCGGAGAAGAGCTCACGTACGGGTGGTCCATCATTGAATACCCCGAAAACAGCAATCCCCGCTTGTGGAGTTATCTGTCGGCCAACCCCATATTCAGAGCAGACCTGCCCGGAGAATACAAGCTCACCCTGGTAGTGAATGATCAGTTACAGGATAGTGAGCCCGACACCCTTGCCATCACTGCCGTGTCGCCAACGAATATTTTTGAGACAGAGCACGGGATAGAGATCACTATTTATCCGAACCCGGCAAAGGACCATTTTGTTGTGGAGTCAGCCGTCAATCTTTCTGATGCCTGCACTGTAACATTAACAGATGTAACGGGACACACCGTATGGTCAGAAAGACTAGGCGGACTGAAATCCGGTGCGTCTGTAGTTTTTCCCCTGCCACGGGAACTAAGGAGCGGTTTCTATATCGTTACAATAAGAAATGAAAAGAATCAAATAGTACATATGCACAAATTGTTAAAGCGTTGAATTTTATTAGTGCCTGTCCACAAAGTCAGGTGTCTGAACTATAATGTTCGGGTTTAAGAATGTTTGAACCATTCTTCGGTTCATCCTGGGTTGGTTTGGTAGTAGTTTGGTTTTGGTTGGTAAAAGGTGGTACCTGCCGCAGGTATCACCTTTACTCAATAAGTCCGACGCGCCAACAGCAAAACACCGGTCCGCTGCCGGATGTCATTATAAAGCAGTACAATAATTATTTTAACAGGATTTGAGTTAATTTGTATTTTTGTCCGGTTTCTGACTGACACCCTGCGGCAACCGATGTTATTAATAAATACAACTCACTGACATGATATTACAAACAATTGACTGGGTAATACTGGTCATCTTTTTTGCCGTTCTGCTGTCTATTGGTTATGTCGCATCGCGGCAAGCCGGAAAAAGTACAGCAAACTTCTTTTTGTCCGGACGCAATATGCCCTGGTGGTTACTCGGTGTTTCGATGGTGGCAACCACCTTTTCGGCTGATACACCCAACCTGGTGACCGACATGGTACGTACCGGTGGTGTGGCAAGCAACTGGTTATGGTGGGCCTTTCTCCTGACAGGCATGCTCACCGTTTTTATTTATGCCAAACTGTGGAACCGTTCAAGGGTAATGACGGATCTGGAATTCTACGAATTACGCTATAGCGGAAAGACGGCGGCATTTCTGAGGGGGTTCAGGGCCATTTACCTGGGCTTCTTTTTCAACGTGATGGTTATTGCCAGCGTGTCGCTTGCCTTTATAAAGATAGCAGGGGTTATGCTTGGACTGCAGCCTGCCCCCGCACTGATCATCGCTGCGGTAATTGTTGTTTTTTACAGCGGACTGGGTGGATTGAAATCCATTCTGTGGACAGATTTGTTCCAGTTTAGTTTTGCCATGTTTGGAGCAGTAATTGCCGCCGTTTATGTGGCAGGTTCACCAGAAATTGGCGGATTGTCTGCATTGTTCTCCCATCCAAACGTGGCCGGCAAACTAAGCTTTGTACCCAGCACTTCACAGCCAGAGATCTTTTTAAGCATATTTCTGATCCCCCTCGCCGTTCAATGGTGGGCAGCCTGGTATCCGGGAGCCGAACCTGGTGGTGGTGGCTATGTGGCGCAACGAATGCTTTCTGCCAAAAGCGAAGACCACGCCGTTGGAGCTACACTCCTGTTTAACTTTTTCCATTATGCCCTGCGGCCCTGGCCCTGGATTGTTGTAGGATTGGCGTCACTGATCGTTTTTCCTGACATCCAGTCAATGGTCGATAAGTTTCCCGAAGTTTCCAGGCAATACATACAGCACGACTTTGCATATCCCGCCATGCTCAGGGAGTTTTTGCCTTCGGGACTACTCGGACTGGTTGTTGCTTCACTCATCGCTGCATACATGTCCACCACAGCATCACAGCTTAACTGGGGTTCATCCTACCTGGTAAATGATTTCTACGGGCGGTTTTATAACCCCAGGGCAACGGAAAAACAAAAGGTTACATTTGGCAGGATCAGCACCATTACCCTCATGTTCTTCTCAGTATTGCTGGCACTGGTACTGCAAAATGCGCTGCAGGCATTCCAGTACCTGCTGATGATCGGGGCAGGAACAGGACTGATCTACATTCTTCGTTGGTTCTGGTGGAGGATCAATGCCTGGTCTGAAGTATCGGCCATGGTTGCCGCAGGCTCCTTCTCCCTGTTGTTCATCATAATCGAAAACTTTGCCATGACAAGAACCGGGACCGGCATGGTCGAAGTGTTTGGTATAACCACCACGGTTGGCTACTGGAACATCGTTAAGTTTACAGGAGTTGTCTTCCTTACCTCCGCAACATGGATTATCGTCACTTTTCTAACCTCACCGGTAGATGAAACAACGCTTCGCAATTTTTACAGGAAGATCAGACCAGGTGGACCAGGATGGGAAAAGGTTGTTAACAACGCCAGAAAAGACGATGTTGAACTGGTCAAGGAGACTGACCTTAAATGGGATGTACCCACAGGAATACTGTGTATGATATTTGGATGTATGTCGATATACAGTATTTTGTTCACCATAGGAAACCTCCTTTACGGGAATATACCACAAGCCCTGGTGTTTGCAGTAATTGTCGTTGCATCGTCGCTGTTGCTTTACAGATCATGGAACAAGTTAAAATCACAATAAATACAAAAAACAAACTATTGGTTCTATCCATTTACCCTTAAAAAAAACAACAATGAACAGCAAAAGTGAATTACCAGGAAGAAGGAAATTTATTAAAGATGCATCAGCAGCAGCAGCTGTCGGCATATTGGGTGCAGGTGCTTTGCTGCAATCGTGCAGCAGGACAAGCAAACCCCAGGTGCCTGTGTTTCCTGAAAAAGCGCCGGGTGGCCGCACCCTGAAAGTCGGACTGGTGGGATGCGGGGGACGTGGTACCGGAGCATTGTTCAATTTCCTGGATGCTGATCCGGATATAGAGATCACTGCTTTGGCAGACGTCTTTAGCGACCGTATGGCATGGTGCAGAAGAGAACTCAAAGAGAAAAAAGGTGTTGAAGTAGCGGATGAAAAATGTTTTATTGGCTTTGACGGGTATCAGCACCTTATCGCCTCAGATGTTGATATCGTGGCACTTGCCACACCCCCCTTTTTCCGTCCGCAGCATTTTGATGCCGCCGTTCGGGCACGCAAGCATGTGTTTATGGAAAAACCCGTTGCCGTTGATCCCGTCGGCACAAGGGCAATCATTGCATCTGCCCGCCAGGCCGACTCTATAGGATTAAAAGTAGGTACCGGTACCCAACGCCGCCACCAGCTCGATTATGTGACAACAAAGGCATACATTGAGAGTGGGATCATCGGTGACATCATTGCTGCCAATTGCTACTGGAATCAGGGACATTCATGGTTTGCCAGAAGAGATCCTTCGTGGACAGATATGGAGTTTATGCTCAGGGACTGGAATAACTGGATATGGCTGCAGGGCGACCATATACTCGATCAAAACATACACAACATCGATGTCATTAACTGGTTTAAAGGGGGTCACCCGGTAAAGGCCGTTGGTTTCGGAAGCAGTCACAGACGGCCCTCAGGTGACCAGTATGACAATTTCAGCGTCGATTTTGTCTATGAAGACGGAATGCATATGCACGCCATGTGCAGGCAGATTGACAATTGTGCAAATAATATTTCAGAGCACATTGTGGGAATAAAGGGACGCTCTAATTGTGTCAACCGCATTGAAGACCATAAGGGAAATCCCATATGGGAATTTGATTATATGCACACGGCTGACGGAGAAAACGAGCGGATCAACATCAATCCGTACGAACAGGAGATCATCCACCTGATAACTGCCATACGTAACGACACCCCCTTCAGCGAGGCGGAGGCGTGTGCCATTTCAACCATGACAGCCATTATGGGGAGGATATCAGCCTATACAGGCAGGGAAGTTACCTGGGAGGAAATGATGAATTCGAGCCTTCGGCTTGGTCCGGATAAAATTGCAATGGGACCGGTCAACATCCCGACAAGCATCCCTGTGCCTGGCACAGCACCTGGCGCATAAGCCTGGCAGGAGGTCAACTGTATCAACCGTCCCTTATTGATGGATCTGGATTTTAAATACCTGTATCGCATCATGGGTGACAATTCGCAGAAAATACATTCCCGTGTCCAAATGACCCACCGGAATGGAGGTTATCTCTTTGCCGCCTGAAAGACGGTCAACGAGTTGTCCGGATATGGTATACACCTCCACAGACTCAACGGGACGTACCGAAGAAATATGGACCATGCTGACTGCAGGATTGGGGAACACCCTGATCTCATTTCCGCCCGGCAACCCGGGTATATCCAGGTC
Organism: Bacteroidales bacterium; assembly: GCA_003559735.1. GTDB lineage: Bacteria > Bacteroidota > Bacteroidia > Bacteroidales > UBA7960 > PUPG01. The sequence continues at coordinate 35,669 of PWKN01000169.1, read as the reverse complement.
ATCATCGTCTGCAAGCTCACGCACAACAATGTCATCCAGCCGCAGCTGCGCTCTTGGCCCGCTGTCGCCGTATATATGGTAATACCGCCACAGCAATTGCACATATTCCTGTCCCATCACCTCAGCAGGAAGCCTTACTGCAGGCATCTCCTCTGTATGTCCCGGATCACCGGCAAGGTATTGCGACACCTTGCCATTGAAGATTACATCATGAAACCTTCCAGACGTACCTACCCTGTATTGTAAACGGAGGGCATAAACCCTGCTGTTCTGAATGAGGGTCCCGGCCTTCCACTGAACTGCAGCGTTATCTGTCCCCTTGGTATTCAGCGCCAGCAATGCGCCCCCCAAATCCCTGCCCCTTCCAGTGTTGATGAACGAAATGCCATCATCTCCCAGTCCGTTTATACGGCTGCGTCCGGTGTTGTTATAGGGAAACCCGATTGTTTCCAGGTCATTGCTGTGGTAGTCATTGTGGGCAATAAAATAGGGGTACAGCAATGGATCATCAATGCCCGGATCATCGGTGCCGGACTGAAGGAACAACATGTTTTCCGGGTATTGCAGTTCCTGTTGGTTTGCATCCCAGCTGCTGAAAACAAAGTCTTTGCCGTGCAACCGGTGGGCTTCCGGGTACACCAGCACCCGGAAGGTATGCTCTGCAGCAGGATGATTGCTGGCATGGGCCGAAACGGCAACCTGTGCATCGCCCCTTTTAAGTGGGGTCAGTTCAAGCTGTTCATCATTCAATGCTGTTGCGAGGACTTCCGGACGGGTGCTTTTTGCCGAGAATGCAAGCGAATTTCCGGAAGGTACCTCAAAGATGCTGTTCATATCAATAATCAGCGGTTCACCATGCTCAACGGCCTTTTTCAGCGTCACATCAGAAACCACCTCTGGTGGACAGACAACATCACCGACCGGGATCCCTTCCAGGCTGACATTATTGAATGTAACCCTGTTGCCATCATCAGCCTCCATGTCGTCGCCGGCAAACCGGATACGGATCCTGAACCATGGGTTGTTGCCGGCATCTTCAACATCCGTAAAGTCTATTTCATAACCCACATAATCATCAGCGAGCTCCAGGATGGAGGCCTTCATCCCCTCGGTTACCCAGTTTCCAATGTCCTCTACCACACTATAGTCCGCCACCAAAGCTTCAGCAGCACCTTCATCTTTTGCGGCAAAGCGGAAAACTACATCGGTGAAACCGCTGGTGGGTATATGGAATACGAGCGTATTTTCGCCATTGTTGCCGGTAAAGGGTTGCCTTACCTGCATTCCGCGCAAGGCAGCATCGGCGTATTCAACACCGTTGTTGCCTTCTTCCCGGTAATTAATACTTGTGGGCTGGTTACGTCTTTCCATTGATGCTTTTCGCCAGTCAGGATGCCCGGAAGAAAAGGGATATCCGTCAAGTGCAGAATGAAAATAAATTGTTGCCGGGTTCAGCGCATGATGGGTGTCAGATATTGCCTCGAGCGGTGTGTTGTTGGGCATCGAAGTGTCGAACACCCAGAAAGCAATAAGGATGGGGTCAGCAGCTTTTACAAAATGCGCTTTAAGGACAATGTCATCATTTGTATTGACAGTGATGCGTTCGGATGTTGAATCTGATCCCCCTTCCCAGTGACTGAAACGGTAATTATTATCTGCGATGGCCTCCACTTCAACAGGAACATCATGGAAATAGGTACCGCTCCACGAGGATGGATTGTCTATATTCAATGTGCTTACCCGGATGGATCCCTTGCCCGATCCCACACCGACGGTCAGGTTGTAATTGCCTGCCAGGTCAAAGAAACTTTGCACATGCTCTTTTACATAGTCCGGTCTTCTCTCTGCAAAATTCCTCATTACATTGACATGGTTATTCCAGCTGTTCACTGACTCAATCAATGTCCACCTGTCAATCTGCTCAGCAATCACAGGTGCATACCTTTCCTGCATCTGATCAATTTTTGAGCGCACCGAGTCAGGGTAAAACGGGCCATTCATCATGTCTGCCAACCTGTTTGCCATCTTATTCCTGAAGTCCTGATTCCCGAGCAGGTTCCTGAACAGGCTGGTCGACCAGGGGGGGTTAGGCCATCCGGGGCCATGTGCTTCAGCCGCAAATTCCAGCGTATTATGCCAGGGCCCGTGATTCCATATTCCGAAACCAAAATCCAGGTCAAAAAGCATCCAGCGCCACCGCCCATCATGTCCGCAGGGAGCATCCGGCACATAACCGTCGGTGCGGTGCCTCCAAAAATCAATATTATTTCCCGGCCAGTCTGTGTTGCGGGCATAGATCTGGATGGCATAATACTCAGCAAAATTGTCAACATCCATAAGGGTGTTCATGTGCCGGTAATGGTCGGGGTCACTCAGGTCATGGTCTTCGGCATAACGCATCATTGCGTTGTAGTGCTGGTTGTCACCCTCCTTGACCGCTGCATTGTTTGTCAGCAAATCGACTTGTTCAGGGTCAACACCATATTTGTAATGCAGGTAGTATTTGTCGAACCGGTCCCTCATATTCAGGATACCCCAGAACTCCCCATTTAAGAATGTCATTACAGGCTCCCAGTGTTGCATGTCTATTGGCCTGTTGATAACCATTTGCTGGATCAGTGCGTCACGAAAAAAAGTAAGATCGTGATCATTCCCTGAGGCCCTCATCATAAACCGCTTGAACCGGTCTGCAGATTTTGACGGAAACAACTGATGTTCAAACTCATTTGTTCCATAGCCGCCCCTGGCATACAGACGCAGAGACTTTTGGGGAAAAGACCTGCTCCATCCCCCATGGATACGTACGCCGGCCCTATGGTTCAGTATGTTTTTACCGGTATTGTCAAAAAATTCAAAATTCATTTCCCGCTCCCAGTCGCTGCCACGCATATTGAAATTGGCAGGTGATGCGCCACCAATCCCTGCGTGCCAGTTCTGTGCCCGCCATTGATCAAATGTTCTTCCTGCAACATAAATACCCGTATCATAATCAAAAAAGGAGGCTTCAGGCAAAACCAGTGATACCACCGGGATGGGGTATGGGTCATCACGGATGATATAGGTCCCCGAAACAATGTCGCTCGGAATGTATCCCTCTTTATAAGCTCTTGCCCTGACCACGGTGCCTCTTGTCGGACTGGCAGATGGGGTAATTGGGTTTTGTGTCCACCTGGTATTGATCCCGGCCTGACTGTCCCCTGTCCCGGTCCTGTTTTTCACAGCGATCGCACCGTTATAGCTGCGGGAAATGTATGCACGTGCTGTCAAAGCTCCGGCAGACTGGTGCTGGTATTCACGGTAACGGTTCCTGTACCGGTAAACACTTCCTTCAAGGTTCCCCCTGTCTGGTTCTGATCCGTCTAGTGTATAAACTATAGAGACCCCTTCGTCACGGTGATGCAGGGTCAGGTCAAAACCTTCCCTGTAAAATCCGCCGGGTGACGAAAAATACGGGGGGTCCATTATCCCGTCATATGCTTCTGTATCATTTGGAGCCCCTGGTGTTGGGTGATTGAAGTAGTACCAGTTGCCTGTACCATCGGGTTTCCTCCCATAGGATATGTCGGTCGGAACAGGCACGGGCAGGCAACTGTCAATGACCGTTCCGTTATGGTGTGTCAGCACCATTTCTTCCCCTTCCCTGTCAATCCGGAAATTGGTGTGGAGTTCGATTTCATCCCAGAACAAATAATCATTTGGTATGGGTGCTTCTGTTTCTCCGGATGGACGTTTCCATCGAACACTCAGGTTGTCACCCCCCTCGTGTTCTTTCATCAGTGCTTTTATATAGTAAAGATCCCCTTCTTTAAGCCAGACTGCATCAGATTGCTGTGCAGCATATTTATCCCATTCCATATGATGAGTCCAGCCGGGAACACGGGCGATCTCCTCTGCATTATCCGGATTGTCATCGGTGCTCAGGTAAAGGATGCCGTTGTCGTCGCTGGCGATCCAGAAGACATAATATCCTGTTTCAGGCGCCTCCAGGTAGGCATGCATCCGTTGCCCGTAGTGGTCTGCAACATCAACGGGAGCATCAAATCCACCAGAAACAAGATGCCTGCTGCAAGGATTGTCGGGATAATTTGGATGATTGGTCAGATGATGAACACTATGTCCGGTAATGCCACTGTAAACCTCTCTCATCACCCCATGTACCATTCCGTTCTGAGGTTTGATGTCTTTGCCCGACGCCCATACCAGGAGGTAATCGCCAGGTTCCACAACTACCGGCGGGAACACCCACCGGAACAGATTGCCGGGATCGTCTGACAAACCATAGTTTTCAAGATTTACCGGTTCGCTTCCGTAATTAAATATCTCTATCCAGTCTTCATGGTCGCCATAATTATCGGAGATGGTCTTGGAATTTGACGCCATGATCTCATTGATGGCTATTTCCTGTGCAGTCGAAAACGATGAGACCAGCAAGCTGATGGTCAATAGCCACAAGTTCATTAAAAGGGTGTAATTCACAGTTTTTTTGTTTTGGGATGTATGCATAAAGCGGATCCGCATTTATCAAAAACATCTTTTCTGGCCTGAGACAGAATTGTTCAACGGCAAACTGTTTTGACAACACCGTGCCATCAGACAATCTTTACTAAGGAGATGGCATTCAGGTGCATTTCCTGTGCTGCGAAATTACGTCAGAATAAGGAATTAAAAAAATATTGGGAGAAAAACCAGATGACAGAAACAACGGGTGACATGATTTTTGCAAGGTTTCCACCATTTTGGTTCACGGCAGTAATCAAAACATACATATGTGTCAGTATTCGAAACATACATAAAACCCGGAAACCGATCACTGTAATATATTTGCTTCCAAACCTGGGTATTGAATTTGACCGTATGGTATAACATAAACTCCAGTGAAGATATGAAGAAATTGATACCTCCCCTGCTGGCAGCAGTACTTTTTACAGGACTGGCGCACATTATTCTGTCGTGCAGCCAACAGGCAGTCCCTTCAGACTCCTGCGGCCATCAGCTTGTCGACCCCAACGCAACTGCAGAGACCAGGGCGTTATACAGAAACCTGAAGAATGTCGCTGAAACCCACGTCCTGTTCGGACACCAGGATGCGCTGGCTTACGGTGTGGGAAGGCGTGACAACATGAACAGCTTTTCTGATGTCCGCGATGTTTCTGGTTCACATCCGGCCCTATATGGCTGGGATATTGGCCACATAGCATTCGATAACAATATCGACAGTATCCCTTTCAGCCAGATGATCAGGTTCATCAAAGAAGGTCATACCAGGGGGGGCGTGATCACCATAAGCTGGCACGAGATGCACAACGGTCCCGACAAACAGGTCTGGAGCCGGGACCCTGTTCCGGCACTGATGCTGCCGGGTGGAGAAATGCACGAAGAATTCAGGGAAAGGCTCGATATGGTCGGCGACTTCTTTTCCGCCCTTCGCGACAACAATGGAAGGCCAATCCCTGTTATATTCAGGCCATGGCACGAGCACAACGGCGACTGGTTCTGGTGGGGCAACCACAATACAACGGAAGAGGAATTTGTGTCCCTCTGGCAATACACCGTGCATTACCTGAGAGATACACTGAGTGTGAACCACTTGTTGTACGCCATCTCCCCCGACAGAAGCCGCATGGCAACAGCACACTGTCATAATGACTTCCTTTACGCCTATCCGGGCGACGAATATGTAGATATCATAGGCCTCGACAATTACTGGGATGTAGGCAGATCGCAAAGCCATCTGGACAGTGTGCCAAGAAAGGTGCAAGACAGCCTGTTCCTGCTTAGTCTCAGGACACTGGTCGAAATAGCGGAAGAACGAAACAAAATACCTGCACTGACCGAGACAGGCAATGACTGCGTTTCGGAAAACGACTGGTTTACCAAAAGACTCCTCCGGCCCATAAAGGAAGATCCGCAAGCAAGTAAGATAGCATACCTGCTGGTGTGGCGAAACGCCTGGAAAACCCATTTTTTCGCACCCTACCCAGGGCATGATTCCGCAGCCGACTTTGTCAGGTTCCGTGAAGATGAACTGATCCTTTTTGAAGATGACCTTCCACCGATGTATCAAAAATAATAACAACAACAAATAACCTTACCGGCAGCCTTCGGCAAACAAACAGACCCCGGTTCATATGATCAAAAAAAGATAATAATATAATCATTTACATATGAAAACCCCTGTAACCACCCCTGCAGCTTCTGTCAGCCATAAGCTGCCCATCAGAGAGAGGATAGGCTTCGGATTTGGTGACGCTGCAGCCTCTATGTTCTGGAAGCTTTTCTCCATGTACCTGCTCTTCTTCTACACAGATGTGTTCGGGATCCCGGCAGCCGCAGTAGGCACCATGTTCCTTGTTACACGCATATGGGATGCTTCCAACGATACCATTATGGGGATCATAGCCGACCGTACCAATTCGCGCTGGGGCAAGTTCAGACCCTATATCCTCTGGGTGGCAGGCCCTTTCGCCATTGCAGGGGTGCTTACCTTTACCACACCAGACCTGGATATGCAAGGGAAGATCATTTATGCTTACCTGAGCTATACCCTTATGATGATGGTGTATACCGCAATTAATGTCCCTTATGCTTCATTGCTGGGGGTGATGACCGCCGACTCAGGTGAACGGACCACACTGGCAACATTCCGCATGCTCTTTGGCTTTGCTGGAAGCCTCCTGGTTTTGGGGAGCTTCGAACCACTTGTGGGTTTGTTTGAAAATGTGTTCACAGGGGCCGACGCAACACAAAGAGCATGGCAGGCATCCGTTGCCGTTTTCGGTATCCTTGCCGTGGTCTTCTTTATGTTTAACTTCAGCTGGACAAGGGAACGGATCAAGCCCATACAGAAAAAAAGCAAGCTTAAAGACGACCTGAAAGACCTCATTGGAAACAAACCATGGTTTATCTTGCTGGGGGCAGGGATTTCCACCCTGATCTTCAACTCGATCAGAGATGGCTCCACCATCTACTATTTCAGGTACTATATCCTGGAACAAAATGCATTTACATCGGGTATGCTGAACCTCACCATGACATACAGTGCGTTGTACCTTGTCACGGGTCAGGCTGCCAATATGATCGGTGTCACCCTGGCAAAACCTGTTTCCAGCCTGCTGGGCAAAAAACAAACATTTTTCTATGCAATGATGACCGCCGCAATCCTTAGCGTTATATTCTTCTGGCTTACAGCCGACCAGCTTTGGCTCATATTTGTATTCCAATTCTTTATCAGCATCTCGGCCGGCATCATTTTCCCTCTGCTCTGGAGTATGTTTGGCGACATTGCTGATTACTCGGAAATAAAAAACGGCCGGCGGGCAACCGGACTGATCTTTTCCTCGTCGTCCATGTCGCAAAAGTTTGGGTGGAAACTAGGGGGTGCACTTACAGGATGGCTGCTGGCGATTTTCGGTTTCCAGGCCAATATAGAACAAACACCCACTACCATCACCGGCATCCGGATGATGCTCAGCTTCTTTCCGGCTATAGGTGCACTGCTGTCAGCCATACTCATCTATTTTTACCATCTAAGTGATGACTTCATGTACAGAATAAAATCCAAACCAGGGAAATAACCCTGGCAATGTATTGTGTATGACTTTATGTGCGGCCATTTCATGGTAATTCAAACAGCAGGTTTTTCTTACCGCCGGTAAAAAAAATCATGTACTTTTGTTTTGGGTTTTGAAATAATCGGGTTATGCGTTCAAAAGAGCTGTTCATTAAAACCATTCAACACGAAGAAACAGACCGTGTGGTTGTTGACTACGGTTCTACCTCTGTTACGGGCATCCATGTCCTTGTAGTCGAAAAACTGAGAAGGCACTACGGACTGGAGCAAAAGTCCGTAAAAGTAATTGAGCCATACCAGATGCTGGGAGAAATAGATGATGAACTGATCGAAATACTTGGTGTTGACGTCGTTGGCATCGGTCCGCCAAACAATATGTTCGGACATCCACAGGAGAATTGGAAACCCTTTAAAACATTCTGGGGCCAGGATGTCCTTGTCCCCCAACAATTCAACACATCTTCCGACAAGGAAGGGAACCTGCTGATTCACCCCGGGGGGGACCTGTCGGTACCGCCCAGTGCCAAAATGCCCGTCAGGGGCTACTTTTTTGATGCCATTGAAAGACAACATCCGGTTGACGAAAGCAGGCTGAACCCCGACGACAACCTGGAAGAGTTTGGTGTCTGGACTGAAAATGATTATAATTATTGGGCAGCACAAAGTTCAGCAGCCGCCAAAAAAGGGAGAGGTGTCGTTGCCAACTTTGGAGGTACGGCCATAGGCGACATTGCCCTTGTTCCCGGCTTGAACCTGAATGACCCCAAAGGGATACGCGCGGTGGCCGACTGGTATATGTCTGCGCTAATGCGACCCGACTACCTGCACCAGGTATTTGAAAGACAAACAGACATCGCATTGCGCAACCTGGAAAAAGCTCATCAGGCAACAGGCAGCAATGTGGACGTGGTGTTTATTTGCGGTACCGATTTCGGAACACAGGATTCAACCTTTTGTAGTCTGGAAACATACAACGAGCTGTATGCCCCCTACTATAAAAAGATGAATGACTGGATCCACCAGCATACCGGTTGGAAAACCTTTAAACATTCATGCGGTGCAGTGGAGCCTTTCATGCAGGCCTTTATCGATTCTGGTTTTGACATCATCAACCCGCTGCAAATCAACGCAAAAGGGATGGATCCCATTGCGCTGAAAGAAAAATACGGCAACCACCTCGTTTTTTGGGGCGGAGGGGCTGATACACAAAAAGTACTCCCTTTTGGCGATCCCGGTCAGGTCAGGGATCATGTGAAACGGCAATGTGAGGTATTTAATAAAAACGGGGGCTTTGTATTTAACACAGTACATAATATTCAGGCAAATGTGCCCATAGAAAATGTGGCAGCGATGGTTGAAGCCGTCAGAGAATTATAGTTGAATGCAAATAAGATAACAATGAAAGAATTACTGGACCAGATTTCCTGTTGCATTGAATTTGGAAAGATCAACAATCAATCGCCTTATCCTCCTGACATGAAGGGGAAAGACGGGGCCGATGAGCTTACACTGAAAGCACTGAACGAGGGACTGAATGCAGGTGATATCCTCAACATGGCCCTCATTAAAGGGATGGAACAGGTTGGAGACAAATTTCGTAAAAACAAGATCTTTGTTCCCCAGGTGCTGATGTCGGCAAAAGCAATGGGAGCTGCCATGGCTCATTTGAAACCTTTTTTCAGCAGTGGCGATGTAAAACGAAAAGGTACCTGCATAATCGGTACAGTGCAGGGAGACCTGCACGACATAGGGAAAAACCTGGTTGCAATGATGGTTGAAGGCAATGGCTATGAGGTGATCAACCTGGGAACCGATGTGGGTGCCGATCGCTTCCTTGAAGAATCAGAAAAATATCCTGAAGCGGTCGTTGCATTATCCGCACTGCTCACTACAACCATGGTAAACATGGAAACGATCGTCAAAACACTAAAAGACAAAAACCCCGGTGTAAAAGTCTGCATCGGGGGTGCACCCGTTACGCAGGACTTTTGTGACCGGATCAGCGCCGACCTTTACAGTCCGGACCCCCAGGGATTGGTCGAATATTTAAACCAACTACATACAACCAATGCAGCAAATTGACCTGATCAAAAAGGCCTTCCGCCTTGAAACCGTCGATCGGATCCCGTGGGTCCCCTTTGTAGGCGTGCATGCAGCAAAACTGCTGGGTGTCGGTGCCGAACAATACCTTAAATCAACAGATCATATAGTAAACGGCGTATCCAGGGCCATCAACATGTATAACCCGGATGGCATTCCTGTGGTGTTTGACCTGCAAATTGAAGCTGAGGCCCTTGGTTGCCAGCTGAAATGGTCCGATAACAGTCCGCCATCGGTAATATCCCATCCGCTGCAAAACGGAATGGGAGTAGAAGAACTGAAAGTGCCCTGCACCTGCCGTGGACGAATCCCTGTTGTGACAGAGGCGGCCAGGAAGCTGCGCGATGCACACCCCGGCATTGCCTTGTACGGACTGATCACCGGTCCGTTTACCCTTTCACTGCACCTGCTGGGAACGGATATTTTTATGAAGATGTTCGAAGATCCCGCAATGGTCCACGACCTGATGGGGTTTTCCACGAAGGCAGCCAAAATGATGGCCGGCGAATACATACAGTCAGGCTGCGATATTATTGCCATGGTTGACCCCATGACAAGCCAGATCGACCCCATGTCGTTCGAAACTTTTGTTTCCCCTTATGTCAGTGAAATTTTCAGCGACATCCGCGCACAGCAGGGACTGGGTTCATTTTTCGTATGTGGCAATGCCACCCAGAACATTGAACTGATGTGCCAGAGCAAACCCGACAACATTTCTATTGATGAAAACATCGCCCTTGACTTTGTCAGGGATACGGCACTGGATCACAAACTCAGTTTTGGCGGCAACATGAAGCTTACAGTAGCCCTGCTGATGGGGACACCGGAAGAAGCACAGCGGGAAGCCCTGCAATGCATGGATACAGGAGGCAAACAAGGTTTTATTCTGGCCCCGGGATGTGATCTTCCTTTTGACACCCCACCGGAAAACCTCATGGCTGTGGCAGAACTTGTCCACGACGAAATGCGCCAGGGAGAACTCCGGGCATCAGCCGCAACAACCTCAGCAATAGATACCCTTGACCTGGACAGTCACTGGAGCGATACACAGGTTGTCATCGACATCATCACCCTCGACTCTTCATCATGTGCACCTTGCCAGTACATGGTGGATGCCGTGGCAAGAGCCGCTGAACCATTCGGCAACAGCGTGGTTGCCAAAGAACACCGCATTACCGCGAAAGAAGGGATACAGATGATGGCAAGCCTGGGTGTAAAAAAGATCCCTTCTGTTGTCATAGACGGGAACATAGAGTTTGAATCACAAATTCCGCCGGTAGAAAGGATCAGGGAGGTCATCAACCAAAGACTCCGAAAAAAATCATCATGACCTCACTGGTACTGGTAATTGGCTCCCTGGGAAGCGGAAAAACCTCTTTCCTGAAACATGTGCTCACAACGGGTGCACAGGAGAGAAGAACGGCAATTATCCAGAACGAGTTCGCTCCCACCGGCATCGACGAAAAAGAACTGTTGCAAACAAGCAAAGATTTCCACCTGGTGGAACTCAACAACGGGTCCGTTTTTTGTGTCTGCCTGATGTCCGTTTTTTTGAATGCACTGCACACCATTATTAGTAAACACAATCCGGAGCTGATCTTTCTGGAGGCCTCCGGACTTGCCGATCCTGTGAATGTAATGGAACTACTACAGGATCAGGGCATCAGCGGGAAGATCACACATGCACACATCATAACAGTTGTTGATGCCGTTCATTTTGAAAAAGGGCTGAACATGCTACCGGGATTCAGACACCAGGTTATGGTCGCAGATCATCTGCTCCTGAATAAAACCGATCTTTTCGGGGGTGATTTGGGTCGGCTGCGCAAACAGTTAACAGACCTGAATCCCTTTGCTGAGATCACAGAAACGACCCATTGCCGTGTTGACCCTTCCCTGCTGCTAAAAACGGCAGATCATCCGCACAAGGCTGCAGCACGTTTTAAAGGAAAACGATCTGCGGGACGCCCTCCTGTTAAAGTAAGCGTGTTGCGCACCCACGATAAAATGACCCATAACGGACTGACTGCCATGGTGAGCGCATTACAAAAAGACTGTTACCGGATCAAGGGATTTGTAAATATGACCGACGGACGCGTTATGGGCATACATTCAGTATTTGAAACAACTGACTATCAGGAGATCAGCTCCTATGCCGGACCTACTGAACTGGTAACTTTCGGCCTGAACACCTCCCCGGCAATGCTTCGTGAACTGTTCCAAAAAACAAGGTCAACATGAACTGCATGCAATATACCATACGTCCAGGCGAGATAAATATCGACATAAAGATGGTTGCCAGGGTCATGGGATTCGATCCCGGCGACATCCCCGATCCATTCGATGAACTGATCAGGAATGAGCTCGAACTGATTGCTACTTATGATGACATTAAAGGTGGATACCGTATATTCCGGCATGCCAAACCCAACCTTTCGGCAAAAACAATAGCAGCCAACGGCATCGTGTTCAACCCAGGCAAACAGATCATGCGGTTTCTCCAGGATGCCGAGATGTTTGCATTTTTTATGTGCACGGCGGGTGAGACCATAAGCAACCGTATCAAAGAAAAGATGAATGCATCATTGCAGGTTGAGGCATATGTGACCGACTACATTGGCTCTTTACTGGCCGACGCAGCAATGGATGTCGTTCATCAGCACCTGGCCGGCGACATGAAAAAACAAGGATTGAAAGTCACCAACCGTTACAGTCCGGGATACTGCAACTGGAATGTCGACGAACAACACAAGCTGTTCAAATTGTTCCCTGAAGGTTTTTGCGGTATTCGCATATCCGGATCTGCCCTAATGCAGCCCGTAAAATCTGTCAGCGGGATCATAGGGATCGGCACAAAGGTACGGTTCGACAAATATGTGTGCAATGCCTGCAGCAATGTAAACTGCAATTACAGAAACATCAAGCATTCGGTATAACATCACAAATCCTCTCTTATGAATACACCTGGTTATCCATCACGTCGCGATGTAGTGCGCATGGTCCTTGAAGGCAAAAAACCCCCGTATACACCATGGTCCTTTTCATTCACCGTTGAAGCGAAGGAAACGTTATGCCAGCACTACCAGAGTACAGAACTTGACGACGTCCTGTATAATCATATCCTTGGCCTGGGGAGCGACATTGGGTTTTTTGAACCTCTGGGAAACGACCTTTACAAGGATGTTTTTGGTGTGGTGTGGGACCGGTCTGTTGACAAAGACATCGGTAACGTCAAAGAGATCATTTTGTCTGAACCCGACTTGTCGGACTATACATTCCCTGATCCCTGCCATCCGGTATTTTTTGAAAACATCAAGCCACTTTGTGAAAGGCACCCCGGCATGTTCAGGGTCTTCCGGATCGGGTTCAGCCTGTTTGAAAGGGCATGGACCCTGCGCGGAATGGAAAACCTGATGATCGATTTCATGCTGCACCCCGGGTTTGTCTATGATTTAATGGAAGCGATTGCCAGCTATAACATTTCCCAGATCCGGAAAGCCCTCGAATATGACATCGATGCCGTCTACTTCGGAGACGACTGGGGACAGCAAAAAGGGCTGATCATGGGACCCGGTGCGTGGCGTGATATGATCAGGCCACATTTAAAAAACATGTACCAGACAGTCCGTGATGCCGGAAAGTTTGTAATGATACACTCATGCGGCGATGTAAAGGAACTCTTTGACGACCTGGTGGAAACAGGTGTTGATTGCTTTAATCCATTCCAGCCAGAGGTAATGGATGTGTTTGCACTCATGGACAGGTACCGGGGCACCCTGAGCTTTCATGGTGGGCTGTCAACACAGAAAACATTACCATACGCCACCCCCGGAGAGGTCCGCGCCGAGTCGGAAGCGCTCCTTGAAAAGGGGAAGAACGGAAGCTATATCTTTTCACCTGCCCATGCAGTAGAAGGTGATGTGCCGCTCGCGAATATGCTTGCCTTTATTGAATGTGCCCGGAAACAACTGCGTTGACCCGTTAACACCCATGGTGTTTGTGCCCATTTATATATTCCTTCAATAACAAAAACCCCACAGGGTATGACACATATGTACCATATTATAAAACATCTATTGCATGCACAACAACCAGAATTGAATATTTTTGATTAATGATACGAGGGATTGATAAGGTGTTCCCAGGTTTTTACATCCAGCATCACCTAGCCTGAAGATAGTAATAAGTCATTTCAATTGATCTGTTATATGGATAAAAAAAACATTGTAGCCGCTGTGTTTATGCTTTTTTGCATATTATCAGCAACCGGCATGGATGCAAACAATCAAAAAGTGAATCGTCTCGCCGAAAGACCATTGCTGAGTCCGCGAAACAATATATTTTACAAAGACACACCGCGCGACCTCTACTTTATCGTTCATGAAAACGAACATACGCTGGTTTCTGTGACCAGAAATGGTGAACAGGTGGAATATGGGCAACAGGTATTTCAAAACAGTCATATGCCAACAGCCATTCAAATCCATTTTTCCAAAGAAGAGATCATTGAATTCGGAAGCGGCCATCATGTGCTTCTGTTTACCTTTGACAATGGAAGTATACTGGATGTCGGACTCGATGTTATTGGTGCCGGAGAAGGTGTAATCCATGATATGAAAATCATTACATTCAATGTGGGGCATGGAGATGCTGTGCTGATCTTTTTACCAAACGGTGAGACACTCATGATTGATACCGGGACCGAAAGCGCGGCAAGAAATTATACGGTTCCATTTCTCAGAACCCATCTGCCCGTCGGCGAGAACGGCAGGCAAAAAATTGACTACGTGTTCATAAGCCATTGGCATTATGATCATTTTCATGGCCTAGGGCCGTTGCTGGATGAATTTGAAATCGGCCAGGTTCGATACAATTTATTCAAACCCCCCAATGCATATGGCGATTATAACAACCGGCCCAACCCCAACGACCCGTACGGATATGGTGAATACGGCTTCGCCCCACAACACTGGCCCAAGTTTGCCGTTGGAAATACCATCACAGGAATCGGCGGAGATGACGTAGAGATTAAAATCCTGAACTCCCCCTTGTTCAACGAAATAGACGAGAGGTACATGTACTATCATTCGGAGCATTTTGAAAGCTGGGACAACAGAAACAACCGTTCGCTGGCATTCAATTTAAAATACCATGATTTTGTTTTTAACTTTGGCGGCGATGTTTATCAACATGCCCAGCGGGCCATGCTTCACGCATTCCCTGAAGAGGTGGCCAGCACACACATATACCATGGCAATCATCATTTTCATGGCGGCATTGAAGTGGATTTCCTTAAAGCCCTTGACCCCTACCTGTTTTTTGCCTCAGCATGCGAAGCCGCATACGACCGGGTGGCCTTTACCAGGGATGTAATGAACGATGCCGTTCCATACCTCGAAGAATACAGTGAACGTTTTATTGAAAACCTCCACACATTCGAAGTTGGACACACTGTAATAAGAATTAACGGAAGCAAAGACTGGACAGATCCATCTGTAAAACTGCCTTATGAAACATACTTCACAAGGGCAAACAATTACCGCGATTACATTGTACCCTACCTGTATGAGGGGTTCCATTATCCGCCCAAAATAATAAAGGACATTCCGGGTTTCTTCAACCAAATGATCAAAGAAGAAGCGGACACTTTTACGGTGATCAACCTTCATGAAGTGTTTGAAACACCGGCAGAAAACATGGTCCTGAACTTTTCTGTCATGAGTAACAACAACCCTGATTTGGCGGAAGCATTCATTTCCTGTGACAACGACCTGAAAGTAATTGTATTTCCAGACAAACAGGGATTTAACAGGATTGTGATCCAGGCTGCTGATAGTTTGGGGAAATACGCAGTGTCACCTTTTCGCATTTCGGTATATGATCCCGACTCCGAAAACCTGCTGCTCAACAGGATACCATCTGCTTCCTCATCGCATAGTTCAGCCCCTGTAGTGCACCACGCCGTTGACGGAAATCTCTCTACCCGGTGGTCCTCTGACTATGCAGATAACCAATGGCTTGCTGTTGAGATGGAGGAAATAAAGACAATACAACGTGTGATGATCCGATGGGAAACGGCTTATGGCAAAGATTATGAGATACAGTTATCGGATGACGGACTTGAATGGACGACTGTATATCACGAGCCAATGGGAAATGGCGGGTGGGACCGGATAATTTTTGACCCGGCAGAAGCCAGGTTTGTCAGAATGATGGGCAATAAACGGGCAACACAATGGGGTTTCTCCATCTATTCTTTTGAAGCATACCCAGACATTGGTGAAGACACAGGTATGCTGCCCAGCAGCCAAATATCACAGAACGTAATGATCTATCCGAACCCTGCAGAACAATACCTCAACATCAAAACAGAAGAAATAACAACAGATGCGGAAATTATCATATACAACATTACCGGTCAGACGGTTCTTTCGTCACTTGCAACCAGCACAAACAATACCGCTTTCAATCATACAATTGATATAAGCTCCCTGAAAAATGGCATTTATTTGCTCATGGTTGTATCAGACCACTTTCTGGCCATACGACAGTTTATCAAAAGATGAACACACGCTGCACCGTACAACCCGACATGTGCTGAATGCAAATATTTGAAATTATTACCTGCACGGGCCAGACAGACCATACAACAATTGTATAAACTTTTAAAACATTTGTGCAACCACGCTGTAGCGGAAGGCCTTAGCTTTATTCCAAAATTGAGCTGAACGCATGAACAGGAACATGAATGGGCATCACCTGTTTTATACAGCATACGAAACACAGCAATAAAAAGCCAGACAAAAAAGCGGACTCCGGCCTTATTCCTGTTAACAGCAATTAATCAACCAAATCAATAATCAGTAACATTATGAAAAAAAATCAGATTCTATTCATCATGAAAGGCAGTATTTTGCCGCTGCTTTTTCTTTTTATGGGTGGTTTTTACTCATTTGCCCAGGAAAGATCCATCAGGGGGACGGTAACGGATTCCCGCACCAACATAACACTGCCTGGTGTTAATGTGGTGGTAGCGGGAACCACCCGGGGGACGATCACCGATCTTGAAGGCAGATACTTTTTAGAGGCTGCACCAGGTGAGGTGCTGGTCTTTTCATTTGTAGGATACCAGAGGCAGCAAATACCTGTGGGCGAAGAAACAGTGATCAACGTATCGCTGGCCGAGGATGTCCACGCCCTCGACGAAGTAGTCGTGATCGGCTATGGCATTCAGCGAAAGAGCGATCTGACCGGTGCGGTTGCCAGCATCTCCCAGGAAGAGATCACAGCAATCCCTGTTTCCAGGCTTGAACAAACCCTGCAGGGACGGGCTTCCGGAGTCTTTGCACAATCAGTTACAGGTGCACCCGGGTCAAACGTAAATGTGAGGATCAGGGGGATCACCTCCATTAACCAGACCGATCCGATGTGGATCGTTGACGGGGTCGCGGCCGATCCACGAACAGTCAACCCCAGCGACGTAGAGTCGATCGAAATACTTAAAGATGCCTCCACAGCCGCCATATATGGTGCCCAGGGAGCCAACGGAGTTATACTGGTCACCACAAAAAGGGGGAAGCCCGGAGTTACCGAGGTGTCATTCAATGCCAGCTTTGGTGTCCAGGAAGTCAGCAACTACCTTGACCTTGCCTCCGGACCACAGTTTGCGCAAATGTACAACCAGTACCAGGCAATTCTGAGAAGGCCTTACAGCCGCTATTACTTTAACGATTACCTCCACTGGAAACCTGATCCGGCGGGCGTTCATGACTCCGTACCCTATTTCGACTATGCTTCTGTCCCCACCTATGACTACCAAAAAGAGATCTTCCGGAGGGCACCGATGCACAACTATGACCTTGGCATTTCGGGGGGGAATGAGAACTCGACCTTTTATGTAGGCGTTGGATACACCGCACAGGAGGGAATCCTGTACAACAGTGCCTATGAAAACATCAACCTCAGGCTGAACTCAGATCATAAGGCCAATAACTGGCTCAGGGTGGGACAGAATTTATCTGTCAGCAACCGCGAATACAGTGGCTACGAGGAATGGCAATTGCTGAACGAATACCATACACCGATCATGGAAGCGATCAACTACCATCCCTTTGTCCCGGTTACCGACAGCATTGGCCCCTACGTTACCAGGCTCAAGGCAGACGGCTCCGACAACTTCACATTCACCCCACTGGGCAATACCGGCAACCCTGTCGCCAATTACAGCTTGCTTGACAGGGGCAATGAAAACCTTTCTATCAAAGCAACAGCCTATGCCATCATAGAACCGCTCGAAGGCCTCACTTACGAAAGTCGTTTTACCGGCGACCTGAACTATGGAAAGGGATATGATTTTTCTCCCATTTATTTTATTACTGCCTCCAACAGGAACGACAACCTGAAAATTCACCGCAGTTCATCCAACTACAAAGGCTGGCAATGGCAGCACATCGGTAACTTCAACAGGACGATTGCTGATGACCACAACGTGCATTTGATGGCCGGTTTTGAAGCCGGGTACGGAAAAGCTGAGTGGATGGGTGCTACCCGGTGGGACATGATCAATGCAACCCCGGAAATGTGGTATTTTAATGCTTCCACCAATGACACACTGCTGGCTCAGCTGCCCAGTGGCGCAGCCAGTGAAAGTGCGGGTTACTCATACTTTGGCCGGGTATCGTACGACTATCGTACCACCTTCCTCGGTCAGTTTAACATCAGGAAAGACTACTCATCCAAATTCGGACCCAGGAACCGTTCCGGGATATTTCCTTCTTTCTCGGCAGGAATAAAATTTACCGACTTTCAGTTGGTCCGCGACATCGTACCTTGGCTGTCGTTTGGAAAAGTACGTTATGGCTGGGGTAAAGTGGGCAACAATGCCATTCCCGATTATGCCTATTTCTCAACAGTGGCACTGGCCAATGTCTATATGTACAACTTTGATGACAGGACGGCCTCAGTAGGTGCAGCGCGAAACGTACTGTCCAATCCCGCCATCAAATGGGAAGGGGTGGTGACCAGCAACATCGGACTCGACCTGGGGTTCGTTGACAACAGGTTGCTTACAACCATCGATTTCTTCCAGAGATATAATGACGGGATGCTGATGACAGTCGAAGCACCAGGTTACGCTGGATTCAGGGTACGCGACGCCTACCACGAAGGAGGAGCAAGCAACCCGATAGCCAATATCGGAAAACTAGAAAACAGGGGGATCGAGTTCAATGCAATCTGGAAAGATACCCAGGGACGGTTTGCATATGACATCAACTTCAATTTTACTTATGTGCAAACCAAGGCCGTTGAGATCAGTCCGGACACAATCTTCCAGGGAAGCTCAAAAGGGATGAGCGGACTCCTTGCCTGGACCATCCAGGGACAAGCCATCGGTGAATATTACGGATATGCCACCAACGGCATTTTCAAGCCCGAAGATGCAGAACTCATTGACGGAAGACTGGTTGTAACAAACCAACCGTATACCGTTGACGAAGATGGAAACAAGATCTATGCCCAACCCAACGCACAACCCGGCGATTTCCGGTTTGTCGACATCAATGGCGACGGAAGGATCGACAGCGACGACATCGGTCCGATAGGAAACCCCAATCCGCCATATATCTTCGGATTGAACTTTGGGGCCAGGTACAGGAACTTTGACCTCTCTGTCTTCCTGCAGGGAGTATATGGAAATAAGATCTTCAATGCCTCCAAATTCTATCTCTTCAATACCGACGGCGGTTTTAACTGGAGTGCCGATTATGTTGAGAACCACTACCGTGAAGATATTTTCGACAGGGACGGCCACCTGTTGTTTGAGGCAAACCATGATGGGAAATACCCGCGGCTCGACCCGCGCAACGCAAATGAAAACTTCACCAAGATCTCAGATTTTTATATGGAAGATGGCTCCTATCTTCGTCTGAGAAATCTGCAGGTTGGATATACCCTGCCACACAACTGGTCCAGCAGGGCCGGATTGCAAAGACTACGGATCTATGTCAGCGCTTCCAACCTGTTTACCCTGACAAGGTACTCAGGATATGACCCTGATATCGGGTCAACCAATATTCTTGTTCAGGGTCTGGACAAGGCTGCATATCCAAATGCCAGGGTATATACCATGGGTGTAAATCTTAATTTTTAATACTTAAAGAACAGGAAAAATGAAAGCAACAATCAAAATATTTACCACAACTGTATTGATCCTCATTGCAGGATATGGCTGTGATGATTCATTCATTGATTTCTCTCCCATTGCCCTTGATACAGAGGAAACTTTTTATGAAAATTTCGCAGACCTGGATATGACAGCTACGGCTGCCTATGCCATGCTTTGCAGCAGGGACATTTTTGACGTATTCTATGTGATCGCTTATGGCAGTGTTCCGGCCGACGACTCAGAAACCGGGGGAGAAAACATCAATGACTGGCCGCAAATACAACGTTTTGACCGCATGACCCATACAGCGAACGAAACAGGGGTTGATGCCATATGGGCTTATTGCTACAAAGGAATTCGCATGGCCAACGAGTTTCTTGACAGGGTAGATGAGGTTAGAAAATTAGACCCCCATACCAGCCCTGCCCTTTTCGACCAGCGGGAAGCCGAAATGAAATTCCTCCGGGCATTCTTTCATTTTATATTGGCCCAGATATACGGCGGGGTTCCGATAGCCGACATACTGGTAGATCCGGAAATGTTTGAAACGCCAAGAAACTCCGTCAAGGAAGTATATGATTTCATCCAACAAGACCTTACTGAGGCAATACCCCACCTGCCCTATAAAAGCCAGCTCTCTCCAAACTATGGCAGGGCATCCAAAGGTGCAGCACAGGCTTTACTGGCAAAATCCTATATCTATGAATCTTCCTATGCCAGGTTTTATCCGGGAGATGAGCGTTTTACAGGCTGTGAAGAAAACTGGGACCTTGCCCTTCAATATGCGGAAGAGGTGATCAACTCAGGTGAATACAACCTGGTGGGCATTAATGGCGAACGTTTTAACTCATGGAGAGACCCGATAAACCATGTAGGTGGCTATCGCTGGATATTTACCCTCTCGGCAGACAATTCTGATGAATCGGTGTTTGAGATCCAGAATGTGATGGATGGCAGGGGGTGGACAGCGACACGGGGTTCATATATTACCACCTATACTACAGCAAGGTTCTATGAGTTACCGGGAGGTGGCACCGACAATGTTGGCGGATGGAGCTTTAACGCCCCAACAAAATACCTCGTAGATGCATTCGGAAACCGCGACAACCGCTACACCAACCTGAGCTCGGCCCCTGCTGACCCTGAACTGGACCCACGCTACCAGACAACCATTGCACAGGAAGGCGACACCATCATGGTCGACAACAATTGGTACCCCATCAGCTTCATAAATCTGCCAACGGGAATGATCGGCAGAAAATATGAATGTTCAACCGATGAGTACTGGGCGGTCCGGACCAACGACAATGAAGGGCCAATGAACATAAGACTGATACGATTTGCCGACGTGGTACTTTTTGCTGCAGAGGCTGCTTACCAAACCGGACAAACAGGAAAAGCACTGGAATACCTGAACATGGTCAGAAAAAGGGCCCGGATGTCGGGAGACACAGGACATCCAGCCGACCTTACGAGCATTACCCTGGAAGATATCATTCATGAAAGGAGAATCGAACTTGCGCTCGAGGGACACCGTTTCTTTGACCTGGTCAGGGTTGATATGGCACACCAGTTCATTAACGGCATAAACCTTGCTGCACTGGGCGATGACTTTGAAGTCAGCTTTATCAGGGGAAAACATGAATTCTGGCCAATCCCGCTCAGGGAAATACAACTAAGCAACGGAGGCCTAGAACAATACCCCGCATGGCAATAAGCCAGGCACCATTTTGAACCGGGTACCTGCTGCTTGCGGTGAACCCGCACGTGCCCGGTTCATTTGCCGGAATGTATTATGATTAATATAAAAAACAATAAATTATGACGATCAACACCAGATACAGGGTACGTTTTGAGTTTTTGTTCTTTATCCTGTTTGCACCTTTGGCTAATCCCCTGCTGGGACAACCACCCGAAGCAGCAACCATCAATCATCGCGGACAAGAGATCTTTGTCAGCGGGATGAACCTTGCCTGGATCGACTTTGCAAATGACCTGAGAAACCTCGATACAGGCAGGTTTACAACCGCAATGGATGAACTGTCAGAAGCCGGGGGGAACACATTCCGCTGGTGGATACACGTAAACGGCCGTCATAGTCCGGAATTTACCGACAATATGGTTTCGGGCCTCCACCCCGACGATCTGCATATGCTTGAACATGCATTGGATATAGCATACGAAAGAGGGGTGCTGCTCATCCTGTGCCTTTGGTCGTTCGATATGCTTCAACCCAATGCCCAGCAAAGCAACTGGCCAAGGAACAGATTGCTGCTCGAAAATCCCGAATACACAAGGGCCTACATCGATTATGCCCTTGTGCCAATGGTCAGGGCACTCAAAGACCACCCCGGCATTCTCGCATGGGAGATCTTTAATGAACCTGAAGGGATGTGCGACGATATTCCCTGGGCTGGATGGACTCCCGAAAGAACACAGATAAAACATGTGCAACGGTTCATCAATTTAACAGCCGGAGCCATACACAGAGAAGCCCCCGATGCCCTGGTGACCAACGGAAGCTGGAATTTTAGCGTAATGACCGATATCGGAGGGATGACAAACTACTACAGCGATCAACAATTGATCGCCGCAGGAGGCGACAGCCTGGGAACGCTCGATTTTTACCAGATACACTTTTATCCGGAACATTTCGATGAAACAACCTCTCCCTTCCATAATCCTGCCGGTCACTGGGAACTGGACAAACCCATCCTTATCGGTGAATTCTCGGCCAAAGGCCTCAGCGGAAGACCGGCACAAGACCTTACCACAGAAGAGGCCTACCTTTATGCTTATTTAAACGGCTATATCGGGGCATTGTCGTGGACATACTCAGGACACGACGGGCATGGGGACTTGTCTGACTGTGCCAGTGCATTGAAAATGATCAGAGATATGAACCCGGCAATTATCGACATTGTCCCTGACGAGACTTTTCATTTCCCCCCCGCGGTCATTGAAGACATTCCAGGGTTTATCACCAGCTTGTCAGAAGAAGAAACAGAACCATTGACCGTAACAAACCTGGCAACCATTTTTGAAAGTCCGCACGAGGACGTAAAGCTATCCTATGCCGTTACAGGAAATACGAACGAAGAGATCTGTCACGCCTTCATCGAATCAGACAGCCTGCTTTTGTTAACGGTCATTCCGGGACAAACCGGTATGGGAAAGGTGACTGTCAGTGCAACCGACAACATGGGTAAATCAGCAACTACCGGTTTTTATGTCTCTGTTGTGGACCCCGGCAGTGAGGACCGTCTTTTATACAGGCTTGCAAGCGCATCATCACTTGATAGTCCAGACCGAGTGGCACAAAATGCAGTGGATGGCTTGAGCAACACCCGATGGTCATCGAGCTACAACGACAATCAATGGATCACCGTTGAACTGGAAAAAAAACAAACCATCCAACGGGTAATGCTCGATTGGGAAGTGGCTTTTGGAAAGGAATACATCATTCAGGTATCAGATGATGGCCAGGAATGGGTCGATGTGTATACAGAAGCCGATGGGCGTGGCGGACTGGAGAAGATTCTGTTTGATCCGGTTGAAACAAGGTTTATCCGCATGATGGGTATCAGCAGGGGGACCCAATGGGGTTTTTCGTTATGGCAATTCCAGGCATTTTCAACACCCGGCGAGAATACACCGCCTTACTTTATTGAATCCATTGACGACATCACCATTGGTGCTGAAACAGACCTCCTTCTGTCACTTGCAAACATTGCCGGCGACGATGACCCTGGCGACAGGGTTTTTTTTTCTGTCGTTGAAAAAGGTACAGGTACGCTCCCTGGATGGCTTACCTTTAATGAATCAACAAAGGTATTGTCGGGCACCCCGGCCTATTCCGATATTGGTGATTACACCATGGAAGTAACGATTACCGACATCGCAGGTGCATCAGCAACACAGTCATTCATGATACATGTTCTTGACCCGACATCCGTCCATGAGCACGGGGCAAAAAATACAGGGTTCGTGCTGTTCCCCAACCCTGCCAGCCATAAGATCACCTGCGTATTGTCGCTGAACAGCCCATCTGAGTATACCATTCGGGTAATTGATATTGGCGGCAAAACCATCTTGCATAAAACCGGCATATACAACAACATGTTGCCCGGCAACAATGTTGCCATCGACATTCAGCATCTGCGTCCGGGTATGTATCTCCTGACAGTGGACACGCCACAGTTTTCGGCTTCACAAAAATTTGAAAAGCGATAAGACAGGAGAGACCCGAAAGTTATTGCTTTTGTCTGCAAGGGGTGTTAACTTTGTAACCAATGGCGCTCAACTCATTTCATTTAACCCGATGAACAACAGATACAATCCCAGGTGTTTGCTATTTCCTGTCCTGGTACTCCATATTGCGGCACTGCTGATCCATACGTGCCTTGCCGGACAGGAGGATCTGCGTTTCAGGCATGTATCTGTCAGCCATGGGTTGTCTAACAGCAGCGTAAGTTGTATTCTTCAGGATTCGACCGGCTATATTTGGATCGGAACAGAAGATGGTTTGAATCGCTATAACGGACGGACGATCAGGAACTACAAAAGCTCCTATTCAGACAAAAAAACCCTCAGGAACAACCAGATCAGCACCATATGCCTCCACAATGAAGACAACTTCTGGGTGGGACATAAAAAGGGCATAGACTACTATGACAGTGACCTGGATGTTTTTTCACCCGTCCCGCTGACCACACAATCAGGAAAACACCACAACAGGCCGGCACTAACCCTCCACAAGGATGCAAATGGCGTGGTCCTTGCCGGTACCGCTGCAGGACTGTATCAATATAACCCGCAGGAGAACCGGTTTGAAAAAATAGTCGTGCTGGACGACCATGTTATCAATGAGGAGGAAATTACGTATATAACCTCCGACCGCCAGGGGAACCACTGGGTCGGCACCCTCAATCATGGCGTGTTCAGGTTCAATATAAACAATCAACGGCTTTCCGAAATACAGCATATTGAGAATGGCCTCAATACACTGAAGGGCAACAAGGTGTTCAACATCTATGAAGACCGGAACAGTATCGTTTGGATAGGATCGGAACAGGGCCTTTATAAACACGACCCGTTCGACCAATCGGTAATACGATATACCACTGACACCGGGAAAGAGATCGTATTGCCTCACCGCACCGTATCACAGGTGTTTGAAGACAAGCATCAAAGAATATGGATTCTGACAAACGCCGGATTATGCATATACGACAAAAACCGGCAAACATTTCATACGTATACAAACATTGATTTTGACCCATTCAGTCTGAGTTGCAGTGCTCCAAGATACATTTATGAAGACAGGAACGGAATTATCTGGATCGGGACCTACGAAAATGGCCTGAACATCCTGCAGTCGGAAAACAATATTTTTAAAAACATCACCCGGATACCAGGTCAGGAGTACGGACTAAATTATGCGTTTGTATTAAGCATTACGGAAGATAATGACAATAACCTCTGGATAGGAACCAATGGGGGCGGCATCAATGTCTATAACAGGAAGGAAAACAGCTTCTCATATATCTTGCCAAACAGTGATGTTATTGGTATCCGGTCGGATGCAATCAACACTTTAACATTTGACAACGACGGTGTCCTTTGGATCGGAACCTACCTCGGCGGACTAACAAGGTATGATCCTGCCAGTGAAACACACAAAACCTACTTAAACGACGCCGCCGACAGCACTTCCATCAGCAGCAATATCATCAACCATGTTTACCAGGACTCCTCTGACAACATATGGATCGCTACCAATAACGGCCTGAACCTTTACAACGGGCAGGATGATTCGTTTACAGTTTATAATAACACCAACTCCTCTTTGCCTTATGCCCTGACCAGCGTTTTCCCCACAGTTATAATGGAAGACAGCAAAGGCAAACTTTGGATCGGCAGCTATTACGGACTGAACAAACTGGATCCGTCAACAGGCATCATACAACATTTTTTATATTCCGAATCACAAAACGGCCTTTCCGACAACTCCGTATTTGCCATCCTGGAAGACAAGGAAAACAGGATATGGGTAGGTACTGCCATGGGTTTGAATCTCTATAACCCATCAGCAGGATGCTTTGATGTCTTCACAACAACCGACGGATTGCCCAATAATACAATCAACGGAATACAGGAAGACTCTGAAGGATATATCTGGATCAGTACCAACAACGGACTGTCAAGAATGGATCCCGGGAGCAGAAGCTTTATCAATTTTGACCTCAATGACGGACTCCATGTTATTGAGTTCCACAAGGGTGCATCTCACAAAAACAAAAACGGTGAATTGTTCTTTGGGGGAAACAGGGGACTGATCACGTTTGATCCGGCCGATTACCATATATCGGAAGCCAACCATCCGGTGATCATCGAAGAGTTTTATGTAAACAACCTGCCAGCAACCATAGACACCGAAGAGTCGCCACTGAAGAAACCCATAAGGAAAACAAGCTACCTGAAACTAAACCATAATCAGTCATTTTTCGGCTTCAGCTTCAGCGCCCTGAATTATACAAGTCCGGAAAAGGACCTGTATGCATACAAACTAAAGGGCTTTGACAGTCAGTGGATTCATATTGGAGACAAGACCAATGCCAACTATACGAACATCCCCCCGGGAAAATACGAATTCGTAACCAAAGTAAAACACAACAACGATGCCGTAAGCTATAGTGACCCGATCGTCATACAGGTTCTACCCGTGTTCTGGAAAACCAGGTTTGCCTACACGCTTTACACCCTTTTGGTGGCCGCACTGATCTATTTTCTGTGGAATTATTTTTATTCAAAAACAGCGTATAAGCACAGCCTGCAGATTGAACGGCTGGAAAAGGAGAAAATTATTGCACTCAACCAATCAAAGTTTCAATTCTTTACCAATGTCGCCCACGAGTTCAAAACGCCACTGACATTGATCCTCTCCCCCATCGAAAGACTGATTAACAGTCCGGAATACCGCAACAACACAGAGCTGTTCCATAAAACGCTGAAGGTAGTCTACAGAAACACCGGGAGGTTATCCAGGCTGATCAGTCAAATCATGGATATTCAAAAAATTGACTCAGGCATAATAAACCTCCAGGTCAGCAAATACGACATCGTGTACCTTGTCAGGGAGGTGTCTGAGAACTATTCGGAATATGCAGTCAACCACTGCATCGATTACCGTCTGGAATCTGCCATTGACAAGGTCGAGGTGTGGATTGACCAGGACAAGATCGAAAAGACAATATTCAACCTTCTTGGCAATGCCTTTAAGTTTACCCCTGACGCAGGTTCGATCACAATTACGATCGACAGGATTCAAAAGGGAGCTATTCCAGGCGGCAACAACAAACAACTGATGTGTGACGAGTATGTAAAGATCTCTGTAGCTGACACTGGCAGTGGCATTGCCCCTGATGAACTTTCCAGGATATTCACCAGGTTTTACCAGGGTAAAGACCACTCTAAAGCAAACCGTGCGAGTTCAGGCATTGGTCTTTCCATTGCCAGGGAGTTCATTGAGCTGCACAAAGGGATCATCCGGGCAGAAAGCACCATTCAGAAGGGCAGCACCTTTACCATCTATATCCCCTTGGGTCACAAACACTTTAAAAACGAGGATTTCGTCAACATCAATCCGAGGAGAAATTATGACAAACTCATTTCCAAACATATAAGCCAATATAATGAACCAATAATTGCCGGTCAGAAAAAAGAGTCCGGACCAACAGGATCCAAAATTCTTCTGGCAGAAGACAATGCTGAACTCAAGGATTTTATCCTGGACAACCTGGAAGATGAGTATGAAGTGTATGAAGCAAAAAACGGAGAGGAAGCACTCAAGCTGGCAGGCACTGTTTTTCCCAACCTGATCATTTCCGACATCATGATGCCGGAAATGTCGGGGATTGAACTATGTCGCAGGATTAAATCGAACATTGAAACATGTCATATCCCCGTCATTTTGATCACGGTCCTGAATTCGCTGGAAAACCAGATCGACGGATTCGAATCGGGTGCCGATGATTATATTACCAAACCATTCAATATGGGGCTTCTTGAAGTAAAGATCCGTTCCATCCTGAAAAACAGAATGGCCCTGATCAGCAAGTTTATGATGGACCCCCGGCTTGACATTGAAAAGCTCGGAAACAATTCAATTGACAAAGACTTTTTGGCAAAGGCCAACAACATTGTAGAGAAAAACATAGACAACTACGATTTTTCCATTGAGGATTTTTGCCGTGAAATTGCCATGAGCAGAAGCCGGTTGCACGTTAAGCTCAAAGCGTTGACAAACCAGTCATGTACGGAATTTATCAGGATGATCCGGCTCAAAAAAGCCGCCACATATCTCTATGACGAAGGATACAACGTGTCGGAAATAGCCTATATGGTTGGGTTCAACAACATATCATACTTCAACCGCTGCTTCCGTAAAACCTTTGGGAAGACACCCACCGAATTTCAGAGAGAAAAAACAAAGGATCCGTCGCCGGTCTCTCCGGGGTTTAAAGAGAACTAAGCATAGAACGATTCCCAATAATGCATAAAAAAAAGCCAAATCATCCATTGGCAGGAATCATTTTTTCGTATACTTTTGCAGCACAACAGGGGGGTCAGCCGCGTGTCTGACAAACCCAAAAAACCCACAAATATGGCGTATATGGACAAGAAACAAATTGAGTTGATCGCTGGATTCATTAAGGACGGAATCAAAACCGGCATGCCGCAAAAACCAGCATCCAATCCCTTCTGGAACGAGTTAAGAAAAACAGGTACGGAAATATGGCTCGACACAGGTGATATGGATGAGGCATCATCATTGTGGTGCGCTGAAATGACGGCCCTTACAACAAATAACACCTTGCTCAACAAAGAGATACAAAAAGGGATTTACGACCAGCTGATCGTTGATGCCAACCATTTGCTCAGTGATATGGATGCAGACCAGAGGATCATTGAAATTGCCTTTATCCTGAATGCAAAACACGGGTTGAAGCTGGTTGAACGATTTGGCGGAAAAGTGAGTGTCGAGCTTCACACAGATATGGCAAATGACATAGATCGTTCGGTCTGGTATGCAGAAAGGTTCTATGACATTTGTCCGACACACTTCATTATTAAGATCCCCCTGACCCCGGCGGGCTATATTGCATGCCGCAAAATCAGGGAAAAGGGTATTCCCGTCAACTTCACCCTTAACTTCAGTGCCCGGCATAACCTGATTGCGGCAATATTCTCAAAACCTTCTTATGTAAATGTGTTCCTTGGCAGGCAAAATGCCTATGTAGAGAACAATGGGCTGGGCGATGGCAGGATGGTTGGTGAGAAATCCACCCTCGCCAGCCAGCGTGTAGTGACAGAATATTCAAAGCAAAACCCGGAACCCACAAAGCAGATTGCGGCGAGCATGCGTGATGCATCCCAGGTAGGGAGTCTGGCCGGCGTGGATGTGTTTACCATCCCCACCGCGGTAGCCAAAAAGGCTGTTTCAGAAATGGCGCCTGTTTTTACCAGCAACAGAGACAAGGATTATGCCATCCATTTAAACGGAGACAATGCGGTTGGCGGACTTGGGATAGAAAAACTCTGGCAGTACAGCGAAACAGAACATAATTTTGCACACAGCATTGACAATGATCCTCCTGCAACCGCCGAGGAGTTTATGAGCCGTGCGCTTGATGCAGGCATCACTGACCTTTTCCCGGTCTTTTCAGAGGATGACAAAAAGCAAATTGCCAGTGACGGAAAAATCCCCGTTCACAAAAATTGGTCAAAACGGATCGCAGCAAAGATTGTTTCTGTCGATGCACTGCTCAATGCGGCGGGACTCGCAAGTTTTTCGGAAGACCAGGAAGCGCTCGACAACAGGATCAGGAAGCTGATCCAATAGCGCTTATGCGCATTTGATCTTTGCCGTGTTGTCTTCGTCTTGCTTCAAAGTATTCCTGTTGCTTCAAAGCGTTCCTGTGGCGCTCCTGTTCACAGGCATGATGGGCTTCCCGGCACGGCAGCCAATACACTTCCAGGGAGTCTATAAGATACGCACCCCTTCAATATTCGGGGCAACACCTGGAACCGGAATACCGGTATCACTGCCCACAAAGGGGCCCATGACATATTCCTGCGGACCCAGCCGCTGGCTGGATGTCATCATCTCATCCCAGGTAACCACTTTGCCGGTGATGGCCGACTCCCGGCCCATCACCCCGCACAGTGTTGCAGCCGCAAGGTCATTTGCCTGGTTCATAGGGGTGTCTTTTCGTATGGCGGTTACAAAGTTGATGTGCTCTTCATCATATGAAGAAATGGCCACCCGGTTTGTCGGCCGCCCTTCTTCATCGGGCGGATAATCGTATTCCCAGATCAGGTTGTTGTTGTTGTCCCAGATCTTGTTCTGACAGTTTGTATATCCCTTCGTTCCGTAAATCATGAACCCATGCCGGTTGTCGCACCCGTCAATACACCTGGTCCAGCAGTTAAACAGCCTTCCGTCATCAAATGTATATTCAACACTGTAAAAGTCATAAAGATTACCCGTATGTCTGCGGTGCCTTCCACCAAAACCAAAAGCTTTTACAGGGTGTTTCCCAAAGAACAGGCTGACCATATCGATCTGGTGCACGGCAATATCAACGTTGTCGCCACCAGAGAGCCAGTTCCAGTTCATCCAGTCCATAAGCATGGCATGCATATCACTCCACCCCGGCTGCCTGTTTACGTGCCAGATCTTTCCCCTGACATCGTATGCACTTGCGGAAATAATGTCGCCAATGGCCCCGCTTTGTACCATATGGTTGGTTGTCAGATAATCGCGCTGGTGCCTGAAGTTTGTACCGGCAACAACCTTCAGTCCGGCTGCTTCAGCCATTCTCCCTGCAGCCATAACCGTTCTGACACCCACAGGATCAACAGCGGCCGGCTTCTCCACAAATACATGCTTACGTGCCCGAACGGCTGCATCAAAATGCAGGGGACGAAAATGCTGGGGGGTAACCTGCAATATCACATCCACATCCGAGTCAATCACTTTCTTATAGGCATCGAAACCAACGAAACAATGTTCGTCGGGAATGTCAACGTCCCTGGCACGTTTAAGCTGTGCCCTGCAATTATCAATGCGGCTCTGAAACACATCCCCCAACGCGGTTATCTGCAGATTGGGACCCGCATCAATAAAATTTACCGCGGCACCGGTGCCCCTTTCACCACAACCGATCAGTCCGGCTTTAAGCAGCGGACCATCAGGTGCAGTATTAAAAAATACCGGGGCAGGAACATTTTTTCTGTCACTGCTGCATGATGAAAGCAGATAACCGGCACCCATGGCGCCCATCACACCCATGGCAGCAGCATCACCAAAGAATTCACGCCTTGTTTTCTGTTTTGTTTTATGACTCATTTTTTTTGTGTTAATATGACTACCGACATTTAGTATTTCCCCGAAAGGGAAAATCCGCGTTTTCGCGGGACTCTTTATCCATAAAAACGGAACCTGCAAATATAACGATAATTTGCCTTCATTTTACATGCAAATGCCTGGTTTGCAACTTACATTCGTTCTTCCAGCTCCTCCAGTGAAATGCCTTTTGTTTCAGGAACAAACAACTTAACCCATATAAGCTGCAACACCATCATTGCACAGAAAATCCCGAAAATATGCTGGGGCTTCATCGCTTCTGCCATCAAAGGGAACACCAAAGTGAGTGAGGCGGCAAAAAACCAGTGCGTAAAGCTCCCAAACGCCTGTCCGTAAGCCCTTTGTCTGTTAGGGAATATTTCACTGATAAAGACCCAGATCACAGCCCCCTGTCCGACGGCATGGGCAGCAATAAATGCGAAGATGGTCAATGGCACGATACCTGTGTTGCCTGAAGAAAATGCCCATGCTGTCAGTCCAAGTGAGGCAATATACCCAAAGGAGCCGACAAACAAAAGGATACGGCGGCCCAGTTTGTCAATCAGCCACAGTCCGACAAACGTAAATACCAGGTTGGTTATCCCTATGCCTACCGATTGCAATAAAGCCGCCTGGGCTTCCAGTCCGGTCATCTGAAAGATCCGGGGCGCAAAATAGAGAACGGCGTTTATGCCTGAAAGCTGATTAAAAAAAGCAATAAAAAACGCAAGCATGATGGGTTTGAGCAAATGCCTGCCAAAAAATGCCGTGGCCTGCTTCTTCTCTTTCCCGGTGGCTTCAATATCACCAACCAGTCTGTTCAGCTCATTTGTGGAAAGATCGCTGTTTGTCTTTCTCAATACTTCCAATCCACGTTCACGGTCTTTTTTGTATATGATCAGCCATCGCGGACTCTCGGGCAGGCCAATGCACGACAGCGCAAAGATAAGCGCAGGAATTGCCTCGACACCAAGCATCCACCGCCATGCGTGTTCCCCAAAACCCCCAAGCAGTGAGTTGGAGAAATAGGCCACCAGGATCCCAAACACAATGTTAAACTGAAACATCCCGGTTAGCCGGCCACGGTATTTTGGAGGCGCTATTTCCGAGATGAACATGGGTGCAGCCACGGTCGATATCCCCACACCCAGTCCGCCTATAAAACGGGAAACCATGAAAGAGATCACCTCAGGGGCCAGCGCCGACCCGATGGCAGATACAAGATACAGCACCCCAATCCACAACAGCGTTTTTTTGCGACCCAGGTGCTGGGCAGGCCACCCCCCGATCATTGCACCCGCAACTGTACCCCACAGGGCCATGCTGATGGCCAGCCCATGCAGGGTGCTGCTTAGTCCCCATAATGATTGGATGGACTGCTCCGCACCGGATATCACAACCGTGTCAAAGCCAAATAAAAAACCTGCCAGTGACGCTACAATAGCGCTTTTGTATAAGAAGAACCGATTACCCATGTTGTAGTTTAATTTTTACTTCTGTGTTAAATGAACCAGACTTTTAAGGGTCATTTTTTTTGACGTGTAAAGATATTTAAAAAAAATCTTTTCGCGGGACGTTTTTCCTCACCCTGTTTTCATAAAAGAGACCAAATTGTTATAGCAAATCCCCAAATAATCCATTGCCTGGAATTATATGAATCTCTACTTTTGACCGGCAAAACCTATGTTTAAAATGAGTATATTGGCCCCTGAAAAAAGCAACGATACCTCTCAAAAATAAAGGACAACAAATACGGGTATTCCGGGAGATTTACCGGCAACAACAAAATTATCCAACAATGAAAAAATCATTCTTTTTTGCAGCACTATTCAGCATAATCCCGTTTTTTTGCCTTGCCCAGTGGCAACCGGCCGGTGACAGGATACGTACCGTATGGGCAGACCAGGTTGATCCGGACAATGTGCTGGGAGAATATCCCAGGCCATTGATCGAACGCGCCGAATGGAAGAACCTGAACGGACTGTGGGAATATGCCATAACAGACCTTGGCCAGTCTGTGCCAGAGAGGTACGACGGACAAATACTTGTTCCGTTTCCAGTGGAGTCAAGTCTCAGCGGTGTAAAGAAGGAAGTGGGCGAAACAAAAAACCTCTGGTATTACCGGGAGTTTACTGTTCCGCCAGACTGGTCAGGCAGAAACATCATCCTCCATTTCGGGGCTGTTGACTGGGAGACCGATGTATGGGTCAACGACATCAAAATTGGCACCCACCGGGGAGGATATACCCCATTTTGTTTTGATATCACGCCATTCTTAAACCCATCCGGACAGCAATCATTAACCGTTAAGGTGTGGGACCCCACAGACCAGGGTCCGCAACCCCGCGGAAAACAAGTGAAAAATCCCGGAAGCATTTGGTACACATCTGTTACAGGGATATGGCAAACCGTTTGGCTCGAGCCAGTCGCACCCGCGCACATCTCACATCTGAAAACAGTTCCCGATATTGACCGCAGCAGGGTAACGGTAAAGGCTTCAGTAACAGGCAAAGCATATGGTGATGTGATCGCAGTCAATGTATGGTCTGAAGATCAGGTTATTGCATCAAGCCGCTCATCAGTGGCCGAACCGGTGGAAATATTCATCGAAAACCCTGAATTATGGTGTCCGGAATCACCCCATTTGTATGACATGACAGTGATGCTGCTGAGAGATGGTGAGATAATGGATGAGATCAACAGCTATTTTGCCATGCGCAAGATCTCTGCAAAACGGGATGAACAGGGCATCATGAGGTTGCAGTTAAACAACCGGGACATTTTTCATTTCGGATTGCTCGACCAGGGATGGTGGCCTGACGGACTGTACACTGCGCCGACAGATGAGGCGCTGAAGTACGACATCCAGGTTACCAAAGACCTCGGATACAATATGATCAGAAAGCATGTGAAGGTTGAACCCGCAAGGTGGTATGCACATTGCGACAGGATAGGTATCCTTGTATGGCAGGACATGCCCAACGGTGATGCCACACCCGTATGGCAGCGAACAGAGTTTTTCGACGGAACGGAACTGTCACGCAGTCCGGAATCAGAAGCCATCTTCCGGAACGAGTGGAAAGCGGTGATGGATCTTCTCTATTCACATCCGTCTGTGGTGGTTTGGGTCCCGTTTAATGAAGCCTGGGGCCAGTTCAAAACTGCTGAGATCACTGACTGGACAAAATCGTACGACCCATCCCGTCTTGTGCTGCCGGCAAGTGGCGGCAACCATCTGCAGGCAGGTGATATCATGTCACTGCACAACTACCCCGAGCCGAATATGTTTCTTTTTGACGGACAACGGGTTATGGTGCAGGGCGAGTATGGGGGGATCGGACTGGCACTCGAAGGCCACCTGTGGGAGCCCGACCGCAACTGGGGCTACATCAGGTTTTCATCCCCTGAAGAAGTGACCCGTCAATATATTGAATATGCAAATGAGCTTAAGAAAATGATCAGGACAGGTTTTTCAGGTGCTGTCTACACACAAACAACCGATGTGGAGATCGAAGTAAACGGAATCATGACTTACGACCGCAAAGTGATCAAGATGGACAAAGAAAAGCTAAGGGATATCAACATGGGTATATCACGGTTTTTTGAGCAAAACAGGCAGTAAACCATAACCCGGGCAAATGCTTCCGGCTTATGGATCACTAACCGTTCGGATTATGCCATGTGCGACACATATATAATAAGTGCCTGAGAAGGTCAATTGATGTATAAACCAGAAAAAAACGAAATGTTATGAAAAAATTACGTTTGGGAATGATTGGAGGTGGACTTGGTGCATTTATCGGTGATGCCCATCGTCGTGCTTCGAGAATATGCAATGATTATGAACTTGTAGGAGGGGTTTTTGATGCCGACTATGAAAAAAGCAGGGAATTTGCCACTCAGGAAGGCCTTGACCTTGACCGCTGCTATGAGACCGTTGACAAGCTTATTGAAACGGAGTTAAAGCTTCCGGATAACGAACGAATGGAGGTGGTGGCCATTGTCACGCCCAATGCCCTGCATTATCAGTTCGCAAAGAAGCTGCTTGACAATAATTTTCACATCGTATGTGAGAAACCCATGACCATGACGGTCGAAGAAGCACTTGACCTTGAAAAGACAGTCGCCGCAAAACAAATGACCTTTTCACTTACACACACCTATACCGGATACCCAATGGTTCGACAAATGCGGGCACTCATTGCAGATGGAGTGTTGGGCACCATACAACGCATTGATGCACAATACTACCAGGGATGGATCAACGCCATCATTCACGGTGCAGGCAGCCGTATAACGGGGATCTGGCGCCTCGAACCCGAACATGCAGGGGTAAGCAGCTGTATGGGCGATATAGGCGTGCATGCATTCAATCTGATCGAGTTCACCACAGGTTTGGAGGTAAGACAGGTTCTGGCCGACCT